>JBCCYI010000035.1:0-24796 GCA_039189975.1 Pseudomonadota bacterium
ACTGTCCCGATCAAGACACGGGAACAGCTCGAACTACAGGCGATGCACAGGGTACGTGATCGGCAGGTGTCGCGTCGGACCGCCGTGAGCAACCAAATCCGAGGCCTCCTCGTCGAACACGGGATCACGATGCGGAAGGGCAGAGGCGGCTTTCGCGGCTTCGTGCCGTCCCTTCTCGCGGAAGACTTTGCGTTGTCGCCGACCATGCACAGCCTGATCGTTGGCCTTTGGGAGGAATGGCTTGCAACCGATTGCGCCGTGAAGACGCTGACGCGCGACCTGGAATGCCTCGCCCGAGAGGATGCCGCCTGCCGACGGCTGATGACCGTGCCAGGTGTCGGCCCACGCGTCGCGACCGCCATGATCGCCGCAGTCGCCGATGGATCAGCATTCGGCCGAGGCGTCGCCATCGCCGCTCGGACCGTCGCCAGGGGTGCTCGAACCAGTGGCGCCCGCCCTTGCGACCGCACTGACGACCGCAACGACGGCGACCTTTGCCGCCTGGTTGGGCCTTGTGCCAAGGCAGATGTCGACGGGCGGCAAGACGCGGCTCGGTGGCATCACAAAGCGGGGCAACACCTACCTCGGACGCCTGTTCATCCACGGCGCGCGGAGCTTCCGCTTGAATGGAAGTCGGTCGCGCCACCGGATCGGCACCTCGCTCGATGACCTCGACGCAAGGACGCACAAGACCATTGCGACCGTCGCGCTGGCCAACAAGCTAGCCCGGATCGCCTGGTCTGTCCTCGCGGGAGGGCGAGAGTACGACGGAATGTCTGCCGCCGGCTAACGGGCGCGGGCGCTCCCAAGCGAACGGCGTGCGCGGTGATCTGAGGGATGGCGCTGCAACGATCCGCAACGATTGATGGCTGACGAGGGAAACAGGCTCTTCGCAGCCGAGCTCGTAGAAAGCCTCAATCTGCATGCGGATACCCATCAAGGCCCGAAGCCAGGCGCTCCACAAAGAGGCCGGATACATTGACGCAAGAGCTCAGCGCAGACCGAATTCACGCTTGCACACCCGGGGCGGACCATACATTCCCCTAGGCAGATTCTTTCACAATGAGCGTGTCCAGCATCAAGTCAGACACCGTCCGCCGCAACCGCTGGTTCTCCTTCTCCAACTCTTTCAACCGCGCAAGCTGAGACCGCTGCATCCCGCCATGAGGCTAGCGCCACCGGTAAGACGTCCTTTGCGTCACAGCGATCTGGCGAACAGCCTCGGCACTCGTCGCGCCTTGGCCCTGTAGGCCTTCAACCTGCCGAAGCTTCGATACGATCTCTTCGGGCTTTTCTCGCGTTCCAGCCATCGCTGATCCTCCAATAGGCGGGAGAATCTCTCCCAGTTGGCGGACCACTTTCAGGGCGCTATTCCAATCGCCTGAGCCCTTGATTGTCTCTCTCTCTCTCTGCCGCGAAGACAGTATCTTCTCAAAACGAAATCGACTTAGGGCGGTAACCTTGGGTTGACATTCAGGTCTCTGACAACGCCGCGGTTCTAGACGGATGGGGCGGGGCCAAGCATCATCGTCTGGAGGTCGATGCTGGGAAGGTCCGTAGGGATCGCAAATCAGTGCCTGCTGGCGGGAAAAAGGCGAAGAGAGGACCGTTCTTGCCATATCGCAAGCTGACCTGACCCTCATCGCGGCTTTCCAGGCGGTGTCCGTCATCGAACGCCCCTGCGTTGGTGAGGGGCCTGCGGAACATTGCTGGACGCACAGGACCTAGAGTGCGCGGGACGCGTCCGGTTCGGACATGGCGTCCACGGCATGGGCTGCGAGGGACCGGCCGGCTTCTCGCATCGTCAGGTACGTCTCGTCCGCGCCGGCCTCCTTGATCAGGGTGGCGTGGTCTTCGAAGAGTGCATGGCTGACAATCGGGCCAGAAAAGTCGAGTGAGCGCAGCATGCGGGTCGCAATGAGTTTGGCTTCGATGTCGTCCATGGCGAGAATGGCGGCGCGAACCTGGGTAAGATCCACGCTCGACCAGAAGTTGCTGTCCTCGGCATCGGCAAAGACCACATTCCGCCCCTGAGCGATATGCCCCTGGGCGGTGTAGGGATCCGCGTCAAGCCCGATCGGCTGGTGTCCGGCCTCCGCCATCACCTCAAACGCCGCTGTGCCCGTGCGCCCCATTCCGAAAATCAGAACGTCAGCCGCGCCCAGGTCGGTCGGCTGTTCGTCAGGGTGGCGGATTGGGCGTTCGTAGCGCTGCAACCGCGCCTCGAAGCGCTCAAAGAGCGGGTGGGCGAGGCGGTTGAGGGGAGCCGCCACGAGAAAGGACACTGACGTTGCGATAGCAAGGGGGACGAGCAGATCCTCTGCGACCGGAATGCCGGCCGCGACGATCAGCCCGAACTCACTATACACGGTCAACGACAGCGCAGTCAGGAAGGATGTGCGCGCGCGCAGTCCAAAGACGATCAGCAGCGCAAAGAAGAGCACGCCTTTCAGGGGCAGCAGAACACCCACCGCGACGGCGAAGACCAGCGCGTCCCAATCCGGCAAGCCGGACATTCCGATCGAGAGAAAGAAGCCGACCAGGAAAACCTCTTTCAGAGACCAGAGCGCGTTCGATACTTCGCCTGCGCGCGGATGGTTGGACAGCAGGAGGCCCATGACGAGAGCACCGATCTCTCCCTTCAGGCCGATTAGTTCAAAGCCGATACCGCCGATTACAAGGCTCAGAGCCATGCCCATCAGCACCAGCACTTCGTCGTGTCCCGCGAGGTCCAGCAACTTGAAGAGCACTGGGCGGAGCAGCGGGGCGGCGAAGATCAAGAGCGCTTCTGGCCCCGGAAGCTTGCCGGAAAACGCTGCAAGCACGACGAGGGCGATGATGTCCTGCACGACCAGGATCCCGATCGCAGTGCGTCCGTGAAACGCACCAAGCTCGCGTTTGGCCTCGAGCATCTTCGCGGCGAGAACGGTCGAGGAAAAGCTCAGCGCAATGCCGATGATCAGCGCAAGCGTCCAGTCATCGGTGAATAGGAGCCGCGCAAACGGCGTGAAGATCACCACCGAGAGCCCGAAGTGCAGCAGGGCGCTGCCCATGACATGGGGCTCGACGATCTGCTTGAGCTTGAGCTTCAGACCGACGGTGAAGAGCAGCAACAAGACGCCCAGGTTGGCCAGATGCTCCAGAATTGGGCCGGTTTGCGTGGGCATGCCCAGCGGGGGGCCGAAGGCATTCAGCGCGAAACCGGCTCCCAAAAAGCCGACGAGCGGTGGCAGGCCCAGAGGGCGCACCAGCACGCCGCAGACGAATGCCGAGGTGATGGCGAAGACTTCAAACATGTCGCATCCTCTCGCGCCCGGATCCGACGTGGCGGGGCGCTCCTACGGGATGGTGACGTGAAATCGCCGAAATGTGGAGAGCGCCGATTGCTCTGAGCTCTCGGAGCGCTCGTATGCTGTGGCTCTGGCCGCGCCGGCCCAACCTGCGCGCAGGTTTGAGACGCGCGCGTCCTAGAAGGTCGAGAAGGCCGGATCGTCGGCGATGCCGGCTACGGTGATGGAAAACGCGCCGCTGTCAGCCAGAGCGTCCACCCGGTTCTGCGCGGCGGTCAGACCCGGGTCGGAGCCATCGTAAAGCGCCATGACATCGCGCCCTGCATCCACGTCATTCAACCCATGCGCCAGGGCAAAGTGGACGCCGATGTCCGTCTTGGCCTTGAGAAACGCCGCATCTTCCGCGCTTCCGCTTGCGCCGCGCACGCCGCTGAGTACGTCGAGGATGAAGCCACCCGGTGTACTGGCGCCAGAGGTGAGCTGGCCTTCCCAGTATTCAAACCCGGCAGTGTCGGGCGCGCGTCCCAGCACGTTGTTATACACGGCGTTGATGAGCGTCGCGGCGGGCGCGCCCTCCGGATAAAGCGCGCGTGTTTCGACCTGTACGGAAAAGCTCTCCGCGATGGCCTTCATGGTCATGCCTTCGGCGAGGCGATCGCCCCAGTAGAGCAGCCCCTCTGCGTCGGGAGCCCGGTTGAAATAGGCCAGGTAGAGCTCGGTAAGCTCGGTCATTTGTGCGCTAGAGAGGTCGCGCGCGCCATCGAAGAGAAACCAGTCCTTCCCGCCGACGGCAACCACCTCGACGCTGGCCATACGGTCCATCACGCCGCCGCCGTCTGTGATCGTGGCAAAGCCTTCCTGCAGAACGATTTTCACGCCGGCCGAGCCGCCGTCCAGCACGGCCTTGTCCGACCCTGGTCCGCCGTCGAGCTGGTCCGCGCCGCCGCCGCCGTTCAAGACATCGTCGCCCACGCCGCCGAGGAGTGTATCGCTTCCGTCGCCGCCATTGAGCATGTCGTTGCCACCGCGACCAGAGACGCGGTCCGCCGCGCTGCCGCCGTTGAAGGTATTGTTGGCATCATCCAGCACGCCGACCGGGCCCGGGCCCACGCCTGGTTCAAAGTCCGGTAGGCCGAGGGGGTCGTTCGCCTCGCCGAACCAGACATGCGCGATGCCCTGGTGGATCGCGACGCCGATCGCCTCCCATGTGATGTTGGCCCATTGGCCTGTGTTGGTCATCTGTGGGTTGTGCAAGGGCGAGGCTCGCCACTGATCGAACGCAAGCTGAGGCGGAAAATCGGTGGAGATCCCATCCCCAAGAAAGCCGACGGAAATCTCATAGCCTAGGGTGGGATAGCCTGTCTCGAGGCGTTCAGGCGCCTTCCACATCGCGGGGTATGTGTTGGGCTGATTGGAGAAGTACGGCGCGTCCGACCAGCTGTGGGAGCGCGCGGCGTCCGGCGTCATCAGGAATTCCCCGATGTTGTAGCGCGTGTCCAGCGTATGCCGCGCGGCGGTGACGGTGAGGGCGTGGCTCAGCTCCAGCTCGGGCAGGCCGAGACTCGTGCGATACTCCGTAATCAGCTGGTAGAGCTGATATTCCTCTGCGTCGATCGAATCTTCCCGCGTGTCGGTGTAGTAGTTGACGGACATGGTTCCCTCGATCCCAGTGCATCCCAGCATGCAGCCTTTATCTCATTCCTTAACGAGTTACGGCGTCATCACAAACTTTTCGCAGCCGCCTCTTACGAAAGCGTGAACTTTGCCGCGTCCGGGCCACGGGCTACCTCCGCTCAGAGCCACGAACTGGAGATCGCCGATGAACACCCGTTTGCATTGTGTCCTGGCACTGGTTGTTGGGGTCTCGCTGACCCCCGTCCCATCTGTGGCCCACCCGACGTCGGACGGACGCGCGGACGGGCCCCACGGGCCCCTTGAAGCGCCGGGCCCGGTGGCGGCTCAGGACATCGCGCCCGTGCAAGGCATCACGCCAACGCAGGGCACCGCGCCGGTCGACCGGCGGCCGTCCCATTGCATCGCATTGGCGCAGACCACTCCGGGCGTGACCTACCTTCAGCGTGCGTCCTACACCGAGCCCGTGGACACCTTCTCCATCCGCCTGACGTACATCGACCATGCGATGTTCCTGTTGCAAACGCCGGGCGGACTCTCTGCCGTCACCGACTACAACGGATATCTGGGGCCGACAGACTTCGTGCCGGATGTGGTCACGATGAACCGCGCGCACTCCACGCATTGGACCGCAAGCCCCGATCCGGCCATTCCCCATGTCCTGCCCGGATGGAATACCGAAGGACCCGGCCCGGTCGACCACTATGTCGATCTCGGTGAGATGATTGTGCGCAACGTGCCCACGAACATCCGCGGCGGTTTTGGTACGACGCCCGTTTTGGGCGGCAACTCCATCTTTGTTTTCGAGGTGGAAGGCCTTTGCATCGGGCATCTGGGCCATTTGCACCACGTTCCCAGCGATGCCCAATTCGCGGCCATGGGGCGGCTCGATGTGGTGATGGCGCCGGTGGACGGCGGCATGACGCTGACGCTGCCCGAGATGATCGAGACCTTGCAACGCCTGCGCTCGTCCATCGTGATCCCGATGCATTGGTTTTCGACGACGTCGCTCGCCGCGTTTCTGGAGGGCATGCAGGGCGACTTCCGGATCGACGTGCGCACGGAGCGGGATCTCAAGGTGTCGCTCCGGTCGTTGCCCTCGGATCCGACCGTCGTTGTGTTGCGCCCGCGGTTCCTCGGCTATAACGACGGGACCGGGCCGGAGAGTCGGCCCGCGCCTGCCCCCGACAATGCGCCCGAGTGAGGAGCTGCTCGCGAGATGCTCAACCCCGTCACCGACGTGATCGAAGCGGAACTGAGGGCCGTGCTGCCCCATGCGGCCTTCCGGCCGCTGGAGCCGCGCTACACCGAAGAGCCGCGCGGGCGCTGGCACACGCAGGATGCGCTTGTCGTTGCTCCGGATTGCGTCGAGGACGTGGCCGAGGTGGTCGGCCGCGCGCAGGCTGGGGCGGTGCCGGTTGTGCCCTACGGCGGAGGGACGGGCCTTGTCGGTGGTCAGATGGCGCCCACGGGGCCGCGCCCGATCCTGCTGTCGCTGGAACGGATGCGGGCGGTGCGGGCCGTTTATGCCACAGAGAGCGTTCTGGTTGCGGAAGCGGGCGCGACGCTGGTGGACGTCCAGCAGGCCGCCGCCGCGGCCCACCGGCTTTTTCCACTCTCACTTGCATCGGAGGGCACAGCCCGGATCGGCGGGGTGCTTTCGACCAACGCAGGCGGCGTCAACGTGCTGCGCTACGGTAATGCGCGCGACCTGTGCCTCGGGATCGAAGCCGTGCTGCCCGACGGTTCGATCCTGCGTGGGCTGAAGCGACTGCGCAAGGACAACACTGGCTATGACTTGCGGCATCTGCTGATCGGTTCGGAGGGGACGCTCGGAGTGATTACGGCGGCCGCGCTGCGCCTCGCGCCGCGTCCTGCGTCCGGGGGGGCGGCAATGGTGGCCGTACCGTCTCCGCAGGCGGCGCTCGACCTGCTGGCGCTGGCGCGGGACCACCTCGGCGACGGTGTGTCCGCCTTTGAGATCATGAGCGGCATGGGGTTTGCGTTTCTTGCCGAGAAGATGCCGGAGCTGCGTCAGCCCTTTGAGACCGTCCCGGACTGGACGGTTCTGCTCGACATCGGGCTGGCGAAGGGAATGGACCCGGCCGCCGCGCTGGAGGCGCTGCTGGCCGAAGCATTCGAGGCGAACCTCGTGATCGACGGCGTGATCGCGCAATCGGAGGCACACCGTGACGCGTTCTGGACCTTGCGGGAGACGATGCCGGAAGCGAACCGCAAAATCGGGGCGATCGCGTCCCACGATGTGTCGGTACCGCTCGGTGAAATTCCGGCATTCATCGAACGCGGTACCGCGACGCTCGCTGAGATCGGGCCTTTCCGGGTTAACTGCTTCGGACATGTCGGCGACGGCAACCTCCACTTCAACGTGTTCCCTCCGCCTGGTTGCGCGCGGACGGCCTACGATGCCGAGCGGTCATTGGTCAGTCGAGCGGTGCACGATCTGGCGGATGCGCTTGGAGGCTCTGTCTCCGCCGAGCATGGGATCGGTCGGCTCAAGGTTGACGATCTTGAGCGCTACGGCGATCCGGCCAAGCTGACGGCGATGCGCGCGATCAAGGCGGCGCTGGATCCGGGCGGGATCATGAATCCGGGCGCCGTTCTACGCGCTGGCGGCAGCTGAGGCCGACCCTGCGGGGCGGATATTTTCCGGCACAATGAAGCGGGGCTTGGTGGGCGTGCCTGCCGCAGCGCACCGGGCGACTTGGACAGCGGGGATTTCGTGCGTCCTATGGGGCGCTCTTGGCGGGCCGAAAGCGGGGCGCCAAGATCTTGGCCATCGTGTCGAAGACGAGGCGGTTGCGCTGGTTGGTCCGGAGCTCTTCGTGGGTGATCAGCCAGGCGTCGAACTCGATCGGGGCGAGCGCGGGCAGGGCGCGCGTTACGGCGGGATCGGCGTCGCCGAGGGTTTCGGGGACGATCCCGATGGCGAGGCCCTTTCGGACATAGTTCCAGTGCACGAGGTGATTGGCCGTCAGGATGGGGAAGTTTGCCTGAGTAAGGCTTAGGCCCAGGGCATTGAGCCCATCGCGCATGCGCGGACCATTGTCGAACGCAATGAAGGCGGCGCGTTGGGAGAGGGTTTCTGGGGTCTTGGGGTTTCCAATCGACTTCAGGTAGCCCGGCGTTGCGTAGAGGCGCGCCCGGTCTGTGCCCAGCTTTTTGGCGATAAGGTCTGGCTGGGCCGGACGGGCGTTGCGCAGGGCGATGTCGGCCTCGCGGCGGCGCAGGTTGACGGTGTCATTGGAGGCGACCACCTCGATCGTGATGCCGGGGGCGTCCTGGCGCAACTTCACGAGCACTGGCGGCAAAACATGGGCGGCATAGATCTCGGAAGCGGTGAGTGTGATCGTCCCTTCGATGGCTTCGGCGCGGCCTTCAGCGATCAGGCCCATGCGGTGGGCTGCCTCTCCCATGGCGCGGGCAGGTTCCAGCAGGGCGAGGCCCGCCTCCGTGAGCGCCAGACCGCGGCCGGTGCGTGCAAAGAGGGCGACGCCCAGCGCTTCTTCGAGAGCCGCGACTTGCCGCCCGAGCGTGGGCTGGGAGGTTCCCAGGGCACGCGCGGCCGCGGAGAGCGATCCTGTCTCGGCTGTTACGAGGAAGGCGCGTGTCCTGTTCCAGTCGAAGGTGAGGCCGGCCCTGTTCATGCATTTATGTATAGAAGGGAGACGTTGATGTTCAATTCTAAAACTCAGTGCATAGGTCTAGAGAGGCGCAAGGGTGGTCGAAGCGGATGGCACGGGGCCGGACGCCGGACGGATCAGAGGCTGGGAGAAGTGCTATGAAAGCGGCAATACACGCGCGGTTTGGCCCTGCGGAATGCGTGGAGTTGATGGAGATGCCGGACCCGGTGCCCGGCGCCGGGCAGATCCTTGTGGCGGTTGAGGCCGCCGGGGTGACGACGGCAGACTGGCGTTTGCGCGCCGCCGCGTTCCCCGGAGGGTTTGCGGTATTTGGGCGGCTGATGTTCGGCCTCTGGCGGCCCCGGCAGCCCATTAGGGGGACCGACTTCGCCGGAGTCGTTCGCGCCGTGGGACCCGGCGTGCACCGCTTTTCCGTTGGGGACGCGGTGGTCGGCGTGCTGCCCGGGGGGGGTGCGCATGCGCAGATGCTTGTGGTGGCAGAGGACGGCATCGTGACCCACCGTCCTTGCAATCTCGGCGCGGCTGAGGCGGCCGCGCTTCCCTTTTCAGGTTTGACAGCTTCGGCGTTTCTGCGGGAGTTTGCTTCGGTACAGGCGGGTCAGCAGGTTCTGATCTTGGGGGCATCCGGTGCCGTGGGCAGTTCTGCCGTTCAGATCGCCGCGGCTGCGGGTGCGCAGGTGACTGCTGTGGGCGGGCCGGCCGCGCAGGCCCGATTGCGTGCGCTCGGGGCGGTGCGGACCATCGATTACAGCCAGCAGAACCGCGACGCTTGGGGCAGAGACTACGACCTCGTCTTCGATACCGCAGGAATTGCGACCTATCGCGAGGCGGCGGCCCTTCTGGCAAAGACCGGCACGTTTCTGCCGCTCGAATTCGGTGTCGCCGAGCTCTGGGCGGTGATCCGGGGCTGGTTCGGACGACGGCCCCGGATCCTGTTGCGGATCTCATCGGAGACGCGCGCCGGCCTGGAAGCGTTGATGCACGACGTGGCACGGGGCGCGCTCACGCCGGTGGTGGCCGCACGGCTGCCGTTCGACGAAATCGTTGCGGCGCACCGGTTGGTGGAGAGCAGACATGCGGGCGGGCCGGTTATCGTCGAGATGGGACCGGAGCGGACGACGGCCGACGTCGCCCGGGACGGGTAGCGAGGCAGGCGAGTGCCGGGCACGCCCCGGCGCTCTCCGTGCAGCGGCGTGTTCTTCGTTCTCTGCGGGAGGAGACGTCTCGGCATTCGGCGTTGCGGGGCTAGTCCCCCTCGAAGGCGCAGAGGGCGTGAACGTCGTGACCCAGATCTTCGAGCTTCGCGCGCCCGCCGAGGTCCGGCAGGTCGATCACGAAGGCGGTGCCGACCACGCGCGCGTCGAGGCGTTCGATCAGGCTGATCCCCGCCACAGCGGTGCCGCCCGTGGCGAGCAGATCGTCGACCAGGAGGACACGCGAACCGGCGGGGATTGCGTCGTCGTGCACCTCCATCACAGCCTCGCCGTACTCCAGCGTATAGCTCTCGGAGATCGTGGTCCCCGGCAGTTTGCCCTTTTTGCGCACGGGCACGAAGCCCAGTCCCAACTGATGCGCCACGGCACCGCCAAGGATGAAACCGCGCGCCTCCAACCCGGCGACAACGTCGATGTCCTGCCCGGCATAGGGATGGAGCAACTGGTCCACCGCCATGCGCATCCCGCGCGGATCGGAGAACAAGGTGGTCACATCGCGGAACATGATCCCTTCCTTGGGAAAATCAGCGATGGTGCGGATGTAGTCCCGCACGGATTTTGCAGTGACAGACACGGGCGGCAGGGTCCTTTTGCAGAGTTCGTCAGAGGGGGGGCGGATCGGGTCACGGGCTGCGATGCCCCGACGCTTTCTGGATTGGTCAGATGCGGTCATCTAGCTCTAAAGGACATCGATGTTCACACGCGCTCGGCAATTGCTTGGATCCGGTAGGCGGCAGTGCACGTCAGGTGGCGCGCCGCAGAAGCGCGGTTGCCGCCCCCATCCCCATCAGCGCAACGCCGCCCGACCGCGTCAGCCAGCGTATGGCAGCGGGCGAGGCGAGGTGGTGGCGGAGCCGCTCCGCAAGCAGGGCATAAGCGAGGGCGTTGAGCGCCGCGAGGCCGACGAACGTCGCGACAATGACCGCGCCCTGCGACAGCACCGGCGCGTCGGGCCGGATGAACTGTGGAACGAACGCGACAAAGAACCCGATACTCTTTGGGTTGAGCGCTGTCACGACGGCCGCATGGCGAAAGACGGCAGAGGGCGTCACGGGCGCCATGTCTTCTTGCGTCGACGGCAGCCCGCGCGCTGGAAATGAGGTCGTGTGATTGGCCTGGCGGAACATGCTCCAACCCAGCCAGAGCAGGTAGGTCGCACCGATCCACTTGAGCACGGTAAAGGCCGTGGCCGATGCGGTGATCAAGGCGCCCAGGCCCGCCAGCGCGGCTGTCATCGCGATCAGATCCCCGGCCGCGACCCCCAGCGCGGTTGCCACCGCGACGCGCCGGCCCTGGCTCAGCGCATAAGACAGCACCAGCAGTACCGTGGGCCCTGGGATCAGCAAGAGGGCTGTGGAGGCAGCCACAAACGTCAGCCACAGTGAAAAGTCCATGGATCAGGATCCTTCCTGGGTCGGAGCAGGGACATGCTGGTCAAAGAACACCGGATTGCCATCGGGGTCCATCACCGTGAACGAGGCAGGGCCGGTGCTGCCTGGATCGACCTCTTGCCCCTGGATCGCGATCCCCGCCGCCTTGAGCCGTGCTTGCAGCGCCCGCACATCCTCAAACGACCCCATCGTCTCCTCCTCGGAGACCCAGCCCGGATTGAACGTCAGCATATTGCGCTCGAACATGCCCTGGAAGAGCCCCAGCGTGCAGTCGCCACAGCGCAGGATCGCCCATCCCTCGCCGCCGACGCCAGCGACGGGCGTGAAGCCCAGCTTTGTGTAGAAATCGCGCGAGGCGTCTAGGTCGCGCACTGAAAGGCTCATCGAAAAGGCGCCGAGGGACATGAGGATCTCCGTTCGAGAGGATTAGCGCAAGACCCGCCCGGCCACGGCGTCGAGCTTGGCAAGCAAGGCTCTGTCGCGCTTTTCGGGCGCGGTGAGGATCGCATATTCGAGCGCCCGGTCGCAGCCATGGGGGCAGGGCGCGCGATTGGGGCCGAGCAGCGCGGGCAGTGCAGCGACGGTGGCCTTGGCTTTTTCGGCATTGCCCATAAGGGTGGCGATGATCTCGGTCACGTCGACCTCGCCGTGCTGGGGGTGCCAGCTGTCATAATCCGTGACCATCGCGATCGTGGCGTAGCAGAGCTCGGCCTCCCTTGCGAGTTTGGCCTCGGGCATATTTGTCATCCCGATCACATCTGCGCCCCAGTGTTCGCGATACATCTTCGATTCCGCGAGGCTCGAGAACTGCGGCCCTTCCATCGCCAGATACGTCCCACCCCTGTGGACGGTGACGCCAGCACCCTTGGATGCCGTCTCGCATGCATCGCCAAGGCGCGGGCAAGTGGGATGTGCGACAGACACATGCGCCACGCAGCCTTCCCCGAAGAAAGACTTCTCCCGGGAGAAGGTCCGGTCGATGAACTGATCGACGATGACGAAATCGCCGGGCGCCATGGCCTCGCGGAACGATCCGCAGGCGGAGACGGAGATCACATCCGTCACCCCGATCCGCTTCAGCGCGTCGATATTGGCGCGATAGGGCACGGAGGTCGGCGAATGCACGTGCCCGCGCCCGTGCCGCGGCAGAAACGCCATCGCGACCCCGCCGAGCGTGCCCGTCAGGATCTCGTCCGATGGCGCGCCCCAGGGCGTCTCAACCGTGCGCCATGCAGCATCTTCGAGCCCGTCGATCTCGTAGATCCCGCTGCCTCCGATGATCCCGATCTTCGTCTCGCCCATGCTGGTCCTTCCCTTGCCCGTGTCGACGGGCACACCCCGGCCCCTCGGTTACACTAACCGCTCGGCGCCAAGGAGAAAGGTCCAATCTTTAGGCGTCAGATCAGAACCAGGAGAAGAGCTTGCGCCGAGACAGACGCGGGCGGGCATCTGCCGGGGATGTCGGCGAGGTCAAGCGGCGCGCCTGCTCTGCGCGCAGACGGCGCCCGCGGGCCATGTAGTGGCCCGTGTCGATGGAGCCGTCGGGGCGGCGTAAGATGGCGACGTCGATGTCTGACATGGGTGTTCTCCTCGATTGATGTTTGGATCACCTTGTCTTTTGCGGCGCTCCATTGCTTGAAGCCGGTCTTGGGAAACCCTTTAGAAGCTCTTGTCTTTTGTCGAAGGGGCGCGCGACGCCCCTGCAGGTTCTTGCCGTAGCGGCAAGGGCGCGTGATGATGCGCCATGATCTTGCGGTTTGCAGAGTGCTGCCTCGACACCCGGCGCCTTGAGTTGCGGCGGCGGGGCGACGTCGTTCGTGTCGAGCCACAGGTCTTTGACGTGCTCGTCAAATTGGCGCGTGGGCATGGCGAGGTGGTCAGCCGCGATGTGCTTGTAGAGACGGTCTGGAAAGGCCTCATCGTGTCTGAGGCAACCATCTCCGCCCGGATCAGCGCGGCCCGCGCCGCCGTCGGTGACGATGGCAAGCGGCAGCAGATCATCCGGACGGTGCCCCGCCGCGGCTTTGCCATGGTGCCGGAAGTCCATGAGGATGCAGGCACGGAACACGCCCCCCTGGATCCGGGCAGCCGTTCACCCTCAGCGCCAGGCTTAGGCGGGCAGGAGGCAGGACTCCGGTTTGCCTCGTCAGCGGACGGGCTCCCGATAGCCTGGCATATGTCCGGACGCGGCAAGCCCCTGCTGCGGGCAGGGCACTGGCTCTCGCATCTTGATCTGGACCCGGACAGTCCGGTGTGGGGGCCACTCTTGCGCGCCTTTGCAGGGCGCCACACTCTCATCCGATACGATCAACGTGGGACCGGCCGCTCCGGACGGCGCATCGGCAACGGTGACCTCGATGACTTCGTGCTCGATATGCTGGCGGTTGCCGACGCTGCGGGCCTTGAGCGCTTCGACATCTTCGCTGCCTCGCAGGCTGTACCCGTGGCGCTGCGCTTTGCGGCGCGCCACCCGGATCGGGTGTCACGCATGGCCCTGATCGGCGGATATGCTGTTGGACGGGCGTTGCGAGAAACGGACGATCTTGCGGTGGACGAGGAAACCATGCTGTCGCTCATCCGCAAGGGCTGGGGGCGGCAGGGCAGCGCTTTTGTCCGAGCGATGGCGTCGCTCTTCATGCCCGGCGCGACGTCGGAACAGGTCGACGATTTCGTGCGCATTCAGCTTGCTTCGGCGACGCCAGAAAACGCTGTTGCGCTCCGGCGGAGCATTGACCGCTTTGACGTCCTGGCGGACCTGCCAAAGGTGCAGGCGCCAGTACTCCTGCTGCATGCGGAAAACGACTCGATCCAACCGCTCGAACAGGCTCAGATTCTTGCGAGCCGGCTTCCGCATGCACGGTTGCACCTGCTTCAATCGAGCAACCATGTCATGCTGCCGCAAGATCCCGCGTGGCATGAAACCCTGGCCGCCATCGAGGATTTTCTTGCCGAAGGATCGTGACGCGCCAGAAGGCGGTATGCTCCCTTTGGCATCAGTCGCCGGGGCGCCTTAGGGGAAAGACCTCGCGTACGACGGCATAGTCGCGATAGCCGCACCGCGCGAGCGGCTGAAACGATGTGATATCGAGGAGGCCGTCGCGCAGATGGGCGTCGGCGATGTGCACGCCCGTCACCTCGCCCAGCACCAGTTTGTTGGCCTCGCCCGGCAGATCTACGATCTGCGTCAGCTTGCACTCCAGCGCGGCGGGGGCAGCAGCGACGCGAGAGCAGGGGATGGTTTCACAGGGCGCACGGTCGATCCCGGCATCGGCGAATTCGTCGACCTCGCGCGGCCATGGCCCGGACGTGTGGTTCATCACATCACGCATGTCATAAGCGACGATGTTGACGCAAAACACGCCCGTTTCTGCAATGTTGCCGACGCTATCCTTGGTGCCGTCCCGGTCGGGCTTCGTCGAGGTCGAGGAAAACATCACCTGTGGCGGCACATATGCAATGGCGTTGAAGAACGAGTAGGGGGCGAGGTTTTCCGCGCCGTCCGCCCCGCGCGTGGAGATCCAGCCGATCGGACGCGGCGTTACGATCGCGTTGAACGGGTTGTGGGGCAGGCCATGGCCGTCTTCGGGGCGATAGAACATAAGGCTCTCCTTTGTATCCGGCCTATCGGCATGCTACGCGCCGCGCCAGCCGAAACCGAGCGCGCGCTGCGGGGGCGTGTCTTGGCCGGTTGAGGTAAAGCGGAGGGTCATCGGGTGCAGCTACAGCCCGAAACGCAAGAGGATTGGTGGGAGGTCGAAGCGCTCTTCGATCACTGCTTCGCGCCGGGGCGCGAAGCGCTGTCGTCCTATCGTCTGCGCGATGGCGTCGACCCCATCGCGCGGCTTTGCCTTGTCGGGCGCGATGGACTGGCGCTCGGCTGTGCGATCCGCGCTTGGCCCGTTCGAGTTGGAACAAGGCCCGCCGCACTTGTGGGGCCGGTCGCGGTGCATCCGACCCGGCAGGGGGAGGGGCTCGGCGCTGAGATGCTCGCCTCCGTCGCTGCCTTGGCCGAGGACGCCGGGTGGACCCGTCTTTTGCTCGTCGGCGACGCGCCCTATTATGGCCGCTTCGGGTACCGGCGGCTTGAGGGCGTCGAAATGCCCCCTCCGACCAACCCGGACCGCATCCTTGGGCGCGGTGCGTGGGACGGCGTAAGAGGTCGGGTGAGGCGCTGGGCAGACGACGGGGTCGCTTAGCGGCCAAGCCGGCCTTCGGGTTAGGATTGCGCGCGCAGCCATTCCATAACGGCAGGGCGTACGGATTGCGCACCCGACGCGCGGGCCGTGTCGATCACGTCGCGCACCTCTGCGATGTTGGTCCGCCGAAGCAGGTGCTTGACCGGACCGATCGAGGCCGGCCGCATCGAGAGTGACCGGAACCCCATGGCAGCGAAGCACATCGCTTCGACCGGCCGCCCGGCATCTTCTCCGCAGAAACTGAGCGGGGTTTCGGTGTCCTCACACCGCCGCACGATCCACTCAAGGAACGTCAGAAACGAGACGTTCAGCGTGTCATAGCGACGCCGGACACGTTCGTTTTCTCGGTCGGCGGCGAAGAAGAACTGCTTCAGGTCGTTGCCGCCCACGGAGATAAAGTCCGCCTCTTCGAAGAACTTGCGTGGTGAAAACCCGAGCGAGGGCGTTTCGAGCATCGCGCCGATCTCGACCTTGGAGGGCAACACGCGGCCAAGCTTTTCTTCGCGGTCGAGCTCCTTGTAGAGCATCTCCCGGGCGCGCAGGAATTCGTCCAGCTGCGCGATGAAGGGAAACATCACCGTCAAAGGGCGGCCATTCGCGGCGCGAATCAGGGCTTGCAGCTGCATCCGCATGACACCGGGCTTGTCGAGGCCCACGCGGATCGCGCGCCATCCGAGAGCCGGGTTCGGCTCTTCGGTGGGTTTCATGTAGGCCAGGACCTTGTCCGACCCGATGTCGAGCGTGCGAAAGCAGACGCGCTTGCCCTCTGCGGCGTCCATCACCCGGCTGTAGAGCGCGGCGAGCTCCCCCCGGCGAGGCACCTGGTTGCGTACGAGAAACTGCAGCTCCGTGCGAAAGAGCCCGACCCCCTCCGCCCCGGAATCGCGCAAGGACGGCAAGTCCGCCATCAGGCCTGCGTTCATGTGGAGCGCGATGGTCGGGCCATAGACAGTGGTGGCCGGCACACGCCGGATCGAGGCGTATTTCTCCTGCGCCTTCGCCTGCATCGCCATCTTGTCGCGGAAGGCCTTGGTCACGGTTTCTTCGGGCCGCAGGTGCACAATGCCCTGCTCCCCATCGACCAGGATATGATCGCCGTTCAGCGCCTCGGTCGTCACCGACTTCACGTTGACCAGAAGCGGGATGGCAAGGGCACGCGCGACAACGGCGGCGTGGCTGCCCACGGAGCCGTCCTCCAGCACGATCCCTTTCAGCGATCGCCCATAGGCCAAAAGCTCTCCCGGGCCGATGTTTCGCGCAATCAGGATCGGCGCGTCCGGCATTTCCGCGCCCGTGTCCGTACCCTGGCCCGTCAGGAGGCGCAGCAAACGGTTCGAGAGATCGTCGAGGTCGTGCAGACGCTCCCGCAGATAGGCATCGTTGCTCTCCTCCATGCGGGTGCGGGCTCGTGTCTGCTCTCGCTCGACAGCCGCTTCGGCCGACAGGCCCTGCGCGATACTCTCCTCCATGCGGCGCTTCCAGCCCTTGGAGTTGGCAAACATGCGGTAGGCTTCGAGGACATCCTGATGCGCCGAGAGCGTGTCCTGACCGTCGGATGCGGCAAGCCCGGATTGCCCGGTGCCACTGGCCGCATGTCCGACAGAGGGGTCACCCAGCATCTCGTCCACGGAGACGCGCAGCTCGTCGATGGCGTCGCGCAGCCGGTTGGTTTCGATGCGCGCATCTTCCGCGAACGGGTTCGTGACCAGGACGCGCGGCTCGTGCAGCCAGACCTGTCCCATCGCGTTGCCTTCTTGCGCAACGGTGCCGCGGCCCATGAACGCCCGTTGGTGCAGCGGGCGCAAGGCCGCGCTGTCGCCCACAAACGCCCCGAGCTCCGCCATCTCGGCCAGCACCATTGCGACAACTTCGAGGGCATACACCTCATCTTCGGAATAGGCGCGCGCCTCGCGCGATTGCACGACCAGCACGCCGAGCCGCTCGCCCAGTCGTTGCACGGGCATACCGAGGAACGAGGAATAGATCTCCTCTCCGGTTTCCGGCATGTACCGAAAGCCCTTTTCGGAGGGGGCGTCCGCCGTATTGATCGCCTTGGCACGGGATGCCACGCGCCCGACCAGCCCTTCGCCGAGGCGCATGCGCGTCTGGTGCACAGCTTCGGGGTTGAGCCCCTCGGTTGCGCACAGCTCCAGCGTCTCCGCGTCGCGAAAGAGATAGATCGAGCAGACAGGCGTCTGCATTTCCTCGGCAATCAGACGCACCACGCGGTCCAGCCGATCCTGGCCCTCCGCAGGTTCGGCGAGCGCATCCTTCAACCGACCGAGCAGCTTTCGGCTGCCAGGTTCTGGCGTGGTTCCATCTGCCATTCTAAGCGTGCCCGTTGCTTACGGACGCTGATTAGACCACAGCGATGGCCGTGTGGGAAGATGCGACGCTTTGCCCTTTGCAGCCTCCATTGACTGCACCCACGCGAAGCGCCCCGCCTCGGCTACGCGGCGGGCTCCGGCGCGTGCTCCAACGCGAACGCGTCATGCAGGGTTTGCACCGCAAGCTCGAGATACTTGCGGTCGATAAGGACGGACACCTTGATCTCCGATGTCGTGATGACCTTGATGTTGATGCCCTCGTCCGAAAGCGCCTTGAACATCTTGGCGGCCACACCAGCATGGCTTCGCATGCCGATCCCGACGACCGAGACCTTGCAGACGTCGGTGTCCGTCACGAGCTCCGAAAACCCGATCGATTCATGCTCGCGCGCTTCCATCATCGCACGTTCCGCCCGCATGACCTGGTCCGTCGGGCAGGAGAACGTCATGTCGGTCCGCCCGTCTTCGGAGATATTCTGGACGATCATGTCGACATTGACACCCGCCTCGGCAAGCGGGCCAAAGATGGCTGCTGCGATCCCAGGCCGGTCGGCTACGGAAAGCAACGTCATTTTCGCCTCGTCGCGGCTGTAGGCGACGCCAGAGACAACATTCGATTCCACAATATCCTCCTCATCGCAGACTAAAGTGCCCGCGTTGTCGCCACCGTCTTCGAAGCTCGACAAGACGCGCAGACGCACCTTGTAGCGCATGGCCAATTCAACAGATCGCGTCTGCAACACTTTTGCCCCGAGGCTCGCAAGCTCCAGCATCTCTTCGAATGCAATCTTGTCGAGTTTGCGCGCTTTGGTGGTGATGCGCGGGTCGGTCGTGTAGACACCGTCGACATCCGTATAGATGTCGCACCGCTCCGCGTCGAACGCGGCGGCAAAGGCGACGGCTGTTGTGTCGGAGCCTCCGCGCCCCAATGTCGTGATCCGGCCCTCAGGGCTGATCCCCTGAAAACCCGCCACAACGGCGACGCGCATCCCCTCAGCGAACTTCGCGGCGATATTCTCCTCCGGGATCTCGAAGATCCGGGCAGAGGCATGGGCAGACGTCGTCCGCACCGGCACCTGCCAGCCCTGCCAGGACCGCGCCGGGATATCCATCTCCTGGAGCGTGAGCGCCATCAAACCAGCAGTCACGTTCTCGCCGGAGGACACCACCGCGTCGTACTCGCGCGCGTCAAAGAGCGGAGAAGTTTCGGAAACCCATCCCACAAGCTCGTTGGTCTTGCCGGACATGGCAGACACGATGACGATCACGTCGTGACCGGCTGCCACCTCTCGGCCGACGCGCTTCGCAGCCCTTCGAATTCTGTCCAGAGACGCGACGGATGTGCCTCCGAACTTCATGACCAGACGCGACATAAACGCCCCTTCGTTCGCATTGGACAGACGCCGTCGGCGGCATATGCGAGCACACCGGCCCGCGCAAGAGCGGGTGTGTCGCAAGGGGGCTCTGCCCCCGCTCGGCGATGCCGAGCGCCCCCGCGGTATTTCATGCAAGAAGAAGATGCGGGAAAGAAGGCGCAGGGCGCACATATGCCTTGAAACATGCCCCTTCTTCTTGCTCCAAATACCGCCGCCGGAGGCGTCCTTCGAGACCAAACGCGCTTCAGCTGAGCAATGGCGATGCCTTGAACACAGTCGGAAAGCTCTGTGGGGACCGGGCTCAGGTCTTCGGTGATCGGAGTCGCTGCAATAAGCGCTGATATGTCACTCGGCCGGTCGTGTGTCGGTCGCGAACCGATATTTCGGGAGTGCGCTCCAGAGCTTCCATGACCGTTTGTATGGGTGTATCCGGCGCGACGCAGGGAGCCGAAAGGGGGAATTGGGACGGGTCGCATGGATCCATCACATCGCGGGCGGTGAGAACGCCGAGCGGGTTCATATGGGCCACGAAGTCGGCGACGTACGGTGTTTGGGGAGACGTGAAGATGTCGCGGGGCCGCCCTTCCTGGACGATCCTGCCCCCTTCCATGATTGCAATGCGGTCCCCGAGTTTGAACGCTTCGTCGAGGTCGTGGCTGACGAAGAGGATCGTGCGCTTGAGTTTGTCCTGAAGGGTGAGGAGCTCGTCCTGCAGGCGGGTGCGGATCAGGGGGTCGAGCGCGGAGAAGGGCTCGTCCATCAGCAGGATGGGGGCCTGTGTTGCGAAGGCGCGGGCGAGGCCGACGCGTTGCTGCATGCCGCCGGAGAGCTCGCCGACCTTGCGGTCTCGCCAGTCGGCGAGGCCGACGAGCTCGAGCTGGTGCGCCACGCGTTCGGTCCGTTCGCGGGGCGAGAGACCGGCGAGTTCCAGCCCGAAGCCGACGTTTTCGGCAACGCTGCGCCAGGGCAGGAGGCCGAATTGCTGGAACACCATGGCGACGGCGTTGCGCCGCAGGTCGCGCAGAGCCTCGGGCGCGCAGGCGCCGACATCCGTCATGGTGTCGCCGTTGCGCACGTGGACGGCGCCCCGGGTCACGGGGTTGAGGCCGTTGACGGCGCGCAGCAGCGTCGATTTGCCCGACCCTGAGAGGCCCATGAGCACCACGATGTCACCGGCGGCGACGTCGAGGGTGCAGTCGTGCACGCCCAGCACCTGCTGGGTCTCGGCCTGGATCTCGGCGCGGCTGAGCCCCTGGTCGGCCAGTGGCAGGGCCTGTTCGGGATGGGCGCCGAAGAGGATCGAGACGGCGTCGAAGCGGATTGCGATGCTCATTTTTCGACCCTCAGCATGCGGTCGAGCACGATGGCGACGACCACGATGACGATGCCGCTCTCGAAACCGAGCGAGGTGTTCACCTGGTTGAGGGCGCGCACGACCGGCACGCCGAGCCCGTCGGCGCCCACGAGTGCTGCGATGACGACCATCGAGAGCGAGAGCATGATGGTCTGGTTCAGCCCGGCCATGATCTGGGGAAAGGCGGAGGGCAGTTCGACCTTCCAGAGCTTCTGCATCGGGGTGGCGCCGAAGCTGTCGGCGGCCTCCAGCAGCGGCGTGGGCGTGGCGGAGATGCCGAGGTAGGTCAGCCGGATGGGGGCGGGAAGCACGAAGATGACCGTGGCGATGAGGCCGGGCACCATACCGATGCCGAAAAGCACGATGGCGGGGATGAGGTACACGAAGGTGGGCAGGGTTTGCATCAGATCGAGGACCGGGCGCAGCGCTGCGTAGACGCGCGGACGGTGCGCGGCCCAGATGCCGATGGGCACACCGAGGCCCATGCACACCAAGCAGGCCGAGAGCACGAGGGTCAGGCTCTCGGCGGTTTCCTCCCAGTAGCCTTGGTTGACGATGAAGAGAAAGCCGAGCGCGGTGAGCAGGCACAGCTTCCAGGAGCGGTGCAGCGCCCAGGTCACCGCCGTGAAGACGGCGATGATGACCAGCGGGTGGAAGGCTTCCGACCAAAGTGTCGTGCCCTCCTGGCCGGTGATCCAGGCGGCGCCCGGCGGCTCCAGCAGAAGCGCCAGCAGCACGTCGATGATGGCTTCGAGGCCGATGGAGAGCGCGTCGAAAAAACTGGCGCCGGCGCTCTGGAGCCAGTCGAACAGGGCCGCGGCGCCGTCGCCCACCGGGATTTTGTAGTCTGTGAGCCAACTCAGCATCGGGGCAGGGGCCTTTCGTGGTAGGGTGATTGGGTCAGCCACGGAGTCGCACCATGCCCAATCTCGTTTTCTACACCAATCCGATGAGCCGCGCCCGGATCGCGCGGTGGATGCTCGAAGAGGTGGGGGAGCCCTACGAGACGGTGACGCTCACTTACGGGCCCGAGATGGCGTCGGCGGCGTATCGCGCGGTCAACCCGATGGCCAAGGTGCCGGCGCTGCGCCATGGCGGGGTCGTCGTCACGGAAACGGCGGCGATCTGTGCCTATCTGGCGGACATCTTCCCCGAAAAGCGGCTCGCGCCGCCTGCGGGGGATCCGCGCCGGGGTGCGTACTACAGGGCGCTTTTCTTCTCCGCCGGGCCGGTGGAAGCCGCCTCGACCAACGCGTCCTTTGGCTGGGCGGCGTCGTCGTTCCGGGAGGAGGCGCGGCTGGGCTATGGCTCCCAGGCGCGGGTGCAGGACGCGTTGGAGCAGATCCTGGGCGCGGGGCCGTGGCTGCTGGGCGACGCGTTCTCCGCGGCCGATATCTATGTCGCCGGGCAATTGACGTGGCTCTTGCAGTTCGAGCTCTTCGAGAAGCGCCCCGTCTTCACGGAGTATGTGGCGCGGGCCACGGCCCGGCCAGCGGCCATCCGCGCGCGCCAGATCGACGACGCGCTGATGGCCGAAGCACAGGCGGAAGAGCAGGCGGCCGGAACGGGGGGCTAGCCGCCCCCCGGCCATCGCCATCACTCGGAGAGCTTCAGCGCGAGCGCGGCTTCTCCCGCCGCTCCGGCGACCGTGGTGACACCGTCGACCCAGGCCATCGCCGCGTCCTTGTTGGCCTTCATCCAGGCGGTCGCGGCCTCCTCGGGGTCCTGACCGTCGTCGAGGATGGCGCCCATGATCTCGTTCTCCATCGCCAGCGTGAACGACAGGTTGGAGAGGAACGCCCCAAGGTTCGGGCACTCCTCGGAGAGACCGGCGCGGGTGTTAGTGTAGACGGTGGCCCCGCCGAGGTTGGGGCCAAAGAAATCGTCCCCGCCTTCGAGATAGGTCAGCTCGAAATTGGCGTTCATCGGATGTGGCTCCCAGCCGAGGAACACAACGGGCTCGTCGCGCCGGTCGGCCCGCGCGACCTGCGCCAGCATGCCCTGTTCGGAGCTTTCGACCACCTCGAACTCCGCCCCGCCGAGGCCGAAGGCGTCGCCGCCGATCATGTCCATGATCAGGCGGTTGCCGTCGTTGCCGGGCTCAATCCCATAGATCTTTGCGTCGAGCGCGTCGGCCTGACCAGCGATCTCTGCGAAGGTGGTGATGCCAAGCGCGGCCCCTGCGGCATTGGTGGCCAGCGTGTATTTCGCGCCCTCCAGGTTGGCGCGGATCGTCTCGACCGTGCCTGCCTCGCGGTAGGGCGCGATATCGGCCTCCATCGTCGGCATCCAATTGCCCAGGAAGACGTCGATGTCGCCTTCGGCCATGGAGGTGTAGGTCACCGGCACCGACAGCACCTTCACATCGACCTCGTAGCCAAGGGCGCTCAGCACGACGCTGGCGGCGGCGGTCGTGGCGGTGATGTCGGTCCAGCCGACATCGGAGAAGCTGACGGAGGTGCAATCGGCCAGCGCCGGTCCGGCGAGGAGGGCCGAGGTGGCGCAGGTGAGGACGAAACGTTTCATGGGGGCTCCCTGATTTCTTGATTGACGAGTCAATAAACAACCGGCTACCCCAGGATTGCAACCTTGAAAGGGGCGTTGATGCCGAAAGTCGGAGTGGAGCCTATCCGCAAGGCCGCGTTGGTGAAAGCGGCCATCGCGGAAGTTGCGGGCGCGGGGTCGCTTGAGGTCACAATGGCGCAGGTGGCGCGTTCGGCGGGCATGTCGGCCCCGCTGGCGCATCACTACTTCGGGGGCAAGGACGCGCTCTTTGAGGCGGCGATGCGTGCGATCCTGCGCGACTACGCCCGCTCGGTGAGGGCCGAGCTCGGCCGGGCAGAGGGGCCGCGGGCGCGGGTCGAGGCGATCCTGCACGCCTCCTTCGCAGCACCCAACTTTGCTCCCGATACGATCGCAGCCTGGCTGGTCTTTTACGTGCAGGCGCAGCGCAATCCGGCCTTTCGGCGGCTGCTGCGGGTCTATCACCGCCGCCTGCGGTCTAACCTGTTGGAGAACCTGCGTCCGCTGCTGGGCGTCCACGCGCCGGATGCTGCCGAGGCGCTGGGCGCCATGATCGACGGGCAATACCTGCGCAGCGCCCTGTCCGAGAGCGCGCCCGCGCCGCACGCGGCGGAAGCGGCCGCGCGCGGGTATCTCGACCTTCTTCTGACGCAGGGCAGGCCGTGAGCGCCGGTCCCGAAGAGCGGGCCGGGCGGCGCGGTGCGACACTGCATCCCGCCGCGTGCGACACCCGTGAAGCGCGCTTGTCGCGCGGCGGATCGTCCGGGACTGTCGTCGCCTGGGCAATCAGCCCAGCGTCCAGCACGCGACCCGCAATGACGCCACCGGCAATGAGGACGCAGTGATGCAGGCAGAGGTTGTGGCAGAGGTTGTGATTGTCGGGGCCGGATCCGGCGGGTCCGCTCTGGCCTACCGGCTCGGAGAGGCGGGGGTGCGGTGCATCGTCGTCGAGGCCGGGGGGACCGATTGGGGGCCGCTCATCAACATGCCCGGCGCGCTCTCCTACCCGATGAACATGCGCCGCTACGACTGGGGCTACCGCACCGAGCCGGAGCCGCATCTGAACGGCCGCCGCCTCGCGGCACCACGCGGGCGGGTGATCGGCGGGTCCTCGTCGATCAACGGGATGATCTACGTGCGCGGCCACCCGCTCGACTACGAGCATTGGGCCGAAACCGGCGCGCAGGGCTGGGGCTGGCCCGATGTGGCGCCCTATTTCCGGCGCCAGGAATGCTGGCATAGCGGCGGCCACGGCGGCGACGCGTCTGTGCGTGGCACGCAAGGGCCCCTCCACGTCAGCCGGGGCAACCGGACCAACCCGCTCGTGAAGGCCTTCGTCGAGGCGGGCGCCGAGGCCGGCTATGGCCGCACCGACGATTACAACGGCACCCGGCAGGAGGGCTTTGGCCCGTTTGAGGCCACGATCCATGAGGGGCGCCGTTGGTCGGCGGCCTCGGCCTATCTCAAGCCTGCGCTGAAGGGGGGCAACGTCACTCTGGTGCGCGGCCAGGTTGCCCGCGTGGAGATCACGGAGGGGCGTGCCACCGGCGTCGTCCTGACTGACGGCAGCCGCATCGCGGCGGCGCGCGATGTGGTGCTGGCCGCCTCCGCCTTCAATACGCCGAAGCTCCTGATGCTGTCGGGCGTCGGCCCGGGGGCGCATCTGGCGGAGCATGGCATTCCCGTTGTCGCCGACAGGCCGGGCGTCGGCGCCAATCTGCAGGACCACCTGGAGCTCTATGTCCAGTATGCCGCGACCCAGCCGGTGTCGCTCTACAAATACTGGTCGCTCCATGGCAAAGCCTGGGTGGGGCTGCAATGGCTGCTGGCG
>JBCCYI010000036.1:0-24738 GCA_039189975.1 Pseudomonadota bacterium
ATGCGGGTGACCGGGAGGCGAATGCCCTCCTCAAAGATCGAGCGCGAGGTGCCCGAGGTCGAGCCCGGCGTCTTGCCGCCCACGTCCGCGTGGTGAGCGATGTTGCCAGCGAAGAAGCGGATGGCGCCATCGTGGAAGATCGGCGTGATGATCGAGATGTCCGGCAGGTGGCTGCCGCCGGCGAGGTAGGGATCGTTGGCGATGAAGGCATCGCCCGGCGTGATATCGGAGGGCTTGTAGCGCTGAAGGATGGCTTCGACTGCACCGATCATGGCGCCAAGGTGGATGGGGATGTGATCGGCTTGCGCGACCAGACGCCCACGCGCGTCGAAGAGCGCGGTCGAGCAATCACGCCGTTCCTTGATGTTGGAGGAAAACGACGACCGGATGAGGATCTGCCCCATGTCTTCGGCGATCGCGAGAAGGCGGTTGGAGAAGACCTCCATGGCAATGGGGTCGGCAATGCGCTCGTCGGTCATGACGCCTCCATCAGGATGAGGTTGCCCCACGCGTCTGCCTCGCCGGTCTGGTTGGGGAGGATCAATGTCGTGGCGCTCATCTCGGTGACCACGGCAGGGCCTTTGATCGGGGTCCCTTCGGGAAGGCGCAAGCGGTCGAACACGGTGGCCTCTTGCCAGCCCCCATCGCGGTCCGCATAGATTTGCCGAACACCGGTTTGGGCCTCTTGAAGCGACCGGCCGCCAGAAAACAGCTGCGCGCTTTGTCGAGCGATGCGGCCGATCGCCTTAAGGCGCGGTGACACAAACTCGATGGCGCGGTGGCGGATGTCATAGCCATACTCCCGGCGGTGGGCAGCGTGGAAGCGCTCCTCGAATTCCCGCAAACCGTCCGGTCCGAGCCCGTCGCAAGAGACCGGCACTTCGAAATTCTGACCGAGATAACGGGCATCGAGCATCCGGCGGTAGGCTCGGCGTTCTTCGGGCACTCCCTCGCGGTCGAGAAACGCGGCGCCCTCGGCTTCCATCTCCGCAAAGAGCGTCAAGATCTCAGCCCAGGCGGCAGGCCCTGCATCGGCCATGCGGCTCCGCACAAGATCAAGGCTGAGGTCGGAGAGCAGCATACCTTGCGCGCAAAGCGTTCCCGGCTCGCGCGGTACCAGGATGCGCGAAAGCCCGCACTCCCGGGCCACCTCCGCGGCGTGGAGCGGCCCTGCCCCACCGAACGCCGCCAGCGCCAACCGGTTGAGATCGTGACCCTTCTCGACCGACACAGAGCGGATCGCCCGTCCCATATTGGCGACGGCGATCTGGATGATGCCGTGGGCAGCCTCCTCTGCCGTGAGGCCAAGCGGCTCGGCAATCGCCCTTTCAATGGCTGTGCGCGCGGCGTCCCGGTCAACGGTCATCCGCCCGCCGAGCATATCTTTGGGCGCGAGGCGGCCGAGGACGAGGTTGGCATCGGTCAAGGTGGGCGCGGTGCCGCCACGGCCATAGGCCACCGGTCCGGGATCGGCCCCGGCCGATTCGGGGCCGACCTTCAGTGCCCCGGCATCGTCGAGCGCCGCGATCGAGCCGCCGCCTGCTCCGATGACATGGATGTCGACCATCGGTGTCTTCACCGGATATCCCGCGACGAGCCGGGCGCTGGTGAACATGGGCGACCCGTTCTCGATCAGCGACACGTCGGTGGACGTCCCGCCCACATCGAACGTCACGAGATCCGGGAGCCCCGCGATGCGCCCCACCTCGGCGGCGCCCACCACCCCCGCCGCAGGGCCGGAAACGCAGGTGCGCACCGGCGCCCGGCGAACCTCGTCCACCGGCATTAGCCCGCCGTTGGAGTGGATCGTATAGGGGGTGACGGGTATGCCGACCGCCTTCACCCGCGCCTGGAACCTGTCGAGATATCCGTCGAGTTTTGGGCCTAAGGTGGCATTGATGACGGTGGTCGACATCCGCTCAAACTCACGGAATTCCGGCAATATTTCTGCTGAAGACGTGACGTAGACACCCGGCAGCGCCGCCTCCACGGCCGCGCGCGCCTCGGCCTCGTGCTCGGGGTGCAGGTAGCTGTGCATGAAGCACACCGCCACCGCCTCCACGCCGGTGCCCGCAAGCCCTTCCACGGCCCGTTTCAGGCTGTCGCGATCAAGGGGCGTCCAGACCTCGCCCTCAGCATCCACCCGTTCGGTGACCTCGAACCGGCGGTCGCGGGGCACCAGGACGGGCGGTTTTTGAACCCTGTAGTCGTAGATCGAAGGTCGCGCTTGGCGGCCAAGCTCCAACACGTCGCGAAAGCCCTTGGTGGTGAGGAGCCCTGTGCGCGCGCCGTTGCGCTGGATGACTGTGTTGGTGGCCACAGTTGTGCCGTGGGCGAGATATGTCACCTCCGCAGGGCGATAGCCGAAGACGTCGCGCATCTGTCTGAGACCGTTTTCGATGGCCTCTGACGGGTCAGCGGGGTTGGACGGCACCTTGAAGAAGTTGAGCGTCCCATTGCCGGCGTCGAAAAGGGTGAAATCGGTGAACGTCCCGCCGACGTCGATCCCGATGCGGATCATGCCCCGAGGCTCCTCAATTTTGTATGATTGTTATACAAGCCTTAGGCCGCGATGGCAGGGATAGCAAGCAACGTCTCTCACGCCTCGGCCGCGGCGCGTTCAAGGTCCATCGGCATCAGCGTAGGGACGTCGCCGGCACGCCAGCAGGCCGACTGATGGCCCGGCTCAATCGTCTCAAGCTCTGGCCGTTCAACCTGGCAGCGGTCGATGGCCACGGGGCAGCGGGGGGAGAAGGCGCAGCCCGGCGGCGGCGAGATGGGGTTCGGCGGATCGCCTTGCAAAAGGATGCGCGTGCGTTTGCGTTCAAGGACCGGATCGGGGATCGGCGCGGCCGAGATGAGGGCTCGCGTATAGGGGTGGCCGGGGCTGCGGAAGAGCTTTGGCGCCGGGGCCTGTTCGACAATGCGGCCCAGATACATCACCGCGATCTCGTCGGAGACCGCGCGCACCACACCGAGTTCGTGCCCGATGAAGATGTAGGCAATCCCGAGGCTCTCCTGCAGGCGCCGCAGAAGGCGCATCACCTGCGCTTGGATCGACACGTCGAGCGCGGAGACAGGCTCATCGCAAACGATGAGATCCGGTTCGCAGGCGAGCGCCCGCGCTATGCCGATGCGCTGACGCTGTCCCCCCGAAAACTCATGGGGGAACCGGTCGACCGCACTCTCGGGCAGATCCACCATCGCAAGAAGCTCGCGCACCCGTTCAGCCACGGAGCCTTTGCGCAGAGCGTGGAGACGCACAGGCTCGGCAAGGACTTCGCCGGCCGTCATCCGCGGATTGAGACTCGCGAACGGGTCCTGGAAGATCATCTGTACGCGGCGGCGCTGCCCTACCCGTTCGGCGCTGCTCATCGCCGCCATGTCCGCCCCGTTCAAGGACACGGTGCCAGACGTTGGCGCTTCGAGGCCGACGATGGCGCGGCCGAGGGTGGACTTGCCGCAGCCCGATTCGCCAACGAGGCCCAGCGTCCTGCCCCGCTCCACACAGAGCGACACGCCGTCCACAGCCTTCACCATCTGCCGTTCGGCCCACGGCAAAGCGCGCCCGCTCGGAAAATGCACTCTAACATCATCGGTGTTGAGGAGCGCGACGGCGGTCACGGTGCGGTCTCCGCCGGCACGCTTACGAGGTGGCACGCGGCAACGTGCCCCACCGGCCCTGCCGCGGCGAGATCGGGTGCAATTCGCCGGCACTCCGGGACCGTCTGTGCGCAGCGGGGCGCAAAAGCACAGCCTGCCGTGCGCTGGAGCGGGTCGGGTGGCGTGCCGGGGATCGACACAGGCACCGCCGCATCGCGGTCGAAGCGCGGCACGGAGCCGAGTAGGCCCTCGGTGTAGGGCATGCGCGGGGTGGCAAACACGGTGTCGACGGAGCCGCTCTCCACAATGCGCCCGGCATACATCACCGCCACCTTGTCGGCGACGCCGGCAACGACACCCAAGTCATGGCTGATGAGGATCATCGCCATGCCGAGGTCTTTCTGTAGCCGCCGGATGAGGTCGAGGATCTGCGCCTGGATGGTGACATCGAGCGCCGTTGTTGGCTCGTCAGCGATGAGCAGCTTGGGACGACACGCGACGGCCATCGCGATCATCACCCGCTGGCGCATGCCGCCGGAAAATTGATGCGGGAAGGCTCGCAGCCGTTGACGTGGCGAGGGCACACCCACGAGGGCCAGCGCCTCCACCGCCGCATCTCGCGCAGCGCCGGCCGAAAGGCCCTCGTGCAGCTCGAACATTTCGGTGAGCTGGCGTCCGATGGTGAGAACCGGGTTCAGGGACGTCATCGGGTCCTGAAAGATCATGCCGATCTCCCGGCCCCTCAACGCCCGAAGGCTGCGCTCGTCCGCCTTGGCGAGGTCGCGGCCATCGAACTCGATCGCGGCGGCCGAGACGCTGCCCCGAGGCAGCAGCCCCAACACCGAGAGGACCGACACCGACTTGCCGGAGCCCGATTCGCCGACGATGGCGAGCGTCTCGCCGGCCGCCACGGCGAAGGAGATGTCATCGACGGCAAGTAGTCGCCCCCCTTCGGTGTTGAACACGATGGTCAGATCTTGAACACGCAAGAGTTCGCTCATGGATTGCGTGCCCTGGGATCAAGCGCGTCGCGCAGACCATCGCCGACGAGGTTGAAGGCGATCACCACCGTGAGAATGGCAAGGCCGGGGAAGGTGGCAATCCACCATGCGCGGCGTAAGAGGGTTCGCCCCTCAGCCGACATGAGGCCCCACTCGGCGGTCGGTGGCTGGGCGCCGAGGCCCAGGAAGGAGAGACCCGCCCCCACGAGGATTGCGCTTCCCACCTGGAGCGTAGCGAAAACGATCAACGGGCCAGACGTGTTGGGAAGGACATGCCGGGCCATGATCCGGGGCGCCCGGTTGCCGACCAGCCACGCGGCCTCGACATAAGGCTGCGCCCGCGCCGCAAGCACAGAGCCGCGGGTGAGCCGCGCGTACTCGGGCACGGAGGCGATGCCCACGGCAATCATCACGTTGACAATGCCGGGACCCAAGGTGGCGATGATGATGAGCGCCAGGATGATCGAGGGAAAGGCCAGCATTGCGTCGATGATGCGCGAGATCACCGCATCGACACGGCCGCCGATGTAGCCGGCCACGAGGCCGAGAGTGACGCCGGGCACCATGCCGAACAGCACGCTCACGAAGCCCAGCACCAGCGAGATGCGGGCCCCATGGATGACCCGGCTCAGCATGTCACGCCCCAGCTGGTCGGTGCCGAGCCAGTGCGCGGCCGACGGCGCTTGCCGAGCACGCGCGACAAGCTCGTTAGGGGCGTAAGGGGCGACGGCATCGGCAAAGATCGCGAGGCCGACCCACGTCACGAGCAGCACCATTCCTACCCAAGCGCCGCGATGGCGCAGAAAGCGCCTGAGGGCCATGCGCGCCGGTGGGCGCCGCTGCGCCAGTGCGGCCACCGCCTCAACGGTCATAGCGGATCCGCGGATCGAGCCAGGCATAAAGGATGTCGACGATGAGGTTGGCCGTCACATACGTCACCGACAGGAAGAGCACCGCGCCCTGGATCAGCGGATAGTCCTTCTGCAGGATCGAGCTCACAATCATGCGCCCGATGCCGGGGCGGCTAAACACGGTCTCGGTCACAACAGTGCCGGCGAGCATGTTGCCAAATTGGAGGCCCAGGATCGTCACCACCGGGATCATGGCGTTCTTGATCCCGTGCCGGGCCATCAGGAGCCGCGGCGGCAGGCCCTTGGCGCGGCCGGTGCGCATATAGTCTTGGCCCAGAACATCAAGGAGACTGGAGCGCATTAGCCGCGCGATCAAGCCGGCGTTGATGAGCCCCAAGGTGAGCGCCGGCATCACCAAAGAGCGCCACCCCGTGGAGCCGGCCGATGGCAGCATGCCGAGCGTGAAGGCGAAGACCGAAATGAGGACGAGGCCGAGGAAGAAGACTGGCGTCGAAGCGCCGAGATAAGAAAAACTCATGGTGAAGGCGTCGACCCACCCACCGCGCCGCATCGCCGCGATCATACCGAGCGGGACTCCGATGATGAGTGAGCACACCAGCCCGGCAAACGCCAACTGCATTGTCGGGGCGAGCCGGTCGAGGATCATGTCGAGTACAGGTTCGCGGAAGCGGATCGATTCGCCCAGATCGCCGACCAGCGCGCCGGTCAGGAAGTTGAAGTACTGGACGATGATCGGGTCGTTCAGCCCCATCTTCTCGCGTAGCGCATCGAGGCGCTCGGGCGTGATCACCCCGCCCTCGGCGCCCTGCAGCATCAGCATCGCCGGATCGCCCGGCAGAATGCGCATGATCGCAAAGACGATCAGCGACACGATGAAAAGGACCGGAATCATCTGCAGGATCCGGCCGAGGATGTAGCCGCCCATCGTGCCCCCGCGCCCTGTGCGCCGTCCGCCGTGTCGTCAAGGCCGGGGCCCGCGCGGGGCCCCGGCAAGAGCGCCTCAGTTGATCGAGACGTCGTGGATGAAGAAGTGCGTGCCCTCAGCACCGAGCTTGAAGCCGTCGACTTTGCCAGACACCGCAAAGTAGGACGGCTGCGACAGCGTCGGCAGCACCAGCGCGTTCTCCATGATGTGCTGTTGGGCAGACTTCGCGGCCTCGCAACGGGCGTCCCAGTTCGGATTCCCGGCGACCTCTTTCAGAAGCGTATTGAGGTCCTCGTTGACGTAACCCGTCCAAGCCCAGCCGCCCGGATAGTCGTACTGCGAGTTCCATATGTCATCGAGGATCTTCGGATCGGGGCTGCGCAGACGCTCGTACATGATCTCGAAATCGCGGGCATTCACGCGCTCCAACTGGATCGGTCCAGGGACCTTTTCCACCGAGATGCCAACGCCGACGTCAAGGAATTGCGCCTGGACGACCTCGCCGATTTCGGGGTGATGGAGGATCGACCAGCCGAGTTCCAGCCGTTCGCCGTCCGGCACCCCCTCCACGCCCTTGGCAACGCGCAGCGCACCCTCGCCCTCGACCCAACCGGCCTCTTCCAGCAGCGCCTTGGCCTTCTCAGGGTCGAACGGGTACATCTCGCTCGCGCCCTCCCAGAAGCACGGGTGGATGTTGTTGAGCGGCCCGTCCGCCTCGCCGTAAAGCCCATCGTAGAGGATGTCGTTGACCTTCCCCATGTCGCGCGCATGTAGGAGCGCTTGGCGCAGACGAATGTCCTGCAGCTTGGGTTCGCGCAGGTTGAAGATCATCTGCAAGCCGGTGCCCGACTGGCCGATCGACAACAGCTCGGCATCGGGATTGTCCGTGTATTGGTCGGTGGATAGCGCCGGGATCTGGTAGGCGATATCGGATTCGCCCGACGCCACGACGGAGCCGTGCACGCCTTCCTCGGCGATGAACTGGATGCGAACGGTGTCGACCGCCGCTTTGCCGTCGAGCTCCACAGCGGCGTTGGCGTTCTTGTAGTCGTCCCAGCTTTCCATGAGGATGTGGTCGTTGGCGACCCACTCGACCAGCTTGAATGGCCCGGTGCCGATCAGCTCTTTGTCGAACTCCTGCGGTGTGGAGGCTGCAGCGGCGGTGGGCGACCAGATGGGTGCCTTGGTCGCCATGTCGAGGAAGGTGACCCAGGGCTCGCTGTAGGTGAACTTTACCGTCATGTCGTCGAGGGCTTCGACCGACTCAAGTGGGCCGACCTGGTTGGCAAGCAGCGCCGAGCCGGTTTCAGGGTCCATGATGCGGTTGAAGTTGTAGACGACCGCGTCGGCGTTAAAGGGCGTGCCGTCTTGAAAACTGATCCCCTCGCGCAGGCTGAGCGTGAACTCCTTGGCGTCGTCGGAGATCTCCCAACTGGTCGCCAGGCCCGGCACGAACGAGCTGTCCGGAGCTCGGATCACGAGCGGGTCGCTCATGAACGTGTTGATCAGCATGGTCGAGGTATAGGGATCCACCTGATAGTCGAGGTTTGCAGGCTCAATGCTCGCCCGCACCGCGAGCCGCAACTCCTGCGCAAACGCCGGCGAGGCCGCCACAAGCGCAACAGCACTCACCGCCAGCAACATACCGCCGCGGGCGGTTAAGGTTCTTGGTCTCATCTTCGCGCTCCCCTGTCGTTGGTTCTGCCGTCCGGTCTGGCGGTCCGGTCACAACGTCCCGAACAGACGCGATAGCGCGCTTTACCGCTTGTCGATCTGGCTGAAGACTTGTCTGGCGAAATGCTGACCGATGCTCACGTCTCCGCTCAAAAGCCGCCGTCACGTGCCGTTCGATTGCGCCTTGCGCGCACGCTGGACGCGCGCCAGACTGGCATGCAGTCATACAGTATGCAAATGGCTTGCCACCAACACACTCCCACCCAAAAGGCACGCCCATGCCATCATCCGCCATCGTTCTGTCCAGCCCGCCCGACGTCGCGCCGGCGAGCAGCTATGAGCACGCCGCCCGGTGCGGCGACTTTCTGTTCCTCGCCGGGCAGATCGCCAAGGACGCGTCAGGAGCGTGGGTCGGTCTGGGTGATGCTGGCGCGCAGGCCGACCAGGTCTACCACAACATCGGGCGGATCCTGGTGCACCAAGGCGCAGCGCCGCAGAATGTCGTCAAGATCACCACGTTCCTGGTCGACCGAGGCGACCGCGACGCGGTCACGGCGGCGCGCCTCGCGTTCTTCGGCGACCACCGTCCACCGCATACAGGGCTGATCATCGCCGGCCTCGGCTCGCCCGAAGTGAAGGTGGAGGTCGAGGTCGTCGCCTACTTGCCACCGCCAGCGCCGTGACCGTTCGGCTTTACGATCACGCCAAGCTCTACCGCGATGCCCAGCCGGAGATCGATGCTGCGATAGCGCGCGTGCTCGGTTCGGGACGCCTCGATTGGGGGCCAGAGGTGCCGGCGTTCGAGGCTGAGTTGGCGGACTGGCTCGGGGCCAACCATGTGGTAACGACGGGCTCGGGCACCACCGCGCTACAGGCGGCGCTGTTGGCGCTCGGGCTCGGGCCGGACGACGAAGTCATCACGGTGCCCAACACCGACATTGCCTGCTCCTCGGCGATCCGGCTCGCCGGCGCGCGCGTGGTGTGGGTGGACATCGATCCGCTGACACGCTGCATGGATGTCGCGGCTGCGGCGGCAGCCATAACCCCCCGCACGCGCGCCTTGATGCCAGTGGATATGTACGGCCATCCGGCCGACCTTCGCGCGCTCAGGGCTTTGGCAGACCGGCACGGCCTCCGGGTCGTTGAAGATGCCTGCCTCGCCCTCGGCGCTGAGATCGATGGCCAACGCGTCGGCTGCTTCGGCGATGTCACCTGTTTCAGCTTCGCCCCCACCAAGCACCTGGGCGCGTTTGGATCTGCGGGGGCTTGTGTCACCGGCGATGCAGCGCTCGCGGGCCGGATTGAGCGCATTGTCGCCTACGGCCAATCGCGCGCCCATCACATGACAACATTTGGAGGCGGTGGGGGGGCGCTTTGCCATGAAACCGACGGTTTGAATGCCCGTATGGACGAGCTGCAGGCTGCGGTCCTGCGGACCAAGCTGATCCATTTGGACGTCACGCTGGAGCAACGCCGGGCACAGGCGGCACGCTACAGCGCGCAGCTGGCTGCAGCGCCTGTGCACCTCCCCAGCGAGCATGGACCCGTTCGCCATGCATGGCGCAACTACGTCATCGAGGTTGACGACCGGGACACGTTGCGCGCCGCGCTCGCCGATCGCGGGATCGCGACGAACACGCCCTATGCGCCGCCGATGCATCTACAACCTGTCTATCGGGAGCTTGGCGGCAAGCCGGGCGACTTTCCAATGGCGGAGCGGTCCTGCACGCGGCTATTGGGGCTGCCGCTCGGCCCGCATCTGACCCTTGACGAGATCGATGCGGTGTCAAACGCGGTGCGCGACATTCTCCGCGCCGTCTGAGCCATCGCGCCGCCGCCGTGGCGGACACGCCCGGTGCCGGCGGAACCGGCACGGGGCGTGTCTTTGTTTGATCTATTTCAGGCCGGCTTCGAACAGATAGACTTTCTCGTCAGGCCGCGGCGACCAGTCGACCCGGTTGCTGACGCCATAAAAGTCCGGCTGGAAGTAAAGGTGCAGCCAGGGGCCGTCATCGTAGAAGACTTGAAGCATCTCATCGACGATTTTGCGCACTTCCTCGTCGCTCTGCGCGTCGGCGATGTCGGTCCAACGGTCAAACCAACGCGGGTCGTCCCAATGGGTGTAGTTCGTCCCCGCGTCGACTTTGGAGAGGTCCGTCATGTCGTAAAGCGGGCTCCATAGCGCGCCGCCTGAGCCAATGAAGTAGAGCGGGCCGGCGTTGCGCTGACGGATCAGCGGAATGTAGACGCTCGCCCATTCCATGACCTCGAGTTCCACATCGACGCCCACATCGGAGATGTACTGTGCGATCGCCTGCACGACGTTGACGTCGTTAAGGTAGCGGCCCTGGCCGGCCTGGAAGCGGATTGGGAACCGCGTGCCATCTTCCTTGCGAGGCCAGCCGGCTTCGTCGAGCAGTTTTTCCGCCAGCTCCGGGTCGTAGGGGTAGGGTTCCAGGCTCTGGTTCGCGTTGGGCGGGTTGACGATCCCGGTCATCCGCTCGCATTCGAAGTTCAGAAGCTGCTTACAGATGGTCGGCACGTCGACCGCATATTGCAGCGCGCGGCGCACCGCAGGGTCCTGGATGGCGTCGCCGCCCGGCAGTTGTGCCATATCATCGCTCAGGTTGAAGCCCACATACATGCGCCGGGTGCCCTGGATCGGGTTGACCGTGGCCGCACCCGAGCCATTGATCACGTCCATCTGGTCGGGCGCGACGTTGGTGATGATGTCGACATTGCCCGCCATCAACTCGGCCGACCGCGTCGAGGCTTCAGGGATAATGCGCCAGATGATCTTGTCGAACTTCGGCCCGTCGGCGACACGCTCCAGCACGATTTCCGATCCGCGGCGCCACTCCGCGAGCTTATAGGCGCCCGACCCCACCGGGTTGGCGGAGGCCTCGTCCAAGCTCATTGCCTCGTAGCTGTCCTTGCAGTGAATCAGCACCTCGGCGATGAGGCCGAAGGCGATGGGGTTCTTCTGCTCGATGTTGATCTGCACCCGCTGCTCGTCCAGCGCTTCTGCGTTCTGGAACCCGATCGAGCTAAACACGAAACCCGGTGTGTTGCCTGTGAACGCATTCTCCGGATCGGCGGCGCGGTTGAAGGTGTAGGCGACGTCCTCAGCGGTCAGCGCCTCACCGTCGTGGCAGGTCTGGCCCTCCTCGATTGTATAGATGTACCCCTTGCCATCCGCGGTGATCTCGAGCCCGGTGGCAAGGTCGTTCTCCACATTACCGTCGCCGTCGATTGTCTGCAGCGTCCTGAAGATGTGGCGGGCGATGTTCGAGTTGGGCCGCGAGCCGATAGCCGACGGCTCCAGCGTGCTGATATCGGCGCTGAGGCCAACGACGATGGTGTCGTCAGCCGGGGCTGCCTGTGCCGCTGTCACGCCGAGCACGCCGGCGGCGGCGCAGGCGAGAAGCGTCTTGAGCGTCGTCATGTCGTGGTTCCTCTTCCTGGTTGGTTTATCGGGGCGTGACCTAGGCATGAAGGCAAGCACTCAGCTGACCTTCGGCCCTTGGCAGCAACGCCGGCACAGTATCGGCGCAGTCGGACGTTGCGATCGGGCACCGGGTGCGGAACACGCATCCGCTGGGTGGATCGATGGGGCTCGGGATGTCGCCCTTTAGGACAGTGCGCTGTTTCTTGCGCCCTGGCTCCGGCACCGGGACGGCCGACAAGAGCGCCTTGGTGTAGGGGTGAGACGGGCGCCTGTAGAGATCGGCTGCGGAGGCAATCTCCATCACCCGGCCCAAGTACATGACGATGACGCGGTCGCAGATGTATTCGATGACGCCGAGGTCATGGGCGATGAAGAGTATGGTGAGGTCAAAGTCGGCCTTGAGGTCCTCCAACAGGTTGATCACCTGGGCCTGGATCGAGACGTCCAGCGCCGAGACCGGCTCGTCCGCCACGATGAACTCCGGCTCGACGGCCAGCGCGCGGGCGATCCCGATCCGCTGACGCTGACCGCCGGAGAACTCGTGCGGAAAGCGGTTCAGTTGATCGCGCGACAGTCCCACCTTTTCCATAAGCGCCGCCGCACGATCCTCGTGCTCAGAACGCGGCGCGACGGCATGCCGGCGCAGCGGATGGGTGAGCACATCGCGCACCGTTTCGCGCGGGTTGAGGCTGGCATAGGGATCTTGAAAGATGATCTGCATGCGCTTGCGGGTGCGGCGCATCTCGCTGTTACTGAGCGCCATGATGTCGGTGCCGTCAAAGCGCACCTCGCCCGCTGTCGCCCGCAATAGGCGCAATACGGTTCGCCCCACCGTGGTCTTGCCCGAACCGCTTTCCCCAACGAGCCCCACCACCTCGCCCGGGAAGATGTCGAAGCTCACATCGTTGACGGCTTTGACATGGTTGACGACGCGCTGGAACACGCCGCCGCGCACCGGAAAATATTTTTGCAAGCGGTCGACCTCGAGGAGCGGCGCGGTCACGAGGCAGCGCGCCGTTCAAGGTCGATGTCCTGCCAGCGCAAGCACCGCACCATGTGTCCATCGCCCGCCCCCTCCAGTGCCGGCGCCTCGGTTCCACAGCGTTGGAGCGCATAGGCGCAGCGAGGATGGAACCGGCAGCCGGCTGGCAAGTTGGCAAGGGCTGGGATGGTACCCTGGATGACCTTGAGGCGCTCCTTGCGAACCGAAGCGCCAAGCCGGGGGATCGAATTCAACAGGCCGTCGGTATAGGGCATCCGGGGGGCGCGGAAGATGTCTACGACCGGCGCGCTTTCCACCACCTGCGCGGCATACATCACCACCACACGATCCGCGACTTCGGCCACCACGCCAAGATCATGGGTGATGAAAATAATGGCCATGCCGAGCTTATCCTGAAGGTCCGCCATCAACTCCAGCATCTGCGCCTGTATGGTGACATCGAGCGCCGTGGTTGGTTCGTCGGCGATCAGCAGCCTCGGCTCGCAAGCGAGCGCCATGCCAATCATCGCCCGTTGGCGCATCCCGCCCGACATCTCATGCGGATAGCTGTTGGCCCGCCGCCCTGGCTCGGGGATGCCCGTGAGTGCGAGCATCTCCACCGCCCGCGCCCGAGCCTTTGATTCAGACAGGCCCTGGTGGCGGATCACCACCTCGGCAATCTGCTCGCCCACCGTGTGGACCGGGTTGAGGCTGGTCATGGGCTCCTGGAAGATCATGCCGATCTCCTTGCCGCGAATGGCGCGGCGCTCGACCTCCGGCAGTGCCGTGATATCGCGCCCCGAAAGCCGAACGGTACCGCCCGAGACGCGTCCGACATCCTTGGGAAGGAGCCCCATGATCGCGAGGCTGGTGACGGACTTGCCCGACCCGCTCTCGCCGACGATCGCCAGCGTTTCGCCGCTTTCCACCTCAAAGCTCACACCGTCCACCGCGCGCACCGAATGGCGACGACTGATATCGAAGGTAACCTGTAGATCGGTGACCTTGAGCAGCGGCGCGGTCGCCGTGTGGCTTTGCATCAGGTGGCCATACGCACTTTTTCCTGCCCCGATGACGGGCGCCCGTTCGCCCAAAAATGTGCTGTCGTGCGTGCTTCTTCGATGGTCGGCCGGGTGCCGCACCGCCGTGGCGCGCCCCCACAACGCACCTCGATTGTTATACAGTCGACAATCATTTGTGGAGGATGGTAAGAGCAACGAATGAATGTCAAGCACTGCGACGCGACGTCGATCCGCTTAGGCAAATGGTGCTGCGAGACGCCCGGTCAGCGCGGGCCAGAAGCTTTGGTGCCGGCTCTTTCGGGACCCCGCGTCCCACCCCCCATGGACTGACGGCTCCCCACGCGTGTGGACCGTCCTGGCCCGCCGTTTGATGCAAAGCGTGGTGGTGCTGATCGGTGTGACACTGATCAGCTTCTTCGCTCTGCAGATCGGCGGCGACCCCACCTATCTCTTCGTTTCCGAGAACGCGAGCACCGAGGAAATCGAGCGAACGCGGCAGATGCTCGGCTTCGACAGACCGCTTTACATCCAGTACCTCTCCTATGTCTGGAACGTCGCCCAAGGCGACTTTGGCAACTCGCTCAGCTACCGCGAGCCCGCTATGGGTGTCGTTTTAGAGGCGATGCCTGCGACCATTGAATTGACCATCTTCTCGTTGGTCCTTGCCATCGGCCTGTCGATCCCCCTTGGCATCGCCGCTGCGCTTTATCGCGGCAAGCCGGTGGATGGCGGGATCATGACTTTTGCGATGCTTGGCCAGTCGATCCCCAACTTCTGGATGGGGATCATGATGATCATGTATTTCGGGCTCTACCTGCGCTGGTTCCCGATCTCAGGTCACGTGCCTTTCTTGGAGCCGTTGTTTGAGGGCGACGTCGCCACGGCGTTTAAAAACCTGCCGCAGTCGCTCTACTACATGGTGATGCCAGCGCTTGCTGTGGGCTCCTACACCTTGGCCCGCAACGCGCGACTGATCCGCTCGTCGATGCTTGAAGTGTTGCAGCAGGACTATGTGCGCACCGCCCGCTCGAAGGGGCTCTCCGAGCGCCGCGTGATTTTTCACCATGCAATGCGCAATGCCTGGCTGCCCGTCGTCACGATGATTGGGCTGGAGTTCGGATTTCTGCTCGGCGGCGTCGTGGTCGTGGAGACGGTGTTTTCCTATCCCGGTATCGGCAGGCTGGTGTTCAACGCGATCAACCAGCGCGACATTCCGGTGGTGCAGGCCTCGGTGATCCTGATTGCGGTGATCTTCATCGTGCTCAACCTTGTCGTCGATCTCATCTATGCGCGGCTCGATCCGCGCGTGAAACTCTAGGACTGCCCTATGAGTAAGGCGCACACATCGGAAAGCGGATCGGCGGGTTCGGCAGCGGACTATCGCAGGCGCGAGTGGCGCCGCGCCTGGGAGAGCATGGTGGCGAGCCGCTGGGCGCTCATCGGCATGATCATCCTTCTCGTCGTGACATTCGCGGCTATCTTCGGCCCTCTCCTCGCGCCGTTCGACCCGAACCGGCAAAACATCATGATGCGCCTCATGGAGCCGGGGTCCGATGGTGCGCGTGACGTTACCTACTGGCTGGGCTCGGACCAGCTTGGCCGGGATGTGCTTTCCCGGTTGCTCTACGGCGCACGCGTCTCGCTGCTCGTGGGAGTGGCTGCGATTGCGGTGGGTGGCGTGATCGGAACGATCGCGGGCCTGGTGTCGGGCTACTTCGGCGGCTGGATCGACGACATCATCATGCGGCTCGGCGATATCCAGCTCGCCTTTCCGTTCATTCTCTTGGCGATCATGTTCCTCGTCGTTCTGGGTCCCGGCCTCGTCAACATGATCCTCGTTTTGGGGATCGGCCAATGGGTCACCTATGCGCGGATTGTCCGGGCCCAGACGCTCAGCCAGCGCGAACACGAGTACGTGGAGGCGGCCCGCGCCATGGGCGACAGCACCGCGATGATCCTCGGCCGAACCATCTTACCCAACATCTTGGCGCCGCTCACGGTGATCGCCTCCTTCAACGTTGCGGGCGTCATTTTGTCGGAGGCGGCGCTGTCGTTCCTCGGGCTCGGTGTGCCACCGTCGGTGCCCACCTGGGGCAGCATGTTGTCGGAGAGCCGGGATCATCTTCTGTCCAACAAGTGGTGGATGGCGGTGTTTCCTGGCCTTGCCATCGTGCTCACCGTGCTCGCGTTCAATATCATCGGCGACTGGCTGCGAGACTTTTTGGACCCGCGGCTGAAGGAGAACGGGTGACCCCCGACCAAAGGCGTCGCTCTCAAAGGCGCAGCCGCGCATTCCACGTGCGTCATCTTACGCAATCACGCGAGCGTCGAATGGCGTTTCGACTTGAAAGCGTGAGGGAATCTCGACGCCGGTTGCGGTCACGATCATCGTGTTGATGGTCCGGTAGCCGTCCAAACCGGGGCGATAGACACCGGGCTCGTTGGAAAAGACCATCCCGGCGCGCACCCGGGTGTCATCGCCGGGGGCGAGCCAGGGCGCCTCGTGTCCTTCAAGCCCCATGCCATGACCGATGCGGTGCCGGATGGCCGGCCCAAGGTCATCAGCACGCAGAGCATCAAGCGCGGCGCGGTTGACGTCGGCGCATGTGTGGCCGGCGGCGCAGGCGGCGACCGCGGCATCATTGCAGGCGACCATTGAGGCTGCGATGCGGCGCTGCTCGGACGACGGCGCACCGATGATGAAGGTTGCGCCGCTCTCGGCATGATAGCCGCCCAAACTCGCGCCGATCCCGGCAATGAGCGTCTCCCCGGGTCGCGGCCTGCGCGCGAGCACCGCACCGTGCGGTAGCGCGGATCGCGGACCGGAGTGAACAGAGGCGGTAATGCCTATAGGCGTGCCAGAAAACGCCTCGCCATGGTCGGCGATCAGCGTACCACGCGCGTGGGCCAAAGCGTCGGCCATGAGGTCTTGCTCGGTGCCGTCGTGAGCGATGATGTCAGCGCCAGCAGTTTTGAGGCGCATCAAAAAGAGATCGGCATAATGGGCGGCGGCCCTTATCAGTGCCAGCTCCTCCGGCTCCTTCACGGTGCGTGCGGCCATGGCGTGGTCGGTGAGATCGACATGACCGAGCTTTTCCCGCGCGGCGTCGAGATAGCGCGCGTCAAGGGCATCGATCCCGACACGCCGCCGCCCGACCTCACCGAGCATCCACAACACCGCCGGCGTCTCGCCCGGAAACTCCTCATAAAACCGCACAGCCGAAAGGCCGGTGTCTTCCACGTTGTCCCGCTCAAGACCCGGCAGGAGCAGCACCGGATCCCCGTCAACGGGCAGCCAGAGCCCCATCGGACGCTCGTTGGCCGAGAGGAACAAACCGGTGGCATAGGCAAGGTTGGCGGCGCGCAGGAGTAACAGTCCGTCGAGCCCGGCCGCCATCGCGCGGGCGCGCAGCCGGTCGCGCGCACGGGCGAAAAAGCGCGCAGCCAGGGGTGTGAGCGTCACAAAGGGCTGCCGTCATGGGCGCCAAGCGGTACCAGCTCGGCCTTTAGCGCGAGTTCGCGGCCGAGAGCCTGAAGATCCGCGAAGACGTCGTCCGCGAGCGGCACGCCTTCGGTGGTCTTGCGGGCGATGCGCCGGGCCTCCTGCTCGCCGGGGATCAGGATCTCATCAAACCCCGGGCGCAGCGCTCGGCTCTTGGCCATCTGCGCAAACCTTCCCATGCGCGCAGCATACTCGGCAGGGTCCATGAACCAGCCGATGTCGATGGCGGTCAAGAAGTGCGACACGTCTTGCCGCTTGGGGTCCGCGTAAGGCGTCAGCCCAAAACCTCCGCCGGAGAGCACGCCGGTGAGCGCTTCGGTCATGAAAGCGAGGCCATAGCCCTTGTGGCCGCCAATCCCCAGCAGCGCACCTTTGAGCGCCGCGGACGGATCGTCGGTCTCCTCACCCTCGGGCGTCAGCGCCCAGTCGCGCGGCATCTTTTGGCCCTCGCGGATCAGCCAGTTCATCATGCCCTTGCCGGCCGTCGTCAGCGCAATGTCGAGGACAGAGGGAAAGCCGCTGTCGGTCGGCACGGCAATGCTCCATGGGTTGGTGCCGGTGACGGCCTCGCGCCCGCCCCAAGGCGCCATCTCAGGCCCGGCGTTGGTGGTGGCGATGCCGATGCAGCCGTGGTCGAGCGCGCGGCAGGCATGGACGGCGCTCGAGCCGTAGTGGGTGGAGCCCCGCACGATCACCGTCCCGATGCCGCCGGCCTTGGCCTTTGAAATGGCAAGATCCATGGCCTTGGCTGCCGCTACGGTGCCGATGCCGTTGTCGGCGTCAACCAGCGCGAGCGCGGGACCTTCCTTCACGATGCGCCAGTCCGCCCGCAAGTTGACCTCGCCCTTCCTGATGCGCGCCTCGTAGCGGCGCAGGCGCGCCACCCCCTGTCCCTGTCCGGGATGAAAGCGCAGCTCCGAGAAGATCAGCGCACCGGCGAAGATGGCGGCGTCCTCGGCGTTCAGCCCAAGCGCCTCGAAGGCCTCCGCCACGAAGGCGCGCAACTGGGCGACGTCGACGCGCGTCATTAAGGTAGCGGTCGCCATCAGGCGGTGAGGCCCAGTATGTCGGCGATGTTGGTGCCCGGGGCCTCATAGCTGCCCAGCTGACCGTCGATGGCCGTCATCACGATGGTCATCCCGGGACCGTAGCCTGCCCGCGGTCCGTCCGTCTGACCGACGATGCCGATGCTGAGGGCGCCACGCAGATAGCCGTGATTATAGCGGCTGTCAGTGTCCTGCACGGCAACCACATCGCCGAGCCGCAGCCCGTCGAGCCCGTGCTCGGCAAGTGCGGCTCGGTCGGTCGACTGCATGTGGAGTGATCCGCCCTCCGAGGTGAGCCCGGCGCCCGCGCCGACCATGTGCGGCGGCACGGTGGCGCAGACGCCCATGTGCAAGACGCCGTTCTCCACCCGCTTCGGCAGCCTGTCGAAGAGCGATGGCGCGAGCGATTTCATCGCGATCCCCGTAAAGTCCGGCAGCGCGAGCCCCACGCCCGCACCGCGAACCAGCAAGCGGTCATCAACGGCAAGCTTGCGCCGCGTTTCGATGTCGAAGTGGATGATGACCTGCTCGGAAAAACGCCCCGACTTGCCTGTGACAACGCCCTTCGCACCTTGCGCCATGCCACTCACCACCACAGCCTCATTGCCGACGCAGGCAAAGACGTTGAGGCCACGGTTCTTGTTGGCGTCGGGATGAGAAATGCTCACAGACGGGTGCACACAGTCCCCTGCCCAGCCAAAGGCACTGTCGCCAACCGAGACGTTGGCGACGATGCCTCCGAACGTCGGCCAAAGGAACGGGACGCCGTCGGCGGTCAGCCGGTAGGGTTCTGCGGGCAGACCTGAAAGACGAGGATTGGCAACCTGGCCAGCGAGCGAAACCGAGACGATATCGGCAATGTTGGTGGCAATCGTCATGGCTCAGACTCCAAGGCCCAGGCGGGTGGCAATGTTGGCATCGGGATCGATCTCAAAGTCGATGCACCCCTTGGCCGACGTCATCAGCGTCAAGATCCCGGGCCCATGTCCTGTCATCACCGAATCGCCGTGAATGCATAGGGCGATGGAGATGGCGCCAGCGCGATAGGATCGGCCAAAGTGGTGGTCGGCATGGCGGATTGCGACCAGATCGCCAAGCCGCATCCGGTCGATCCCAAGCTCGGCCATCAGCGCCCTGTCTCCCGACATCAGGTCCTGATCGACATACTCGGAATTGAGCTCCGCCCCGGATCCCATGATTCTCACCGGGAGTTCCATAGCCACAGGCACGCTCAGCCGCCCGGGCTCCGGTGCCGTGATCCGCAGAGCATGCAAGAGCCGCGGGCTCATCTTCTTGAGCGCGATATCGGGGTAGTCCGTCAACGTGAGGCCTTGCCCATGGGTCATCACCTGAACCCGGTCGCCGGGCGCCATCAGATCGTGCGTCTCGGGTGCGAACTCAACCAGAATGCGGGCGTGCTCGCCGATCACGATGCCCTTGGCCCCGGCCGCGAGACCTGAGGTGACCATCGCCTCGTTGCCGATGCAGTTGAGGTAGTGGAGCGCGTGGTGCCGCCCGCTGTCGCCATCGTCGTCGATGGAAACGCCGGGCTCCACGTGGTCCCCCGCCCAGCCGAAGGCCCGATCGCCGCAGCGCACATTGTAGGTGACACCGTACATGCCCGGCAGCACCGTGGCGCGCCCATCGGGATGGGGGATGTACTGGCCGGGCCGGACAGCTGGCGTGGTGACGGTCCCCGCCACCGCCATTTCCACGAGGCTTGCTTCGTTGGTGTTCAGCACAGCCATGGCTGGGGCACCTCCTTTGTCGTGCTCCGACGCCCGGCGAGCGGTGCAGCAATGCCGAGTTCAATTGTATACTGTCGAACATTGCTCTTGTTTGTTTGCCGCACACAAGCGAATTATGCCGCAAGGGCCGCCAGTCGGCAGCTCGCATTTCCGCGCAAGAGGTCCAAGCCGTTGAGCTACGCCCATTTGATCGAGTTGACCGGCCAGGTGAACGACTTCCTCAACGCGGGGTCGGTGCTGTCGTGGGACGCCCGCACCATGATGCCTGAAAAAGGCGCGCCAAGCCGGGCCAAGCAACTGGCGACGCTGGCGGTGACAGCGCGAGATCTTCTGTGCTCCGACGCCATGAAGCGGACACTCGACGGTGCGGAGGCGGAGGTTGCCGGACACGCCGAAGACAGCGCCGAGGCTCGCGCGGTGGCGCAGGTGCGCGAGGCCATCGCCTATCACGAGCGCATCCCGCCGGACCTATTGGCCCGCAAGACTCAGGCTGGCACCGCCAACCATCCGATCTGGGCAGAGGCGCGGCGGGAGGCAAATTTTGACCTTTTTGCGCCCGCATTGACCGATATGGTCGAACTCAACCGCGCCATCGCCGACGCCATCGGCTATGACGCGCACCCTTACGACGCGCTGATGTACCGGTTCGAGCCGGGGACCACCACGGTGAGCCTCGCTGCACTGTTCGATCAGCTGAAAAAGGGTATGCTGCCCCTTGTCCGTGCCATCGCCGAAACCGATCAGCCGCGCTCGGATTTCCTGACGCGCGATTTTCCCGAGGACGCGCAACTTCGCTTCGCACTCAAGATGGCCGAGCGCATCGGCTATGATACGAGCCGCGGTCGGCTCGATCTCACCGTGCACCCCTTCGAGGTTTCCTTCACCCGCAATGATGTGCGCATTACGACGCGCGTGGCCCGCAACTACCTGCCGACGGCCTTGTTCGGCGCACTGCATGAGGCCGGCCATGCCCTCTACGAACAGGGCGTTGACCCGGCCTATACCCGCACGCCGCTCGCCACGGATCTCATAAGCCTCTACGCCGTCGGCGGCGTTAGCTTTGGCGCACACGAAAGCCAATCTCGCTTGTGGGAGAACCATGTGGGCCGCTCCCGCGCCTTCTGGGCGAACCACTTTGGGACGCTTCGGGACGCCTTCCCACAAACCCTGGACGACGTCTCGGAAGAAGCGTTCTACAAGGCAGTGAACCGGTCGCAGCCAAGCTTCATCCGGGTTGAGGCCGACGAGCTCACCTACGATTTTCACATCATGCTGAGGGTGGATATCGAAAGCCGACTCATCGATGGCTCACTCACCGTGGCCGATCTGCCGGAGGCCTGGAATGAGGGGATGAAATCGATGCTGGGCGTCGACGTCCCCGACCCGGCCAAAGGCGTCTTGCAGGATGTGCACTGGTCGTCGGGCCAGATCGGAACGTTCTGCAACTACACCATCGGCAATGTGATGGCAGCGCAGCTTTACGATGCCGCGACGGATCAGGCGCCGACCATCTCACCGGCGCTCGAGGGTGGCGACTACGCGCCCCTGCGCGACTGGTTGACCGACAATGTTGCCCAGCACGGCCGGCGCTTTACCCGTGACGAGCTGCTCGAACGCGCAACCGGCCGGCCGCTCGATCCGGCCCCCTATATCGCCCACCTCACCGCAAAATACTCAGATATCTACGCCTTAACCTGAAGCCAAAGGCGTTCGGACCGCCCATTGAAGGAGATCCAATCCATGGATGTGAAATCCGACAATCCCAACGTGAAAGGCATCAAGCACATGGCGTTTGCTGTGCGGGACGCCGAGGACGCACTAAAAGCCTACGCCAAGTTCCTGCATGTACCCGCCGACACGACCATCACCCACTTCGCTAAGTCCGGTAACAAGGTCGCGCTCTTTTACTTGGGCGGCATTGAGTACCAACTTTGCCAATCCACCGATCCTGATGGCCGCTTTGCATCGTGGATCAAGGAACGCGGCGCGGAAGGTCTGCACCACATCTGCTATGAGGTGGACGACATCGACGAAGCGCTCGCCCACGCCAAGGCCGAGGGGGCCGAGTTGCGCCTGTGCAAAGCCTGCGGTGTGACCGGGAGCCATGCGCACCCCGAAGGCTGGGTCGCCTTCCTCGACAATGATGCTGGCGGCATCGAAATCGAGTTCATGCAGGTCTATACGCCTGAGCAGCTGGCGGCCTACGAAAAGTCCGGCGCGCAGGCGGTCTGAAGAGGGGTATTCGGCAGGCATGTCGAGGTTCGCGGCGCCCCATTCGTTCCGCAGAGCTGGCGGCTTGGCACGATGAAGACCGTTCTCGTCACCGGTGCCGGCGGCTTCGTCTGCTCGCAACTGGTGTTGGCGTTTGCGAAGGCAGGCTTTTCGCCGATTGCCGTCGACCGCGAATTCGACACGGCCAACGCCGCACGCCTTACGGATGTACGCTGCGAAACGGGCTCGCTTCAGGAGGTGCTTAGGCGGATCGGCGACATACAGCCACTCTTCGTCATACACGGCGCTGCACTCACCACGAGCCCTGCGGAGCTTGGTCTCTCGGCGGCCGCGCACCTTGCTCGCAACACCGATCTGTTGACGGCCGCCCTCGCCTTTGCGCGTAAGGTGGGTGCCAAGCGGTTCCTGTTCTTGAGTTCCATGGCCGTTTACACACCGCATCCGGGCGATGCCCCGGCTGGCGGGCGGTTGACCGAAGACGAACCGGCAACCGGGTCAATTCCCTATGCCGCAGCCAAGCGAGCCGGCGAAGTGATCACCGAGGCGGCGGCCGAACCCGGGTTCGAAACCCTGAGCCTGCGCCTTGGAAACGTCTTTGGACCATTTGAGGCACGTCGCGACAGCCGCCAGACGCCCTCGCTCGTCACGAGAATGCGCGAAGCAGCCGGGTCCACTGGCACCATTCATGTGGAAACCCCGGACGCAGTGCGTGAATGGTGTTGGTTGCCGGATCTGGCGGACCTGATCGCGGCGCTCATGTCCAGCGCAGTTCCGGTTCGCGGCCGCGTGCTTCATGCCGGGGACCCGCCGACCATCCGCGATATTGACCTTGCCGAGCTTATATCCGCACGGACCTACACTGCCCGCCTATCGGTTGATCCTAAACCCCATCCCCCCGTCCGCCCCCCAATGGGCAGCGCTCGGGAGAGTGTTTTCAACAATGCGGCCTGGACCCCGATTGAGGCGGCTCTCGATGAGCTGTTGGGTGAGGCCGTGATCTGATGCCGGGTTTACCCGCCACAGGGAACGCCGCCTCAATCCGTCGACGACGCCAGAAAACGCCGTCACCCGCGCGGCAAGAGACGCAGGAGAGACCATGCTGAATGTCGCCGTGATTGGAGCAAGTTTCGCCCGCGCCGCCTACCTGCCCGCTTTCGCGCATATCGAAGAGGCCCAGGTGGTGGCGTTGGCATCGGGCCGCATCGACAGCGCGCGCGCCGCAGCTGAGGCCTACGGCGTGCCCCATGCCACCGACGACTGGGAGGCGATGCTCGGCGATCACCCATTGGATCTCGTCTGCATTGCAACGCCCACCGTCTACCACGCGCCGATGACGCTGGCGGCGCTCAAGCGCGGCGCTCATGTGCTGTGTGAGAAACCAACGGCAATGAATGCGGGCGAGGCACGATCCATGCTGGAGGCCGCACAGGCCGCCGGCCGCTTGCACATGATCGATCACGAGCTGCGGTTCAACCCGACGAGGGCCCGGATTGCCGAACTGATCCACGGCGGCGAGTTGGGTGAGATCCGCCATGTCAACATCACCAACATCGGGGCGTCTTGGGCCGACCCCGCCTCGCGGCCCAAGGGCGATTGGTGGTCCGATGCATCCATGGGCGGCGGAAGGCTGGGGGCCAACGGCTCGCACCAGGTGGATATGCTGCGCTGGTGGCTGGGCGAGCCCAAGGCGGTGATCGGCCAGGCGCTCACTGTCCTGCCCGACCGCATCGACCGCGCCACCGGCGACGCTTGGACCGCAACCGCTGACGACCTCACCCACATCACGCTAGAGATGCAAAGCGGCGCGCTGGCCCAGGTTTTCATGAGCGGTGTGGCGGCCAACAATATGGGCAACGAAACACAGATTTTCGGCTCGAAGGGTACGTTGACGCTGTCCAACAGCAACGAGACGCTTTACTTCGCCCGCGCCGGCGAAAAGGAGTTTCAGGACATTTCCGTGGCCGATCCCAACGCTCAGCTCGAAGGTATCAACAAGGGTATCTGGAACGTCTCCGTACTGGGGCTTTTGCGCGAGCTGGTCGCCGCCATCGTCGAAGATCGCCAGTTAGCACGTGGGGCCACGTTCGTGGATGGGCTGCGCAATCAGATGGTGCTTGACGCGGTCCTTGCCTCTACGCGGGAACGTGCTTGGCAAGACCTCGATTTGACTTCAGCGCGCTAGGGGCGGGCCAAGGTGCCGAGCGTCGCAGGGCAAACCGTCGTGATCACCGGGGCGGCCCAGGGTCTGGGCGCGGCCATCGCCCGCGCATTTGCCGCCCAGGGCGCTCGGCTTGTTCTGATCGACTGCGATACGAACGGCCTTACCAGCCTCAAGGCCGAGCTGGGTGACGATATCGCGACCCTATCCGTCGACCTCTCAGATGCCGAAGCCACCGCGCAAGCCCTGACCGAGCTGCCGCCCACGGTGGATACTTTGATCCACAACGCCGCCATTTTGGTGCCCCGGCCGCTGGAAGCCGAAACACTGGAAAGTTTTCGCGTCACACTCGACGTTGGCATTCAGGCCGGGTTCCAACTCACAAAGGCGGTTTGGCCGGGGATGCGCCGTGCCGGTGGTGGGGCGCTCATCTTCGTCTCCTCCCGATCGGGGATCGAAGGTTTCGTGGATGAGACCGCCTATTGCGCGGCCAAGCATGCGCTCGAGGGCTTTTCCAAATGCCTC
>JBCCYI010000037.1:0-24659 GCA_039189975.1 Pseudomonadota bacterium
ATCGGGGATGTGACGCATGTGCTGGAGGAGGCGCTGCGGATCTGGCGCGCACGCGGCTCGAAGACGAACAAGGCGGGCATCGAGACATGGTGGGCGCAGATCAACGAGTGGCGCCTCCTCCAGCACATGCGTCACATCCCCGATGATCGGGAAATGCGTATGCACGACCTTGTTGATCGAGGAGGGGTCGATGTCGATATGCGCCTTGCGCGACTTCGGGCTGAAATCCGCGATCCGCCCGGTGATCCGGTCATCGAACCGCGCGCCCACGTTGATCATCAGATCGCAGCCATGCATCGCCAGGTTGGCCTCGTAGAGCCCGTGCATCCCCAGCATGCCGATCCAATGCGTGCCCGAGGCCGGGTAGCTGCCGAGCCCCATCAGCGTCGAGGTGATCGGAAACCCGGTTTCCGCCACGAAATCCCGCAGAAGCTGGCTCGCCTTCGGCCCGGAATTGATCACGCCGCCACCGGTGTAAAAGAGCGGCCGCTCCGCCGTCTCCATCGCCTCGACAAGGGCCGTGATGATCTCCGTGTCGCCCGTCACCCGCGGCTGGTAATGCCCCAGATCCGCCTGCGCGGGCGGCACATAGATCCCCGTGGCAAACTGCACATCCTTCGGGATGTCGACCAATACCGGCCCCGGACGCCCGTTCGTGGCCACATGGAACGCTTCATGGATGGTCGACGCCAGCTGGTCGGTGTCCTTCACCAGCCAGTTCATCTTGGTGCAGGGCCGCGTGATGCCAACGGTGTCGGCCTCCTGAAACGCGTCCGAGCCGATCATAAACGTCGGAACCTGACCGGTCAGCACGACCATCGGGATCGAATCCATCAGTGCATCCGTGATCCCCGTCACCGTATTGGTCGCCCCGGGCCCCGACGTCACCAGCACAACCCCCGGCTTGCCCGTCGCCCGCGCATAGCCCTCCGCGGCATGGGCCGCCCCCTGCTCGTGACGCACCAGAATGTGCCGGATGCCCGCTTCCTGGAAGATCTCGTCGTAGATCGGAAGGACGGCGCCGCCGGGGTAGCCGAACACGACGTCCACGCCCTGGTCAATAAGGGCCTGAACAACCATTCTCGCTCCGGTCATCTGCTTTGCCATCTCTGTCTCTCCGATTTTGGGCATCAGCCTTGTGAGGTCTTTCGTGGGTCTCGGACATGAAAAAGCCCCCGATCTTTGGTCGGGGGCGCGCATGGGACCTTTGGAGGGTGTCCGGTTCTACCGGCCCATGCACGCGTCTCCTACGATGACAAGAAGCTCCGACATCGAGCTACCCTTCCTGTTCGAGTAGCGGGAAACTAGGCGCAGCCAACACGCGGGTCAATTCCAAAATGCACCGATATTGCGCAAAGCCGCCCGCCCGCGACATTTCCTTCACCCAAGGCAAAATCCCACACCCCCCGCACACCGCGCCAACCGCAGCCGTTTCGCAATCCCCGCCCCTTCATTGTGCCAAAAATATCCCCGCCGGAGGCGTCCTGACAGCTCAAAGGGCGCGCCATCCCTAAGACAGCGCGCCCTCCCAAAACCGCCCTAAGGCCAGTCCCTACGCCGCGGCGGCGACCGCCTTGCCGAGCGCCTGATCCAAGTCCGCGATCAGGTCTTCCGCGTTCTCGATCCCGATCGAGACACGCACCACATTCGGCGCGGCCCCCGCCGCCTCCTGCTGCTCGGGCGTGAGCTGCCGGTGCGTGGTCGAGGCAGAATGGATGATGAGCGAGCGCGTGTCCCCGAGGTTCGCCACATGGCTGAAGATCTCGACAGTGTCGACGAGCCGCACGCAGGCCTCATAGCCCCCCGCCACCGCGAAAGTGAAGAGCGCGCCCGCGCCCTTGGGACAGATCTCCGGCACCCGACCGTTGTAGGGCGAGGACGCCAGACCGGCATAGGTCACCTTCTCGATTCGGGGGTCCGCTTCCAGCCAGGCCGCGACCTTCATCGCGTTCTCGACATGCCGCTCCATCCGGAGCGACAGCGTCTCGATCCCCATCAGCGTGTAATGCGCGGCCTGCGGGTTCATCGTCATGCCGAGGTCCCGCAGACCCACCGCAATCGAGTGGAAGGTGAACGCCAGCGGCCCAAAAGTCTCGGCGAATTTCAGCCCGTGGTAGGCCGGTTCCGGCTCCGACATCGAGGGGAACTTGCCCGAGGCCGCCCAGTCGAACTTGCCCGAATCGACGATTGCGCCGCCTGTCACCGTGCCGTTGCCCGTGAGGTACTTCGTCGTGGAGTGGACGACCAGCGTCGCCCCATGCTCGATCGGGCGACAGAGGTAGGGCGTCGCCGAGGTGTTGTCGACGATGAGCGGCAGGCCCGCGCCATCGGCCACCCCCGCAACCGCCTTGAGATCGGTGATATAGCCGCCCGGGTTCGCAATTGATTCGCAGAAGATCGCCCGCGTGTCGTCGTCAATCGCCGCCTTTAGCGCGTCGAGATCGTCGAAATCGACGAACTTCGCCGACCAGCCGAAGCGCTTGATCGTCTGGCTGAATTGCGTGACCGTCCCGCCATAGAGCCGCGTCGAGGCGACGACGTTCTTGCCCGGCCCCATCAGCGGGAAAAGCGCCATGATTTGCGCGGCATGCCCCGACGAGCAGCAGACCGCGCCGACACCGCCCTCGAGCGTCGCCAGACGCTCCTGCAGCACCGCGACAGTCGGGTTCGTCAGGCGCGAGTAGATGTAGCCCACCTCCTGCAGATTGAAGAGCGCGGCTGCGTGCTCGGCATCGCGAAAGACATAGGCCGTCGTCTGGTAGATCGGCGTCTGGCGGGCGCCGGTCGCCGGATCGGGGCGCGCGCCAGCGTGGATCTGTAGCGTGTCAAAGCCGTATTGCGGGGTGTCGGACATCAAAGCCTCCCTGGTGTGTTTGCCCGCGTTTTAACGGCAAGCGGTCCCGCGCGGCAATGGCCGGCCCAAGAAAGCGCGTTGCCGCGGCGGTGCGATGGTTCGCGAGGGGGCGCGGGAGCGGATCAATGGTTCTGCAGAGCGCGCGAGGTCGGACCGTCCGTTCCCCAAAGCGCGGCTCGTACGTCCAACCGGCCTCATCACACGATCGTTCAGCGCAGCCAAAGCCCCGCGTTCTTCAAGCGCCTGCGCAGCTTGGCCTCGGTGCGGGGCAGGGCGTTGCGATCGAACATGGCCCGGACACGGGCGCCTTTGCGTTGGTAGAGCATGCGCTTGAACGGTTCGTACTCCTTGAGCGCGCGCTTGATCCAGTTCGGCCCGCTCACCTCGTACAGGATCTCGACCGTCCGATCGCTTTCGCGCGCCAGCAGCAGCGACAGCACCCGCCAGTGACAGCTGAGCGCCCCGTCGAGCCCGTCGAAGGCCGGGCCGGGTCGGCCGCCCCCCAGCTTGTGCACCACGAGCGGCAGGGCGATCTGATCGAGCCAGGGATCAAGTTTCTGCAACACCAGCTCCGCGGGCGGAGCGGCCCGGATTGCGCAGGCGATCTCAAGGAAACTGTCCGCAAAGGGCCCTGCCTCGGGGGCGCAAAACCACCCGGCGTTAAAGTAGAGATAGCGTTGCCAGTATTCATCCGGGAAGGTGCGGTCGAGCGAGCTCTCGAAATCCAGACCGAACTTGTCGTGGAGGCTGCGCCAGATCGCCGTGTATCCCGGCCCATAGAGCTCGATCTTCGGCCAGGTCCCCTCGCGCTTCATCGAGGCGGTGGGGGCCGCGGCGGCAATCGGCAGCGACGACACCGGCCCCGTGATCAGCGTGTCGGTGTCGAGAAAGAGAAACGGGGCGTCGCGCGGCAGCAGCGACAGCGCCTCGATCTTGTTGCCATGCGGGTAGGCCGCGCCGAACGCACGCGCCTCGAAGGGCACCACCTCGACGCGCAGCCGATCAAGCACGGCGAGCACCTCGGTGCTGTCGATCCGGGGGTCGTGTCCGGCCCAGGCGCCCGTGGGCTGCGGTTCGGCAAAGATCACGCGGCCGGGGAAGGTGGGGTCCATGGCGCGCAGCGAAGCGGCGAGCAACACCGCCTCGTACTGCAGGCGCCCGGCCTGCACGATCGCGAGGATATGAAAGGGCGCATGGCTCATGCGGGCCAAGCTAGGGCGTTCCTGGAGCACTGACCAGCGCGGTCGGCCACGACCCTACGCGCGTGACGTGGCGGGCCGAGGCCCGGCGGGATCAGCAGCCCGGCCGACGCGCGCGCGGGTGTGCCACACCGGTGGATGCCCGGCCCCGTCCGCGCCCCGGCGTCTCCGTCTGGATGGATCGGCCGGGCGTCAGCGCGCGCCGCACAGGCTGAAGACCTTCGTGCAATGCTGCAGAGGACGCGGCATGCGGTAGCACGCGCGGTTCGCAGCGGTGTAGCAAAGGTTGGGCTTTTCGGTCGTCGGTGCTGTCGTCCGGCGTGTCGTCGTGCTGCGCCGCGACGTGGTGGAGGACGTGGGCTGCCGCCGGGTCGTCGTCGTCGCCCTCTGCGGAGCCGATTGCGCGGCACGCCAGGCGGCAAGCTGTGCGTCAGACAGGGTTGCCCGCGCGCGCACCAGCACGCGCTGCGTTGCTGCACCGATGGCGATCAGCCCCTGATCGCTTTCGAAGGCACGGATGGCGCGCTCGGTCCGCGGACCGTAAACGCCGTCCGGTCGTCCCGCATCGTACCCCATCGCCGACAGCCGCTCCTGAAGCTCGAACGTACCGTCCCGGTCGAGCGGAAGATCGAGCGCCGGATCATTGGCCTGAAAGTTCTGGACAGGAGATGTGGCGACTGGTGCGGCAAGCCCGGCGATTTGTGCGTTTGCCCCGGGCGCGACATTGCCCTGGGCGACGCCCGCCTGACCAGCGCCGGACGGAGGCACCGTGCCAGCCGGTCCGGTCAGGAGGGGGAACGTCGGCTGGGACGGCGCAGCCTGTCCCGCGCCCGTGCCAGCCTGTGCACCGGTCTGAGCGAGACCGGCTCCCGGCACGGCATTGGGCGCAGCCGAAGGGCTCTCAAGCCCGTTGGCCAGGGCACCGAGGTCGGCAAAGCCGGTTGCGGGCGTGCTGCCCGCCGTCCCGGTCGCTGCCGGAGGGGCTGCGCCAGCGGTGGCAGGCGCGGTTGCAGGCGTCGAGGCGGGGGCCAACGCGTTCAGTCGGTTGCGCGCCAGGATCGCGAAAACACCGTTCGGGAAGGTCTCGAGATAGGCCTGAAAGTCCGCCGCGTTCGTGCTGTTGGCGATTGAGGTCCAAAAGAGCGCCTCCACCTCGCTTGAGGGTGCCGAGGGCGCCGGAGCGGTCCGCGTCGTTTGCGGCAGGGCCGTCTGCGGGGCGGGCGCCGGGGCTGGCGCCACGGGCGCGGCTTCGGCGGCAAGGGTCAGGGACGCGGGGTTGAGGTAGATCGGGTCGGCTGACAACGAGCCATAGAGAAACGGCTCCTGCAGCCCGCGCGTCTCCCGGATCACCTTGTCGCGTACCGTGCGAAAGAGCAGGCCGATCTCCAGCCCCGGCGTTTGCAGCGTCGAGATCAGCGCCCGAGCGTAGGGGCTGTTGCGGTCACTGCCGTCGAACGCGATCGTCCCGGCCCGCGCCGCATAGGCCAGAAGCGTGTTCTTGGTGGGCTCCACCACTGCCAGCCCCCGCCCGATCGACCGTGTCGCCGAGGTTTGCGACATCTGCGCGGCAAACGGGTTTTCGCGGCAGGCGTCGAGGACCACGAGACTGAGCTCGCGCGCGCCTTCCACAGCCACCAGCAGCGCATCGAGCGAGATCGCCTCAAACGCGACGTCCACGTCGCGCTGCAACTCGGCGTCGACGGGCAGCAGAAAGTTGCTGCTGTCGATCTCCAGCCCATGACCCGCGAAATAGACCATCGCCACATCTGCGCCGGTCGCCTTGCGCTGGAACGCGCGAAGGGCGCGGCGCATCGAGGAATGGGTCGCGTCCAGCACGACGGTGACCGAAAAGCCGACCTGCTCCAGCGCTTGCGCGACATCCGCGGCATCGTTGGTCGGGTTAGGCAGGGCAGACGCGTGTTCATAGGCCCCGTTGCCGATCACAAGGGCGACACGCTCGGCCAGTGTGGCCGTGGGCCACGCGCCGGCCCCCGCCAGCATCAAGAGTAGCATCCATCTCCGTAGCACGTGCATGATCCCATTATCCCCAATGGCGCCAACATTGCACAGGCGTCGGCCTTGCCCCGGTCGATCTCCCGTGAACCTGATGCGCCGTAATGCGGCAGGCCATCGCTGTGTCGATCCAGGCTCGGACCTTACCGTGGGGCAGTCATCCTGTCCACGGGGCACAGGGCGGCCAGGTGCCTGACACCGTGGCCTGCGGCACAAAAGTCGGACACATCTGTGGCCCCTTAATCCGAAGGTTTAGGTGCCCGTCCCATGAATGCCGCTCAAAATCCCGAGCTCCGTACGCCCCGCCCCTCGCCCGCGGCACGTGTCCGGTCGCGCACGGCTTCGGTCGCGGCGGCCCGGTCGCACCCCGCCCACGACTTGCCCGCACGGCCGCCTTGCGCTACCCGTCAGCCTCCAGCAGGAGAGCAGCATGGGCATCGACTCCGAAAGCGACGTGAGCGCCAACCTCCAGATCGGGCCGACGACCCTGGGCATGGTCCGCCTCTATATCGAAGCAGACGGCACCGAGATCCCTCTGGATTTCGACCCCGACGAAGCGCTGGAGATCGCGGAGGAGATCCGGGCCGCAGCCGAACGCGCACGCCAGATGGCGCAGGCCCCAGCCGACAAACGCGCCAGACCGGCCGTTCCGTCCGTTACTTTGGGGCAGGCAAGTGGTCGGTCGCGTGGCGCCAAGGCCACCGGCCGAACCGGCCCGTCCGCCCCGGGAAAGGGCCCGGGCCCCAAGGGATAGCACTTCCCCTCTAGACGGGCGTCCATCCGAACCCGCGGCGCGCGGAAAAAAACGTTGGCCCAGCGACGTCACCGCCCCGGGCCGGTCGCATACGGCCGCGATTATCCCCCGTCGCCGCACCGCCGGCTGCCTCTGGCGCCATGGCTGCGCCGTCTCAGAGCTGCGCCTCAGCCCAGTCCATCCCGCCGCGCCAAAGCCCGCGCCAGGGCCGCGAACCCGTCCACCCCAACCCTTTCCGCCCGTTCGGTCGGCGCAATCCCTGCCTCTGCCAACAGCGCTTCGACATCGCCTCCAAGCCCCTTCAGAGCGGAGCGCAACATCTTCCTGCGCTGGTTAAACGCCAGCGCGACCACCCGCGACAAGACTTCTGCCTTCGCCTCTGCCCGCGGCGTCGCGAGCGGTCTGATATGGACCACCGCAGAAGACACCTTCGGCGGCGGCGTGAACGCCTCGGGTGGCAGCGTCAGGGCCATGCGCGGCTCCGCGCGCCACTGCGCCAGAACAGCAAGCCGCCCATAGGCCTTGCTGCCCGGTCCCGCCACGATACGCTCGGCCACCTCACGCTGAAACATCAAGGTGAGTGACTGCCAGAAGGGCGGCCAGTCCCGGGGCGTCAGCCACCGCACCAACAACTCCGTTCCAATGTTGTATGGCAGGTTCGCGACCACATGGATCGGCGGTTTCAACCTCCGCTGCACATCGATCTCCAGCACGTCGCCTTCCACCACCTCAAGCCGCCCCGGATAGGCCTCCGCGATCTGCGCCAGCGCTGGCAGACAGCGCGAATCCTTCTCCACCGCCAGCACCCGGCGGGCGCCCTCCGCCAGCAACCCGCGCGTCAGGCCGCCTGGCCCGGGCCCCACTTCCAGAACCGACGCATCCCTCAAATCACCGGCAACCCGTGCGATCCGACCCGTCAGATTCAGATCAAGCAGAAAGTTCTGCCCCAACGACTTTCGCGCCGAGAGCCCATGCGTGGAGATCACGTCACGCAAGCGCGGCAGCCCATCCGCCGTGCTCACGCAGCACCCCGCACCATGATCTCATGCTCATCGGCCCCGCGTTTCTTCTTGCGCCAAATACCGCGGGGGGGCCGCAGGCCGGGGGCAGAGCCCCCTCCCGGCGTCGCTCCTGGGCCACCGGCAGCCGGACGCAAGCCGGTCACACAAGAAGCCGCCGCGCTCCCCCTTCTGACGCCTCCGATCTCGGTCACGCGTGCCCCCGTGCCCGCGCCATATCCGCGGCCAGCGCCAGAGCCGCGATTGTGCTCGTGGGATCGGCGCGATCTTGCCCCGCGATGTCGAACGCCGTCCCGTGGTCCGGCGATGTGCGGATAAAGGGCAAGCCCAGCGTTACATTCACTCCGCCGGCAAAGTCGATCGTCTTGATCGGAATCAACGCCTGATCGTGATACATCGCGATCGCCGCATCGTATCCGGCCCGCGCGCGCGCATGAAACATCGTATCCGCCGACAGCGGGCCCTTCACATCCATGCCGTCGCTACGAAGCTCTTCCAGGAGCGGGCCGATCATCTCGAGTTCCTGGTGTCCCATCGCGCCGCCCTCGCCAGCGTGCGGGTTCAGCCCGGCCACGGCAAGGCGCGGCGCCTCAATCCCGAAATCCCGTCGCAGCGCGGCGTGGGTGATCCGCAGCGTGTCGCGCAGCAAAGGCGCATTCAGCTCTTCGGCGACGCGGTCGAGCGGAATGTGAATCGTCGCGGGCACGACGCGCAGCTCCGGACAGGCGAGCATCATCACCACCCGGTCCACGCCCGCCAGCGCCGCGAGAAACTCGGTGTGCCCCGGATGGGCAAACCCGGCGCCGTCCTGAAGTGCCTTCTTGTGGATCGGGCCCGTCACGAGCCCGCTCACGGCGCCCTCCTGGGCCAGGGCCACCGCGCGGGCAATGGCGGAGATCACGTGAGCCGCGTTCTCCGGCGCCGGCACGCCCGGTTCGGCGGGTGCCGCAAACCGATGGACCAAAACGGGCAGGGCGTGCGCTGCGGCATCGCGCGCCGCGCCCGGGGCCTCAATCTCGCGCACCGGCGTTCCTTTCGGCAGGTGCCCCGGGTCCCCGATCCATACGAAAGGACGCTGCGCCCGCAGCTGATCCCACGCCTTGGCGGCGATCTCTGGGCCAATGCCGGCCGGCTCGCCGCAGGTCATGGCCAGAGGCGCCAGCGCGTGGGGGTCTGCCGTTGTGTTCATCGGGCGACGTGCCTCGGGGCTCTACGGGGCCTCACCCTCATGGATCGCGGATGATGGCGTCGGCGCGCAGTTCCGCGAGATAACCATCGGCATAGGCCGCCAGCCGCTGTTCGATCAGCCGTCCGCGCACCTGCGCGCGGTCGATCTCTTCGTCGCGGATCTCGGTTCTGCCGCAGAGCATCAGCACGACCTGCGTGCCACCGCGCGCAAACGTCACGGTCTCGCCTTCGTCGAGCTTGGCCAGCTCCACGGCGAGGGCCTGAGGAATGTCGCCGACCGCCTGTGTTTCAAAGACCAACCGCTCTTCCGGCTGTCCGATGTTCACCCCGTAGAGATCGTTGCAGGTGTCCACGCGCCCTTGCACACGCGCCGCTTCTTGCAATGCGGCCTCCGTGCCGCCGCCCGGGATCAGGTAGCGCGCGTATTCGAGGCTGATGTTCTCGGCCTCCGACAGGCCCGTTTCGCGCAGGTCCCGCAGCTGGAAGATCGCCACAGCGCCCGCCAGCTGGATCGGCTCGCTCAGGTCCCCCGGTGCCAGGGTCAGGATCTGCGCGCGCAGCGGCGGTGGCAACTCCCCCAGCGACACAGGGTTTGGTACGCGACCGCCCGCCGTTCGTGTCGGCGCAGCGGAAAACCGGCGCGCGGCTTCCGCAAAGGCCGCCTGCGAACTTACGTTCTGCACGATTTCCTCGGCGATGCCTTGCGCTTGCTCGGCCTCCGGCGGGGTGCGGGCGGGCAGGATGATCTCGCTCAGGAGTGCCTGAGCGCCGCCCCGGCGCGACGTCAGCGCCAGCGCCCGTTCGACCTCCGCCTCGGTGACCTGCGCCCGCGGACCAAACCGCACGCGGATCACCTCGCGCCAGGTCACACCAGCCTGTACGAAGTCTCGAAACGTCTGCTCAGAGACACCCGCCGCGCCGATTTGCTCGACAAAGGCCTCCGGTTCCAGGTTCACCCGCGCAGCAAACTCCGCCATGCCCGCGTCGACCGCCTCGAACGGAGCCGTGATCCCGAGCGCCTGGGCGGCGCCAAGCTGGAGCCGCTCCTCGATCAGAACGCGCCGCGCCTCCTCCTGCGGGTTGCCGGGCGCGCGAAACAGCTCGAGAAGCTGCGCGCGCTGGTCAAGCTCCCACTGGGTAATCACGAGGTTGTTGACAAGGATCGCCGGGCGAAACGGGTTGGACTGGGCCTCTGCCGGTCCCGAAGACCCGCCCGCAAGCGCAATCGAAAGCACCAGCATCCCCCAGACCGCAACGCCCCGCCGCCGTGCCCAAGGCGCAATGCCCTTGAAAATCTGCCTGATCTGCTCGCTCATCCGGGCACCCTGCGCGCTGCCTCTTCCACGTTCCATGTTCCAGGTTCTAAGGCAGGGCCGGAGGGTTGCCAAGCCGTGCGACCGCGCGCCCTGCCAAGGGCGCGCCCCCGTCAATGCGCCGCGCGCCTCGCGCGGCGCCCCGGGCCGCGGCACCTGTCGCGAACGGACGTCTCACGCCCCGGCAGCGCTCTGCCAGCGCCACGACGCAATGCAACCAGCGCACCCTCGCGATCCTCTCCTCTCACGGGCAAGAGCCCTGCGGATGGCCGGGCGTCTAGCGGATGCAGCGGCGCGGGCGTGGGCGCGGGCCGTCGTCCGTGCCGCCAAAGCCGGCCAACGCAATCTCAAACGTGAAGCCCTCCGACGGGTTCTCTTGCGTGGCCGAGGTGAAGCGCTGGCGCCAGCCGAAATCGAGCGTGATGCACTCCGTTCGATACTCGACCCCGATCTCCGCCTCCGCCCGGCGCTCCAGCGTCAGGTCATAGGACACATCCGCCGACGCGCGCCAGCGCTCATTCACCCGGTAGGCCCCGTCGAACCGCCATTGGTTGATCACCTGCCGCCGCTCCTCGGCCGGCGAGGCCGCGAGCCACGCATAGCTGCCCGCCAGATCGAGCTTGTCGCTGCTCCAGCCAAGCCGTGTCTCCACCCGGTCGGCGCTGAGGTCGTCATCAAAGAGCGATCGGGTGGAAAACGAGAGGCTCTCGTTAAGCGCCAGATCGACCCCCAGCATCCAATCCGACACTGTCCCTTCAAAGGCCGCATAGCCGTCGAACTGGCCCAGATCCTCGGCGCGCACCACCCGCCCTGCCGTCACTCCAAAGGACCAGCCGTCGGGATTGGCGAAGGTATAGCCGATGCCGAGATTGGCGCGCAGGCCTGCCTCGACCTCGTCGTAGGCCGGAAACCGGGAGAGCGCGAAGAGGTTGCCCGCGTCGAGCTCAAGCTGCACGCTCTCTTCGGTGGGCCGCTCCGCGACCGCGTCATCCGGTGTCCAGACGAGCTGCGCCACGGGCTCGATGAGATGCGACGCCCCGCGCGCGCCCGCCCGCGCCCAGGGCCAGCGCAGCTCGACCGCCGCCGCCGGGATCAGCCGCAGCTCCGGGTCGGGCGCAGTGCTGTCGTCGCCGAAATTCGTGTATTCCGCCAGCGCCCCCGCTTCCCCCGCGAAGACGAGCCCCGCCGGTCCGATCCGATCCCCCCGCCAGCCGAGCCGCGCGGTCACGCGGGCCACATCGCGCCCGATGACATCCGCCTCAGAGGGGCGCTCGTGCCCGTGTGCCGTCAACTCGAAGGTGCCGACGCCGCCAAGACCGGCAGGCGTGAACCGCCGCGCCCATTCGATATCGGCCAGCAACGTCGGCCGGATCTCGTTGCTCAGGTCGGCGCCCGGTACGTTGAAGTAGATCGTCTCCGCACCGAACCACTGGTCGCGCCGCCCCCGTGTGAGCGCGATGGCGCTATCAAGCCGGTCCTTGCCGGTGATGTCGTAATCGTCGAGATACGCGCTGTCGGACGCCGCCTCCACATCGAACCGCAAACGGTAGTTGCGCGGCAGGGTAAAGGCACCTGCGCCAAAGAGGTAGCCACGGGTCTCGCCGGGCCGCAGATCATCGCGCGACAGCGCGCCGTCGAACTGCAGCTGCCCGGAGCGGAAGACATGGCGGTAGCGCGCCTCCAGCGTCGCCGTCGGCCCGGTCGTGACATGGGGTGTCAGCAGCAGGTCATAGGAGGGGTCGAGCGCGATGAAATACGGCAGCTTGACGCCCTGGCCGATCTCGCTCGACGAGGTGAATTGCGGCACCAGAAAGCCCGTCGCCCGTTCCAGCCCCGGCCCCGGCAGGCGCAGCCGCGGCAGGTAGAAGACCGGCACGCCGTAGACCTCGAAGCGCGCGTCGTCGAAGTAGAGCTGCTGTTCGAGCTCGTCGTTGATGACGCGCCGCGCGCGGATCTGCCAGAGCGGCACCGGGTTCTTGCCGCAGACCTCGCAGGAGGAGGCAACCACGTTGTTGAGCTGCAGGTAGCGCCCGCCGACACGGTTGATCTCGGGCGCGGCGAGCTGCACCCGGCTGTCGAGCACCACGCGGGCCGAGCGCAGCAGACCGTCGCGCAGGCTGGGCGAGATCTCGGCGGCGGAGGCCAGCACCAGCGTGCGGTCGTCGGTCGTCAGGACGATCGGGCCTTCGATCTCCAGCGCATCGGCCTCGCGGTCGTAGATCACCTTCGATGCGGTCAGCCGCGCGTTGCCCTGCAGCGCCTCGACATTGCCGGTGGCGACCAGCCGCCCCTCGGCGTCGATGGCGACCTCGTCGGCCAGTAGCGTCGCGGGCGCGTTCTCCTCGGGCAGGTCGAACCGGCTTTGCGCCGCGAGGGGTGCGGCCCCTGCCAGGCTGAGCGCGAGAGCCGCGCCGAGCAGGCGCCCCCGCCAGCCGGTCATCCGGGCGCCCCTATCCATCTTCGAGATGCAAGAGCAGCCCCAGCGACAGCAGGACCGCCGCAACGGGCGGCGCCCAGGCCGCGAGCGTCACCGGGATCTGGCCGTTCTCTCCGAGGATCTGCGCGAAGTTGCGCACGAAGTAGAGGCTGAACCCCATCAGGAGCGACAGGAGCACCATCGTCCCCGTTCGCCCGAACCGGGTGTGGCGCATGGTGAAGCCCGCGCCGACCATCACCATCCCGGCCAGAAAGAGCGGCAGCGCCAGCTCCATCTGAAACCACACGCGGTGCAGGCGTGCCGAAAAGCCCGCCTCCGCGAGGTTTTCTATGTAGGCGGGAAGGTCCCAGATCGGCACGCTCGCGGGCACGCCAAAACCGTCGATGATCTGCTCGCGGGTGAGCGAGGTCGGCAGCGTCATGGTGGCGATGCGCGCGGCGTCGGCTTCCGGGTTGGCCTCGGACAACTCCCACCGCTTGACGTCGCGCAGCGTCCAGGCGCCATCGCCCAGGCTGGCCTCGGCGGCCTCCATCCGACGGGTCGGGCCGGGGGCGGCGCTGCCGGCCGGGGCAAAGTCGATGAAGGTGACGGTGTAAAAAGTCGTGCCTTCCGCATTGGCCTGCTCGGCGCGGATCACGGTCTGCCCCGCCTCGTCGCCCTGGCGCAACCACAGCCCCTCGTCGCTGATCGAAAGCGACGACGTCGCCCCCGACGAAAGCTCCGCCGCGCGCATGTCATAGCGCTGCATGGTGGCCGCGACGATCGGGTTGAGCATCGCCACACCGACCGCGCCGATCAGCAGCGCGACGCTCACGGGCGCAATCAGAGCCCGCAGCGCCGAGCGCCCCGCCGCCCGCGTCACCACCATCTCCGAGGTGCGCGCCAGCCCCAGAAAGAGCGTGATTGTCGACAGAATGATGACGAGCGGCAGGATCCGGTAGAGCGTCTGCGGCATCGCCAGCAGGGCCAGCTCCAGCGCGCCTGTCAGCGCAATCTCGGAGGCATCAAAGCGCCGGAGCTGCTCGACCATGTCGAGCATGGTGATGACCAGCGCAAAGACGGCGAGCAGCCCGGCAAAGATCACAAGAAACTTGCGCGCGATATAGAGATGAAGCGTCATCCTGCGGCCTCGCCTGTCGGTGCATGCGCCGAATCGGGCGGCGGGCGCAACCGCCAGACAGGGCGCGACGCAATCCACAGGATCGCAAGGGCCGCGACGAGGCCCGCCACGAATGGCGCATAGATCAGCGGCCAGAGCCCCGGGTCGCGCCGGGCGGCATCAGCCACGGCATTTTCGCCCACCTGGACGAGGATGATCATCCCGACCGCCAGCCCGATCTGCCGCCACACGCCAAAGCGGGAAAACCCGCCGAGTTGCAATGCGGCAAAGCCCAGGAGCGCCGCAATCGCCGGAGTAAAGGGCTGCACCACGCGCAAATGTGCCTCGTAATAGAAGTCCGACGGGTCCTTGCGTGTCGCTGCCAGTGCCTCTTCGGTCGGTGCAAAGAGAACAGGCGTGGGGTATTCCCGCACATCCCGGCGACCGCGCCCCGCATCCCCTGTCAGAGCCGCGACATCGTAAGAGAAGCGTTCAAACTGGGTGATCGAGAGCTGCTCGGTGAGGTTGTCAAAGGTCTGCGCCGTGCCGTTGAACATCACGAGCGCGGGCTGCCCGGTCACTTCGTCCCAGAAGAGAACGCCCTCGGTCGCCGTATAGGTCGTCCGGCTTTCGGGTGTACGGGCATCCGAGAGAAAGAGGTCGCGCAGGGTGCCCTCGGCGCTGATCTCTCGGATGTAAAAGGTCACCCCATCGGCGGGGTGGAGAAACCGCCCCTCCACGAGCATGCGTGAGGTGACATTGGCCTCGATCTCCGCCTGCCGCTCGGCCATCGCGACACGGGACTGCGGCACCAGGACGTGCACAAGGAGCCCCATCAGCACCGTCGTCACCCCGCCGAACGCCAGCACCGGGCGCGCCAGCCGCCAGGGGGACATCCCGCTCGACTGGGCGATCACAAGCTCGCTTTCCGTCGTCAGCCTGTTCGTAACATAGACGGCGGCGACGAACGCCGCGATCGGCAGCACGAGCCGGATCACGTTGGGCAACGCCAGGAGCGTGAGCGCCAGAAACGTGCCCGCCGATTGCCCGTCCGCGATGAGCTGGTCAAACAGGATCACCGCCCGGTTGATCCAGTAGACCGACACGAACACGAGCGCAAAGAACCCAAAGAGCAGCACCAGCTGCGTGAGCACGTAGCGATCAAATCTCGTCACGCGGGCCGCCCCCTTGGTCGCGCTGAGTGCCTGTTGCGCGCAACCTAGCCGAAAGAGCCCCGGGCGCGAAAGGGGCAGGGCGCAGGCCTGTGCGAAACGGCGCCCGGGCGCTGCATCTCTAAAGGGTGCTTTGTGCCGCCTGGGGTGCTCCTGTGTCATGCGGAGGCGGCGCGGGCAGGGCCGGCCTGTGTGACACGCGAAACGCTGCACCGCGACGCAGAAGCCGCATGCTGGCGCTGGCGCATCGCCCGGTCGCGGGCTAGGTAAGACCGCAAGCGCTTTGCCTCGCTGAGCCAACACCATGCCCACAACGCCGGAGACCCACGTGACAGACCTGCCCGAATGCCCCGTCATCGCCCTCGACCTCGACGCGATCGCCGCCGCCGAGGGCCATGTCGTCGTCTTTGCCGAGGGGCCCGACCGGCTCGACCAAGGCGCGCGCCGGGTGAACCGGCTGACCAAGGGCGCGCTCCTGCGCTTGCTGGAAAGCGAACGCTTCGAAAAGGCCAAGCCGGGCGATGTCCAGAGCCTCGCTTTCCCGGTTGGCCTGGCCGCCGAAGGTTTGAGCGTGGTCAAGCTCGCCCGGCGCGCCGATGCGCTGACGGCCCGCAAGGCCGGAGCCGGGATCGCCAAGGCGGTGTCAGGCAAGCCTGCGACAGTGCTGGCCGGGGCCATCGGGGCCGCCGCGCAGGTGGCGCTCGGTGCGATGCTGCGCAGCTACAGCTTCACCGATTGCAAGGGCAGTGCCGCGGAGGAGGCGCCCGAGGCGCCCGGTGCGCTGACCTTTGCCGTCACCAAGCCCGACGCGCTTGCCGCCGAGATTGCCGCGCAGCGCCCCCTGGCCGAAGCGGTCGCGTTCACGCGGGATCTCGTCAACCTGCCCGCCAATCTGCTGACCACAGAGACCTTTGCCGAAAAACTGCTGGCACTCAGTGCGCTGGGCGTCGAAGTTGAAGTGCTCGAAGAGGCCGATATGCGGGCGAAGGGCATGCATATGATGCTCGCGGTGGGGCATGGTTCGGAGAGCCCATCCAAGACAGTCGTGATGAAGTGGATGAAGGGCGCCAAGGACGCCGCTCCCCTGGCGCTGATCGGCAAGGGTGTGGTGTTCGATACCGGAGGCATCTCGCTCAAGCCCGCCGGCGGCATGGAAGACATGACGATGGACATGGGCGGCGCGGGCGTGGTCGCCGGTGTCATGCAGGCGCTGGCGGCGCGCGGGGCGGAGGCCAACGTCGTCGGGCTCGTGGGGCTTGTGGAGAACATGCCGGACGGACGGGCGCAGCGCCCCGGCGACATTGTCACGTCGATGAAGGGCGACACGGTTGAGGTGATCAACACAGACGCCGAGGGCCGGCTCGTTCTGGGGGACGTGATGTGGTACGCGCAGGAGACCTTCGCGCCAGCCGCCATGGTCGACCTCGCGACGCTGACGGGTGCGATGATCGTGGCGCTGGGCCACGACAAGGCGGGGGTCTTTTCCAACGACGATGCCTTCGCGGCGGATTTCCTGAAGGCCGCCGAGACCGAAGGCGAGGGCGCCTGGCGGATGCCGCTCGGCGACAGCTACGCCAAGCTGCTCAAGTCCAGCCTTGCGGATGTCAAGAACGTCGGCGGGCGCTGGGCCGGGTCGATCACGGCGGCGGAGTTTCTGCACCGCTTTGTCAAGGATGGCACGCCCTGGATCCACCTCGATATCGCTGGCGTGGCAAAGCCCGCGGGCGAGGCGCCGCTGGCCCCCAAGGGGGCATCGGGCTGGGGCGTGCTTGCGCTCGACCGATTGGTGCGCGACCGGTTCGAGGCGGGCTAGGCGCTGCGTACGCCCCGCGTAGTGCGGTGGTGATGGCACCGGTGACGGGAGGGTTCGCGGGCGCCGCGGCAAGCCGCGGCGCGGTCGCGCGCCTGGTGACGAGGCCACGGTATGACGGAGGGAAGCGCCCATGGGTGACGTGCTCTTCTACCATCTGACGCGCTCTCCTTTGCCGGCGGTCGTGGGCATGCTCCTGGAGAAGTCCTTAGAACGCGGTTGGCGGGTGGCCGTACGTGGCGCCGACCCCGACGCGCTCGACCGGCTCGACGCTGCGCTTTGGCTCGGCCCCGACGAGCGCTTTCTGCCCCATGGGCGGGCGGGTGGTCCGCATGACGCGCGCCAGCCGATCCTTTTGACCTGTGAGGCCACACTGCCCAACGACCGCGATTGCCTCGTTGCGATAGACGCAACGCCGGTGTCAGCGGAGGAGACGTCGGCGTTTGCCCGCATCTGCATCGTTTTCGACGGGGCAGACGGAGATCAGGTGACCCACGCCCGGAGCCAGTGGAAGGCGCTCACCGCTGCCGGGGCCACGGCGCAATACTGGTCCGAAGAAACGGGGCGCTGGCAGAAAAAGGCACAATCGGGGGGCGGCTGACATGGCAGATCTGCCCCGTCGCCGCCGCGCCCGCGCACTGCGGGGCATCCTGGGTGCGATTGGGCTCGCGATCCTGCTTCTGGCCGCCGCACCCTTTGCGCATTACGCGGTCGACCTGGGCTGGCGCGGTCTGACGCAGGATCTCTGGCCCGCCATCCGCTTCGATGCGCCCGAGGCGCCTTTAAGCGTGGCCGTGTTCGCGCATATGATCACGGGCGGACTCATCACCTGCCTCGCGCCGCTGCAACTCTCCGCGACGATCCGCGCCCGTGCCCCGGCGCTGCATCGCGCCATCGGGCGCCTTGTTGTCCTCGCGGCCTGCGCCACGGCCCTGACAGGTCTTGCCTGGATTGCCGCGAACGGCACGATCGGCGGTGCGGACATGAGCCTGGCCTTCGCGCTCTACGGCGCCTTGATGGCCGTCGCCGCCCTGCAAACCCTCCGCGCCGCCCGAGCCCGCGCGCTGGCACGGCACCGCGCCTGGGCTCTGCGCCTGGTGGTTCTCGCCATGGCCTCCTGGCTCTACCGCGTCCATTATGGGATCTGGTTCGCGCTGACTGGTGGCGTTGGCTCAACCGCGGCGTTTACCGGCCTCTTCGACAAGATCCAGGTGTGGGCGTTCTACCTGCCCTACCTCGCGCTCCTTGAGCTCATCTTGCGCCGACAGAGCGGGGCTCGGCGCCAGACTTGACCTCTCAGCGGCCGAGCTCCGCCGCGCCTGTCTCCGAGGCGCCGATCGCAAGCCGCTCCGCAACCGCGACCACAGCGGACAGCGCGGCGCCAAACGCATCGTCCTCCGCCGTCATCGCGATGCGGATATGGCCTGCGCCGGCCTGCCCGAAACTCTCGCCCGGCATCACCGCAATCCGCGCCTCCGCCAAAAGCACCTCCGCAAAGGCGGACCCGGACATGCCCGTGGCGCGAATGTCGACGAAGGCGTACATCCCGCCCTGCATCGGCGCGACCCGCAGAAACGGGTGCCCCGCGAACGCCGCCACCACCAGCCGCCGCCGCCGCCGAAAGGGCGCCGCCACCCGATCGGCCAGCGTGTCCCCCTCCGTCAGCGCCCAGCGCGCCGCCTCCTGGATAAAGCCGGGCACCCCATACGTCGTATGTGTCGCAAGATCGGCCATCGCTGCGATCGCTGCCGAAGGTCCAACGACCCAGCCCAGACGGCTCCCGGTCATCGCATAGCTCTTCGACATCGACCCGACGACCAAGGTGCGCTCCGCCATCCCGGGCAACGCGCGCGGCGACACATGTGCCCCGTCCCAGACCTGACCATCATAGACCTCGTCCGACACCAGCCACAGATCCGTTTCCCGGCAGGCGTCTGCAATGCCCTCAAGCGTCCGGCGCGTGTAAACAGCGCCCGTTGGATTATTGGGCGAATTGACCAGCAAACTCCGTGCCTGAGGCGCAGCCTCCGCCGCCGACACAACGTCGTCGCCGCGCAGCTGAAAGCCGTCCACCGCGCGCGCGGTCACAGTGCGGACGTGCCCGCCTGCCGCGCGCAACGTTCCGGGATACGTGGCGTAATAGGGGTCGACAATCAGCCCAACATCCCCGGCGTCGAGCGCACAGAGATGGGCCGCAAACAATCCGGCCTGCCCACCAGGTACAATCAGAACGTTCTCGCGCGCTGTCGCGACGCCGCTCTGCGCCTGCACGCGCTCGGCCACGGCGTCCCGCAACGCGTCAATCCCGGGAACGGCGGCATAGCGTGTCGCCCCCGCCCGTGCTGCCTGGTCCATCACGTCGAGGATCGCGGGATCCGTCGGCGTGTCATGCTCCCCCACCGTGAGATCCACGACCCTGATCCCGGACGCACGCAACGCACGCGCGCTGTACAGCACCCCCCACCCATCATCCCGGCCGGCAACAATGGTACCCAGTCTCTGTGAAACTCTCATGCGCGCACTGACGCCCCGATCCGGGCCCAATGTCAACGCTCCCGCCGCGACGTGCGGCTTAGACGCCCGCGCCGTCCCGACCGCGACAACACCGCCCCACCTTCTTCTTGCCCCAAATACCGTCGGGGGGACGCCGCAGGCGGGGGGGCAGACAGCCCCCCTCCGCCGATTGGGCTTGGCGCCCGGCATGGAATGGTGTACCGACGCCCTATGAACCATTTCGCATGCAATCCGAGCACGTGCATTACCGTCTGACAGCGTCAGGCGGGCGGTTTTCCTTTTCGATGATCCCAGGACATGCCACACCCGCCGCCGCGCGCGAGGGAGAGCCCCATGGTCGACATCCAGCTTCATAATTCCGCCACCCGGCGCAAAGAGCGGCTCGAGCCCGTCTCCCCAGGTCGTGTGTCGCTCTATGTCTGCGGCCCGACCGTCTATGACCGCGCACATCTGGGCAACGCGCGCCCGGCCATTGTCTTTGACACGCTCGCGCGGCTCCTCCGGCACCATTATGGCGCCGAAAACGTGACCTATGTGCGCAATATCACCGATGTCGAAGACAAGATCATCGCCCGGGCCGAGTCCCGCGGCATCGCCATCGACGATCTGACCGCCGAGACCGAGGCCTGGTATCTTGACGATATGGCCGCCGTCGGCGTGCGTCCGCCCGACGCCGCGCCACACGCGACTGCCTTCATCCCCCAGATGGTCGAGATGATCGAAACCCTCGTCGCCCGGGGGCACGCTTATGCCGCAGAGGGCCACGTCCTCTTTTCGGTCAAGAGTTATGCCGATTATGGCAAGCTCTCCGGCCGCTCGGTCGACGACATGATCGCAGGCGCCCGTGTCGAGGTTGCGCCCTATAAGCGCGACCCGATGGACTTCGTCCTGTGGAAACCTTCCACCGACGCTCAACCCGGCTGGGACAGTCCCTGGGGACGCGGCCGCCCCGGCTGGCATATCGAATGCTCGGCCATGGCCAAAGCCCTCCTTGGGCCACGCTTCGACATCCATGGCGGCGGCAACGACCTGATGTTCCCGCACCACGAAAACGAGATCGCGCAGTCCCGTTGCGCCGACCCGGACGGTGGCTTCGCCAGGATCTGGATGCACAACGAGATGCTGCAGGTCGAGGGCAAGAAGATGTCGAAGTCCCTCGGCAACTTCTTCACCGTGCGCGATCTGCTCGACCAGGGCGTCCCCGGCGAAGTGATCCGCTTCGTGATGCTCGGCACGCATTACCGCAAGCCCATGGACTGGACCGCCGAAAAGGCCCAGCAGGCCGAGGCCACCCTGCGCAAATGGCGCGCGCTCACCGCAGACGTCCCCCCCGGCGAACCGCACCCGGAGGTCGAACAGGCCCTCGCCGACGACCTCAACACCTCCCGCGCGATTGCCGAGCTGCATCGCCTCGCCCAGGCGGAGGATGCCACCGTGCTGAAAGCCTCCGCGGCTTTGCTTGGCCTGCTGACGGACGATCTCGCAGGTTGGATTGCGGACGGGGCAAACAACGAGGCCAGTGTCCCGCGCTTGGCCGAGCTGAGCGAGGCTCTCGTTGTGGCGCGCGATCTGGCGAAGCTTTCCAAGAACTTCAGCGAAGTGGATCGTCTTAAGGCCGCGCTCGTCGACGCTGGTGTCGAAGTCCGTATGTCGAAGAGTGGCGTTGAGCTGGTGCCCACGCCCAACTTCGATGCAGATCGACTGTCGTCCATAGCGCCACAAAGCGCCGTGGAGTTGTGATACCCATGTTCCGTTCGTAAGAAAGAAGACCAGCGGGCGCATATCTGGCGCCCGCCGCCTGTGCCGGCACACGCACCGGCGCGCCAACCGCAGCATCCACGCAACGTGTGGCACGATAAAAGGGGCAAACGTGTGAGAGACACAGGTGCCGAGGGGCGAGAGCGGCTTTGGCTCTATGACACAACACTGCGCGATGGGCAGCAGACCCAGGGCGTCGTGTTCAGTCTCGAGGAGAAGCTGGAGATCGTCGCGCTGCTCGACGCGTTGGGGATCGACTATATCGAGGGCGGTTGGCCGGGGGCGAACCCAGTGGATTCCGCCTTCTTCGACGCAGCCCCCAAACTTGGACGTGCGCGCCTGACCGCGTTTGGAATGACCAAGCGGGCAGGGCGCTCGGCGGCCAATGACGAAACGCTCGCGGGGGTTGTCAATGCGGGGACCGGCACCGTCTGCCTGGTGGGCAAGACACATGCCTTCCACGTCAAAACAGCGCTCGGCATCTCGCTGGAGGAGAACCTGGAAGCGATCTCGGCCTCCATGGCGCATCTCGTGGCGAACGGGCGCGAGGCGATCTTTGATGCGGAGCACTTCTTCGACGGGTTCGCCGCCGACCCCGACTATGCGCTCTCCTGCCTTGCTGCGGCTCGGAACGCGGGAGCCCGCTGGGTCGTGCTCTGCGACACCAATGGCGGCCGCCTGCCCGAGGAGGTCGGCGCGGCGGTGACGGCTGTGATCGCCGCAGGCATCCCCGGCACGCATCTGGGCATTCACACCCACAACGACACCGAAACGGCCGTTGCCTGTTCTCTGGCCGCTGTGCGTGCCGGAGCGCGGCAGATCCAGGGTACGCTCAACGGATTGGGAGAGCGCTGCGGCAACGCCAACCTCACGTCGCTCCTCCCGACGCTTCTTCTCAAGGAGCCCTATGCCAGCCAGTTTGACATTGGCGTGAGCCGCGAGGGTCTCGCCGGGCTGACGCGCCTCTCGCGCCGATTGGATGATATCCTCAATCGGGTGCCGCTGCGGACGGCCGCCTATGTCGGCCCGTCTGCCTTTGCGCATAAGGCGGGGCTGCATGCGTCGGCTGTCCTGAAGGACCCGAGCACCTATGAGCATGTGCCGCCGGAGACGGTCGGCAACGAGCGCATTGTGCCGATGTCGAACCAGGCCGGTCAATCGAACCTGCGCAAGCGCCTTGCCGAAGCCGGGATCGAGGTGACACCGGGCGATCCCCGCCTCGGGCAGCTTCTGGACACGGTCAAGGCGCGCGAGGCGGCGGGCTATGCCTACGATACGGCACAGGCGAGCTTCGAGGTGCTGGCGCGGCGCGAGCTCGGGCTGATGCCGGAGTTCTTCGAGGTCAAGCGATACCGTGTCACGGTCGAGCGCCGTAAGAACAAGTACAATCAGATGGTGAGCCTGTCGGAGGCGGTCGTCGTCGTGAAGGTCGGCGGCGAAAAGAAGCTCTCTGTGTCGGAATCGATGGATCAGACGGGCGAAGATCGCGGCCCGGTCAACGCGCTCGCGCGGGCACTGGCCAAGGATCTCGGGCCCTACCAGCCTGTGATCGAGGACATCCGTCTGGTCGACTTCAAGGTCCGGATCACCGATGGCGGCACCGAGGCCGTCACGCGCGTCACGATCGACAGCGAGGATGGCGCCGGACGGCGGTGGCAGACCGTCGGGGTCTCTGCCAACATCGTGGACGCCAGCTTTGAGGCGCTGACCGATGCCATCCGCTGGAAGCTTGTGCGCGATGAGCCCCAAACCCGGGCCGACGTGCTGGCGCCGGGCCCCGGGGCAGAAGTGGGCTGAGCCCGTGCTGCGCCCGCGTTGTTCGACCGCCGCGCGTGGCGCCGCGTTCGCGGTGCCGAGGCCGTGCCCCGTGCGCCGCGAGGCCGGAGGCGTGCGGGTGCGACCCGCATGAGCATCGCCGCCTGTGCCGAGATCGTGCGCCGGGGCGACCCGGACCGGTTCATGGCGACGATGGCCGGGCCCGTGGCCGCTCGCGCGACGCTATTTCCGATCTATGCCTTCAACGTTGAGGTGGCGCGGGCGCCCTGGGTAACGACGGAGCCGCTGATTGCCGAGATGCGCGTGCAATGGTGGCGCGACGTGCTCGACGACATCGGGCTCGGCGCCCCGCCCCGCGCGCATGAGGTCGCCACGCCGCTCGACGCGGTGGCCCGCGCGTCAGAGCTTCCGCTCGACGTGTTGGACAGGGTGGCCAATGCGCATCGCGTTTACGTTGATCGAGAAGGGTTCGACGAGGCGGATGCGCTCGATGCCTTTCTTGAGGCGACCGGCGCGGGCTTGATGTGGGCCGCCGCCGCCGCGCTGGGTGCGCCGGTGGCACAGGAAGCCGCCGTACGCGATCTGGGCTGGGCGGCCGGGTTGGCGGGTTATCTGCGCGCGATCCCGGAGCTGGAAGCCCATGGGGTGCGACCGTTGCCGGACGGGCGCCCTGAGGCAGTGCAGGCCCTGGCGACAGCGGGTCTGACGCGTCTGCGCAAGCGCCGTGGGACGCGCTGGGCCGTGGCGGCGCATCCAGCGTTGTTGGCCGGGTGGCGCAGTGCGGCAACCCTTCGGCGGGCGGCCCGAGCGCCTCAGCACGTGGCGCAGGGCACCCTGGTCGAGAGCGAGTTTCGCCGGCGCGGGTCGCTGCTCTGGCGGGCCATCACGCGGAGCGTTTGAAATCGTCTCGGCCGGGCGCATCTGGAGTGGATACGCCGGGCCTGGACACGCCTGGGATGGCCGCATCCGCGACGTCGGGCGCGCGGCGGCTGAGGGCAGACAGGCCGCCCTGCGGCGCCGCGTCCGATCTGCCGGGCTCTGAAAATGCGCGCCCGAAGGGCGTGGGGGCTGTTAGGCCCTCCGGGCGCGTCCGGCTGACTGCCGCCGGATCTTGTGTTTCAAGGCGTCCTGGCATTGTCAGGTCGAGCGTGGTTTCGCCGGCATCGGGGTGCCACGCGATCTCAAGTTGGCCGCCAAAGCTCGCGACGAGGTTCTCCAGCCCGCGCAGCGCCGGCAGGCGGCCCCGACGGTCGGCGACCGTCAGCCCCGTGTTGAATGACACTTTGAGGCGCAGGCGCCTTGCATCCAGGGCGAGGGGCGCCACACCAAGCCGGACGATCCCCGCGTTTTCCAGCGCAGCCAGCTCAAAGCAGCGCTGCAAGATGTTCTCGGCGACGAGCAGATTGGTTCGGAGCGCCTGTCGTGGATAGTGCACGGCAAAGCCTGCCGCACGGCCCATCCGGCCGAGCGCCCCGCAAACGATCTCTTCGAGACCCACGGGGGCGTTCTTGGAAAGCGCGACCGCATGGTCGACCCGGGATCCGATCGCGTCGATGTCCTTCAAGGCGTCTTCAGCGGCTCCGAGGATCAGATGCGCGCCCGGAGCAAGCGACGCGTCTGAAGATGCGCCTGCCGCGCGCGTCTGCGCCGCGCTGACGTCGCTCTGGGCCAGGGTTGCGATCAGGGCGAGCGGGCCGCGCAGCCGCTCGGCCATGCGTGTGGCCTCCAGCCAGAGGTCCTCGCCGGGGTGACG
>JBCCYI010000038.1:0-24587 GCA_039189975.1 Pseudomonadota bacterium
CACGGGTCCGCCACCGAGCACAAAGATCAGCATCAGGGCGATCACGATTTCCGGCACCGCGCGCATGATGTCGGAGAGACGGCGAAACACTGGAATAAGGCGCGGCCATTTCGCAAGTCTTCGGGTGCCCAGGAGAGACAGGAAAAGGCCACAGATGGCCCCGATCAGGGTCGACAGCGCGGCGATGTTGATCGTCTCGACCAGGGCGGGAAAGTACTTTGCGATCAAGCCGGGCAGCTCGGCCCGCTTTTGCCAGGCCTCGGACAGCACATCGGCCGGATAGTCGAACATCCGGTGCGCGCCCTCCCAGAACCCGCCGGCGTTGCGCGCATCGGCGATGTTGAAGCCGGACACCATCAGCACGACAAAGATCAAAAGCGTCAGGCCGCCATAGAGCCTGCGTTTGTGCACCTGAGCCATGTAGCTCGATTGAATGCTGCTCACGCTTTGGGGCGACGCGCCGAGCGATAGGTCTGCCATTCTGCCTCCGGACACAGAAAATCCGGCAGCCCCAGGGGGCGACCGGACACGTCATGGAAATGACTTAGCCGCCGATCTTGGCCCTGCGGGCCTCGATGACGGAAATGTAGGTGTCGTGCGTGACCGGGCGTGCGCCCAGGTTGTCGCCGGCAAAAACCCCGTAGGTGCACTCCGGGTCGGTCTCGTAGAGGGTGTCCACCAGCTCCGTCATGATGGCTTTCACATCGGCCGGCAGCGCCTTGCGCAGGACGACGGGACCTTCCGGGATCACGTCCGACTTCCAGATCTGGACAAGCTCGTTCATGTCGATCAGGCCCGCGTCCACTGCCTTGCGCAGGGCGCCGGAGTTGTAGCCGTCTTCCCAGTTGCCCTGGCCGTCAGCCCAGGTCACGCCCCCGTCGATGTCGCCGTTGTTCACGGCAACGATGGTCTGCTCGTGACCGCCGGTGAACTTGACCTCGCCGAAATACGCGCCGCTCTCCATGGTGATGCCCTCTTTGTACTGAGGGATCTCAATGGACGGGATCAGGTAGCCGGAGGTGGAGTTCGGATCACCGAAGCCAAAGATCTTGCCCTCCATGTCGTCGAGCGAGGTGATGCCGCTCTCCTTGCGGGCAAATCCGATGGAGTGATAGCCGATGGAGCCGTCGAGGTTGACCTTGACCAGCACCGGCTCCACCGCCTCGGGATCCTGAAGGTACGTGGCCGCGTAGGACGATGCGCCCAGCCAGGACATGTCGAGCGTGCCGCCCAGCAGGCCCTGGATCACGCCGTTGTAATCCGCCGGGGTGAAGATCTTGACCGGAACGCCCAGAGCCTCTTCGGCGTAGTCGGCCAGGCACTGGTAGGCGTTGACGCGATCCTGCGCGTTCTCACCGCCCAGCAGGCCGATGCGAAACTCGGTGATCTCTTCTGCAAGAGCCGTCCCGGTCAGGGCCGTGGTGGCGGCGAGCGCCAGTACGAGGGTTTTGGTCATCATGATCTCCAGTGTTGTGCCCTGCCGCAGGAGGCGGAGTTGAGCGCTGTAGCGAGGGAGGTGGCCCGCGCCGCACGCGGGAGGGAGACTGGCTCAGGCGTAGGCTTTCTTGTCCTGCGACCTGTCCAGCGTTTCGATTTCGGTCGATGTGGCGGCCTCGGAGAAATCCGCGCCGGCGCCGTAAATGTCGCGCGCCACACCGGTGGTCAGTTGCGCCGGCGTGCCGTCAAAGACGATCCGGCCGTCGCGCATCCCGATCACGCGGTCGCAGTAGCGACGGGCCGTGTCGAGCGTGTGCAGATTGGCGATCACCATCCGTCCGTCTTCTTCGTGGATGTCTCGCAGCGATTGCATGACGACCTGCGCATTCATCGGATCGAGGGAGGCGATGGGCTCGTCGGCCAGGATGATCCTGGGATCCTGCATGAGCGCGCGCGCGATGGCGACGCGCTGCTGCTGACCACCGGAGAGCGCTTCGGCGCGCTTGGGCGCCTGTTCCGCGATCCCCAGACGATCCAGAATGTCGATGGCCGTGTGGATGTCTGCCTGCGGGTAGAGGTTGAACAGCGTCGCGAGCGTCGAACGCTTGTTCAGCGTCCCGTGCAGCACGTTCGAGACGACATCCATGCGCGGCACAAGATTGAATTGTTGAAAGATCATCGCGCAGCTGGACTGCCAGTTCCGCTTGGCGGCGCCGCGCAGGGCCGTGATCTCGGTGCCCTCGAAGGTGATTGTGCCGGATGTGGCGTCGCTCAGGCGATTGATCATCCTGAGCAACGTGGACTTTCCGGCACCAGAGCGCCCGATGATTCCGATCATGGTCGGTTCGGCAACACAGATGCTGGCTGCATCCACAGCCGTCTTGGTCCCGAACCGCTTCGTGAGCACGTCAATCGTCAGCATATCGCCCCCTGGTGTCGGGGGCCGCATACGGACGGCAGGCGACACCGCCATGACACTTGCGATTCAGTTTCGTGGCTCTGGCGCTACAGTTTTGTGACGGACACCTCGGAGCGGGCGGGTCTTTCCAGCGCCTCCGGACGTTGGAATTTTATCCACAGGGCGTCATGTTGCTGTTACAAAGCGCGCTGGGTCGTCATATCTAAGGGCCATGATGACACGTCTCATTCCTGCGCTCGCGGTCTGCACGCTTCTGCCCACGCTGGCTCAGGCCAACATGGCAGATGTCAGCTGCGATGACAGCGCACGCCTGCTCACCAAGCTCACCGAAGTTTTGGGCGCCGAACGTCAGGGCGTGGGCCTGCGCGATCCCGAAACCATGCTGGAAATCTGGGTCACCCGCAGCAGTGGCGACTGGATCATTGTGCAGAACTACGCAAACGGGACGTCGTGCATCGTCGCGATGGGCGAGCATTGGGAAGCCACCCTGGCGGGCCCGGCCTAGCCCGCGTCGCCCGCCAGCCGAACGGCTGCGGACGCAGGGCGCGCAGGGGCCAGAACGATCAGCGCAACGCACATAGGGACACAACGAACAGGCGCCAGCGCGCATGCCGCGCGCGCCTCTCAGCATGCGTGACCTTGAGCGCGCAGAGCATATCCGGAGGCGCCGGTTGCTCTGACGCCACCGTCGAAGCGACTGGATCACGCGGTTGTGGCGTTGGAGGCAGGAAACCCCAGCAATCCCGTCGGACTGCTGGGGCCGCTGGCTGGGCAAGCTCGCTGGGCCCGATGCGGGGGCCCGCAGGAAGGGCCCGCAGGAAGGGCCCGGTGCGTGGGCAGGCTGGTTAGTTGACGGACGACAGGATGCGGAAGATCGTGTCGTGGTCGTCTTCGGCCTGGGCGGCCTTGAGCTGCACCAGTTCGGCGTTGCTGAGCGCGCCGGGTTCGACACCGACCGAGGCGGAGAGCTGCTCGGAGACGGGGCCGCCGCGGGTCGAGAAGGTCGTGGTCGAGGCGGTGTCGGCGCCGTTGCGGAGGCCGAAGATGCGGTCGGCGTCGTCTTCGTCGATCGCGGCCTTGAGGGCGACGATGTCGGCGGCGCTGAGGCCCTCCGCGTCGATGCTGGTGGCGACCTGGGAGAAGTCACCGGCGCCGTTGAAGCCACCGGCTTCGACCTCGGCCATGATCTGGCGGATGCGGGAGTGGTCGTCGTCGGCCTGGGCGGCCTTGAGCTGGACGAGCTGGGACGTGGTGTAGACGCCGTCGTCGACGCCGAGCGCGGCGGCGAGGTTGCCCGCGGCGAAGGCGGGAGCGGCCAGAGCGGTGACGAGAGCGGCGGTGAGAAGCGTGCGGGTCATGGGGGTGGTCCTTTCGGTGTGTGTGGTCTCGGCGGCGGTGTGTGTGGTGCCGCGTTCGATGAGGGAGAGATGGCGCTGTGCCCTGAGAAAAGAAACGGGCGAATGGGCCGTGCTCTCTGCGCATCTGCGCACATCACACCACCGCGAGATCCCTCGGCGGGGCCGGAGCGCGCGAAATAAGGGTATACAGCCGTATACCAGACAGCTTTGTTGCGGTCCTTCGCGCGCCACACCGCCAGATTGCCGAGATGTTTCAGGGCAAGAGCATGGTCGGACGGCCTTGAAACGGGACGCCCAGAGGGACCCGCGGGCCTCGTGCTTGGCTTTGGGCTGCCGTTTTGCACACCGCGCTCGGTTCTGAGTCGCCCGTATTGCGCGCAGCGTATCGGGGCGTCGGGATCTGAGGGACCGATAGGGCATCGGAGGTCAGACCCTTGGGCAATGCCCGTTCGGCCGCCGCGCCCGAGGCCTCGCCCGGGGTGTGTCGGTCACCCTCTGGACAATGGCTATCGCCCGCGCCGCGACCCAGAGCGTCAAGCGGGGGCCGTGCCGCTTAGCCCGCTCTTTGGTGCGCGGCCTCCCGTGTGAGCGCAGCCATGCGGTAGAACCCGTGGGCCATCTTGGAATAGGGCGTCAGCAGGAACAGAGTAAGCACCGTGCCGAGGTGGACCGGCAGCAGCCAGGCCACCGCGCCCGTGCCGGTGGCGGCATAGAGCACCAGACCGGTTGCGCTGACGGCGAAGAGGAGCAGGACAAATGCCATCTCTCCCCCCCAGACCTTGGGCGCGCCGAGGTTGGGATCGGCCTTGGTTTTGAGCCAGGCGAGCCCGGCCGTGCCAAGACAGAGCAGCAGGCCCCCCGGAACACCGAGGAGTTTTGGCACGCTGAAGAGGCTGTAGGGGGCTTCGATCCCGAACCCGTAGTGCAAGACAGTCCCAGACGACGTGGATGCAAAGCACATCAGAAAGCCGTAGAGCGTGGCTTGGTGGCAGTGGCGTCGAGCATGGCTGAAGCGGTCTTCGTCTTCGAAGGTGCAGCCCTCGCCGTGGCCGCCTTTCAGGTTCGTCATCCGACCGGCGGAGCGGCAGGCGGACCACACATCCGAGAGTGTCACCGAGCCGCCCCCAACGTGGCGCCAATAGGCCACCAGAGACAGCGCGAGGGCGGCCAGGGGCAGCAGAAAGGCCGGAGCGAACACCGCGACCATGAGACCGTGGGACATGTAGGCGTAAAAGCCCTCTCCGCTCTCCGGCCGCAGCGCCTGGGCCAGAAGAAAGAGAAAGGTGAAGGCGAGGACCAGCCCTGTCCCTATCGCGACACCGGACGTGTCAAAGAGCCGGGCGAAGCCGTTGGGCCAGGCCAGCGCCTTCCAGCTGTCGTGGCGCACTTCGGCGAGGGCCTTGGGCAGGTTGAGGTCAAACGCGTGCGGGGCCGTGTATTGGCAGGCGTAGTAGCACCCGCGGCAATTGTGGCAGAGGTTGGCGAGCTGTGTGATGTCGCCGTCCGCGAAGGCGCGCTCTCGGTGCAAGGCGGGAAAGACCGCGCAATACCCCTCGCAATAGCGGCACGCATTGCAGATCTCGGCCTGGCGGCGGGCCTCTTGGATGAGGTCAATTTGCATGGGCCGCGGCCTCCCGCCCGGCGATGCGCCCGAAGACGGTTCCGATGGTCATGCCGAACCCGGCCAGGTAGCCCTGACCGAGGATCGAGCCGGCCATCGTCTCGCCCGCGGCCCACAGGTTGGTCACAGGCCGATTGCCGATGGAGCATTGCGCCGTCTCGTCGACCTTGAGCCCGAGATAGGTGAAGGTGACGCCCGTGCGCAGCGAGTAGCCATAAAAGGGCGGCTCGGTGATGGGCCGCGCCCAGTTGGTCTTGGGCGGGGTCAGGCCCGTCGTCGACACACCGTCGAGCTCGGTCGGGTGAAAGGCCGAGGTGTCGCCGCAGGCTGCGTTGAAGCACTCTACGGTTTTGCGCACCCGGTCCGGCGGCAGCCCCATCTGGCTGGCCAGGTCTTCGAGCGTGTCGGCCTTCAGCGGGGGAAAGACGGAGGGCATGAAGAGCTTGAGGGACTTTGCGTCGATGATGACGTAACCGACCTGGTCGGGTTGCTCGGCCACGAGGCGGCCCCAAATGGCGTACCGCTTGGGCCAGACGTCTTCGCCCTCGTCGTAGAACCGCTCGCCGTGTTTGTTGACGACGATCGAGAACGGCACACAGTCGAGCCGGGTGACGATGCCGCCGTCATATTTCGGCGCCCGTCCGTCGATGGCGACCGCGTGGCACTGGGTCGGATCGCCGACCTGTTCGACGCCCTGATCAAGGAGGTCGGCGAGAACGACGCCGCGATTGTACGGCGTGCCGCGGATGAGGAAGTTCTGCGCGGCTGGGCCCCAGGCGCGGGTCAGCCAGTCGAGGTCGGCCTGAAACCCGCCCGATGCCACCACCACGGATTTGGGCGAGACCTGGCGCGTCGCGTCGCCCTGGGTGTACTCGACCCGCACGATCCGGTTGTCGTCCGTTTCGAGATGGGTCACCGGCGCGTCGTAGAGCACCTCAACGCCGAGCGCGTGGGCCGTGCGGTAGTAGGCGTTGACGAGGCTCTTTCCGCCGCCGAGGAAGAACGCATTCGTCCGCGCCAGGGAGAGCGTGCCCGACAGGGACGGCTGAAAGCGCACGCCATGGGCTTCCATCCAGGGCAGGCAGTCCTCTGACGTCCGGATCGCGAGACGGGCGAGGTGTTCGTCGGTCTTGCCGCCTGTGACCTTGAGCAGGTCGTTGAAGTACTCCTCTTCGCTGTAGCTCTCGATCAACGGGCCGAGCGGCCCGGCGTGCATACAGCGAAAGTTGCGTGTGTGGCGCGAGTTGCCGCCCCGATACGCCTTGGGTGCTGCTTCCAGGATCAGCACCCGGGCGCCGGCTTTCGCGGCCGTCATCGCGGCGCAGAGCGCTGCGTTTCCGCCCCCTATGACAACGATGTCTGGCTCCGAGGCCATGGGACCCTCCTGCTAGGAGGTCTGCTTAGCGGCAACCGGTTTGATTTCACAAATGCAATTTTTTCGGATATTGATGCGCTATGCGGATCAATTTCGATTTCCTCGATTTGGAAGCCTTTCTGGCGGTCAAGGAGACGGCCTCGTTTCATGCGGCGTCAGAGCAGCTTCACCTGTCGCAATCTTCCGTGACGCGGCGCGTTCAGAAGCTGGAGGATGCCCTGGGCACCGTGCTGTTTGAGCGCACGACGCGGGCGGTTCGGCCGACGCTTGCGGCAAAGCGATTGCAGCTGCGGGCAGAGGCGATTTTGCAGGACGCGCAGGAAACGACGCGGGCCATGCGCGACGATGAAGCGGCCTTTGCCGCTCAGCGCGCGCAGATCGTCACCTTGGCCACGGTGCCCACGGTCGTGGCGGGCTGGGTCGGACCGGCGCTGAAGGCCTTTCGCGCAGCGGGAAACACGGCTCGGGTGCGGGTTCTGGACCTTGCGGCCAACGACGTGGCCGAAGCTGTGGCCCAGGGCGAGGCGGACTTTGGGATCTGCTCGGTGCCCCTGTCGGAATCCTCGACCGACTTTGAGCTTCTGTTTTCCGAGCCGATCGTGCTGGTGCTGCCAAAGGGGCATCTTTTGGCCGAGCGGGACCGGCTTGTGTGGAGCGATCTTGCGGAGGATGCGCTGATCCTCCCCGCGCGGGGCACCGGCAACCGCCTGGTGATGGACGAGGCGCTGGCGCGCAGCGACCGTCCGGTGCGCTGGACCTACGAGGTGGGGCGCTCTTCCACCGCGTTGGATCTGGTGGCCCAGGGCGTCGGCATCGCGCTTTTGCCCCAGATGGCGGTTCAGGGCGCTTATGCGGGCCTTGTGGACACGCGACCGATGTCCGATCCGCAGATCTTGCGCCCGATCGGCTTCATCTCTCGGATCGGACAATCCGAGCGCACCGTCTCCCGCGCGCTCAAACAGGCGCTGCTGGACCACCGCCCGGCGTGAGCAGCGACCGGCAGAACCGTCGCTCTGATGCGGAGCCGGTTTTTGTGGTCTAGGCGCCAGTCAACGCCGGGTGGCACGTGGATCACGCTTTAAGGACATCCCGACGGGGGCCGGTTTTGGGTCGCTCGATGTATGGCGGTTCCGGCGATGGATCGGCTTGAGGCTCGCTCCCTCGCAATCGTCTGCGGGGCCGTCGCGCGGATCGGCGCTGTCTCCAGCCCGTTGGAACGTCGGACCTCCTTGGCGGCGTCCGGCTGCCCCGCGATCCGAGATCGCAGCGCTCTAATGCGCCATGAGCAGGGGCATCCTGGCCCCTGCGAGCACGTCCGTCGTGGCACCGCCGCTCACGTCATGACTGAACTTGCTGTGCTCGAAGGCGCCCATGACGATGAGGTCGGCCGACCGCGCGTCTGCCTCCTGGAGCAGTGTGTCCGAGATGGATCCGACCTGTTCGACAGAGGCGGCCTGCACGGCGATCCCATGGGCTGCGAGCGTCGTCAGGAGCCGGTCCGTGTTTCGCGGCGTGTGACCCACCGAGAGCAGCGTGACGGAGGCGCCGCTTTCCAGGATGGGCATGGCGGAGACGATGGCTCGGGTCGCGGCACGTTTGCCATCCCACGCCACCATGACGTTGGCGGTTGCGACACCGGCCTCTCCGAGGCCTTGCGGAACGATCAGCACCGGCCGACCACTGCGCAGGGCGATCAGATCGGGATGGGCCGCGTAATCATCTTCGTACGGAGCGGCGGCATGGTGGCCGATCACCGTGAGATCGAACGCGCGCGCAAAAGACGCGATCGGTCCGTCGCGCTTGGGGTCGAGCTCCACAAACGCCGCGCGGCCCGCGAGGCCGGCCGCATCGGTCATGGCTGTGAAGCGGTCCGCGACATCCGCGAGCATGCGACGTCCGTTGGCATCGAGTTGCGCCCGGATTGCCTCGGGCAGTTGGGCGGACATCTGACGGTGGAGGAACCCGATACCGCCGGTCTTTGCCACGCCCGTCAGGAGGGCGTCGTGGCGTTTGGCCAGTGCGATGGCGTGGCGCAGGCCGCTGCCTCGATCCGGATCGCCGCTATAGGCACATAGGATGGTTTTGAGGCTCATCGGGCCCTCCGATCACTGCGCAGCATGGGGTTCAGGGAGGTGTCCGCCCCCGGCCTGAGGCGTCGGGACGGGTCCGCCTGGATACCGTTTGGGGACGGGAGCGTCGGCCGTTTCAGCGCCGCAGAAGCGCCGACGGACGGGCCATTGCCGTCGTGCCGGACCGCGCCTTGAGGCAAGCGCATCGTATTGGCCATAGCCCCGATGTGGCTGCCCGGGCGCGCGCCGATCTTCCGTGCGGGAGGGCCAGCGCGGAGGGTGGCCTTTCCAGAGCCGTCGGCGGTCACGTGCTGTGGCATCGGGCGCCTCCGTCTGTGACCCGCTGAGCGGGCATCGCACGGGCGGGATGCAATACTGGCGCGGGCCTAACCATGCCACACCTCCGGATTGATCATGTGGATGGGAGCACCGTCCGCGAAGGCGTTGACCTGATCGAAGATGTCGTTGAACTGCAGGTCGAACTCGTCTTCCGTGACGTAGCCGATATGCGGGGTTGGCAGGACGTTGGGGTGGGTCAGGAGCGGATCGGCCGTGTCTGTCAGCGGCTCGGTGTCGAACACGTCGATTGCGGCGTGGAGGCGTCCGCGGGCCATCTCGGCCTTGAGCGCGCCGGGAGCGATCAGGCCCGCGCGGGACGTGTTGACCAGGAGGGCGCGGTCGGGCATCTGCGCCAGGTCTTCGGCGGTGATGATCCCGCGGGTGTCCGGCTTGAGCCGCACGTGCAGGCTGACGATGTCGCTGCCCGAGAAGAACGCGGCACGGCTCTGCGCGACGTTCTGGCCGTCCGCCCTGGCGCGGGCACGCCCCGCCTCTGACCCCCACCATTGCACCCGCAGGCCGATGGCGCGCGCATACTCCGCCACCGCGCGGGCGATCCGGCCATAGCCATAGAGCCCGAGCACACGGCCCCGGAGCGTGCGGCCTACCCCGGCCTGCCATTGCCCGGCGCGGATCGACGCGACCTGCTGGGGGATCTGACGATAGCTCCCGAGCATGAGCGCCAGCGTCAGCTCCGCGGCGGCGTAGGACGGCGTATCGCTGTGCATGTTCGAACAGAGCAGCACGCCCCTGTCGGTGCAGGCATCCACGTCGATATGGGGATAGACGCTGCGCTGCGAGATCAGCCGCAGATTGGGCAAGCGGTCCAGAAGGCTCCGCGTGATCGCCGTGCGCTCGCGGAAGAGAACGAGGCATTCGGCCGGCTCGAGGCGCGTGGCGAGCGCGTCGTGCTGCGGTTCGTGATCGGTCCAGACCGTGACGTCGTGGCCGTCGAGCTTTGCAAAGCAGGGCAGCTGCCGCAGGGTGTTGAACCAGTCGTCGAGGATGTGAACCTTCATGGGCTCTCTCCTGTCCTGCGTGCGCCTGTCCTGCGCGCGCCTTGCATCCGGGGCTCTGCGACGCGTGCGAGGTCGGCGGGCGCTGGGGATCGCCGCAGGCCCTCGAACGGGGTGCGCAGGGCCTGGGACGGGCAGGGCGCGGCGTGTGTGATCAGGCCGCTTGGCAGTGCAAGCACTGGCCCTCTAAATGGTATACTATAGCATACCGCAGGATGTTTCGTTAGGTCAAACATCGGTCCCCGATGGGATCATGACCTCACCGCGCGCCAGCAGGCGGGCCGTGCGCACGAGCCCGGCCGAGCGAAGGGTCAGCGCCGTGCCGTTCCGCTCGAAATCGACGACAACGTCGATCTGGCCGGTCGGGTGTTCGAGGGTGATGGTGGCCGGGGCGCCGCTGGGAACCTCGCAGAGCCCCTCGGCCACGGAGCCGGGCGTCAGCACGCAGGACGCGAGGCACTGCGCGCCGGTGACGGCCATCGTGGGGTGGGTCTTCCAGGGCATGAAATAGCGGGTCGCAATCGTGCCCCCCGCCACGGCCGGCGACAGCAGCCCGAACTTGGGCGTCACCGAGCCCGAGACGTCGCCCATGCCCATGGCCCTGCCCGCCGCGATGCGCACGCCCTCCATGCGGGTAAAGAACGCGGTGTTCTCGTTGAGCGCGGCGATGCTCTCCTGGCCGGTCAGGCCGAAATCCGACGCGCGCGCGATGACCATGGGCATGGCGACATCCATGCAGGTCACCGGGATGCCGCCGATCTCATCCAAGACCTGGCCCGTGGGCAGGAGCGCCCCGGTCGCGCCGCCGACGGTGTCCAGGAATTGCAGGCTCACCGGCGCCGCCTGGCCCGGAACGCCGTCGATCTGCGCGGTGCCGCCGTAGTGGACCGCGCCATGGGGCGTCTCGACCTGCGCTTCGATCCGGGCGCCGGTATTGACGGCGCGAATGCGCACAAGGGTTTGCGGGCCGTCGGCCTCGACCAATCCCATTTCGAGCGCGGCCGGGCCGACGCCCGACAGGATGTTGCCACAGGTCGGTTTGAAGTCGACCCGCCGATCCTCGACCCCGACTTGCGCGAAGAAGTAGTCGATGTCGGCCCAGGGATCGTCCGAGACGGAGAGCATCGCCACCTTCGTCGTCACCGCATTGCCGCCGCCGATCCCGTCGATGTTGAGCGGGTGGCCGGAGCCGAGCGCCGCCAGCAGGACGGAGGCGAGGGCGTCCCGGTCCTCGGGCAGATCGGCGCGGCGAAAGTAGGGCCCGCGGGAGGTGCCGCCGCGCAGGAACCAAAAGGGGATCGCGGTCTGTGTCATGTCAGCGGCCAGGGCAATTCGACGACCGATTGCAACAGGCCCGGCGGGAAATCTCGGTTCAGCGTCGCGGCCATGGCGCAGATAAAGGCGATGCCGGCGGCGGCGTAGACCGCGGCGTAGCCCCATGGCTTGCCCGCGCGGTAGCGGATGAACATCAGCAGGAAGAGCGCGAGCGCCAGGATGAAGCCGAGGAGTGAGGTCAGCACCAGAAGCCCGGCGAACCATGCGAGCGTCGCCCAGAGGCCGTAGGCGTTGCTGTCCTTGTCCTCGACCTCCCGGTCCGCGAAGAGCGCGTCCGTTTCTGGCTTGAGCCGCATCTGGAGGAGCAGGATGGCGCATCCGATCAGCGCGACCGTTCCCACGAAGACGGGGAACACGCGGTCCGTCCGGGCAAAGTCCGGGATCATTCGGGCGTCGATGTAGGCCACCGCGATGTAGGCGGTGACGGCGAGCAGGAAGATCAGCGGTGCGCGCTTGCCGCCGGAGTTCACGCTGCCCTCGGCCTGGATGTTCTTGGCCTGGCGCAGGCCGAAGAAGACCGACAGGATCGTCACGACAATCAGCACGATCACAATCGGGCTGAAGACATAGTCGAGCCCCTGCTCCATGCTCTGCCGGAAGCGCGACGACGCAATCTGGACTGCCTGATTGGTGTAGCGCTCGGCCGGGGCCGACAGCACGAAGCCGATCAGGAAGGCCGGGCGCGACCAGTCGAACCGGCGCATCAGGATGCCAAGCAGCCCGATCCCGAAGAGCGCAACCAGATCCCAGATCGACTGTCGGGATTGGAACGCCGCGAAGGCGATGATCATGAAGAGGAACGGAGCGAGCAGCGCAAAGCGGATGTTCGTGAGCCGCGCGATCCCGCCGGCCGCGCCGATGCAGATCAGCGTGCCCACCACATTGGCAAGCGCCAGAAGCCAGACGATGGCGTAGGTGAAGTTGAGGTTGTTGTTGATCATCGAGGGGCCGACCTCGATCTGGCCGGTCCCGAGAAGCGCGATCCCGGAGATGAAGATCGCCATGGAGCCGGAGCCGGGAATGCCAAAGAGAAGCGTGGGCACGAGGCCGCCCCCCTCCTTGGCGTTGTTGGAGCTTTCGGGCCCGACAACGCCGCGGATGTCGCCGGAGCCGAACTGCGACTTGTCCTTCGACGTCTGGACGGCATGACCATAGGCGATCCAGTCCACGACCGAGCCGCCAAGCCCCGGGATCACGCCCACCGCCACGCCGATCAGCGAGCAGCGCACGGAGAGCCACTTGTTGGCCCACCAATCCAGAACGCCGGTGAGCCAGCCGCCGCCCAGAACCTGGCGATCCGCGATGGCCTTGTCCTGCCGCAGGAGGGCGATGATCTCCGGGACAGCAAAGATCGCGAGGCCGACGATCACCAGTTTGAAGCCATCGACGAGATAGGGCAGGTCGTAGCTGGCCATGCGCAGCTCGCCGGAGGCCGCCCCTTCGCCGATGGTGCCGATCAGCAGGCCGAGGCAGGCCGCGACAATCCCCTTGATCGCGACGCGCCCGGCCAGGATCCCGACCATCGAGAGGCCGAAGATCGTGACCATCAGGAGCTCTGGCGTTTGGAACGCAAGCACGATGGGGCGTGCGGCGAGGATGAAGAACGTCAGGAACGCCGCTCCGAGGAGGCCGCCGAAGAGCGAGGATGAAAACGCCGCCGCGAGCGCACGGGCGGCCTGGCCCCGTTTGGCGAGCGGAAAGCCGTCCAGCACCGTGGCCTGGCTTGCCGACGACCCGGGGATCCCCATCAGCACACTGGCGAAGGTGTCCGATGTGGGCACCACCGCCACCATGCCGACCATGAGCGCAAGCCCGTAGAGCGGCTCCATCCCGAACATGAAGGGCAAAAGGAGCGAGAGCCCGGCAATGCCCCCCAGACCGGGAAAGATGCCGACGCAGAGCCCCATCACCACGCCGAGGACAAGATAGCCCAGGACAACGGGATTTAAGATCATGCCAAAGGCATCGCCGAGCGCAGGCAAGGCTGTTGCGAAGAGGTCCATGACGGCCTCCTAGGTCTTGGGGATTTGGAGCGCTCCCGCGCGCAGGGCGGGGAGCGCGAAGCGGCTTACTGAAGGACGACGCCGTAGCGGTCCGCGAGCCATTCCAGCACGAAGGTCTGCGCTTCTTGCGGGACTTTGGTGGCGCTGGTCAGAGCGGTTTGCGCCGCCGCGTCGGTCATCTGCGGGTAGACGCCCAGACGGGCTTTGGAGATCTCCGCGAAATCGGGCCGTTCGGTGATCGCCTTGAAGGCCGCCGAATAGGTGTCGATCGCCTCCTGGGGTGCGCCTGCGGGCAGGAACACCATCTTCTGCGCCGGGAAACCCGCCGTGAAGAAGGCCAGCCAGGCATCCCAGGCGGCACCGGACGTCTCGCACGCCGGTGCGGCTTCGCAGACCTCGGCGAAAGAGGGCAGGTCCGGGAAGGTGGGGTCGCGGACGACGTTGCCGTCGTCATCGAGCGCCCCGAAGGCAAACCACGGAACCGCGGTGCCGGCTTCGACCAGCGGCGTCACCCCGGAAAGAAAGGACGACGAGGTCTGATAATCAATATTCGCCTCGCCGCGCTCGAACATCAGCCGTCCGTCACCGCGGCCCTCGATCCCGAAGACCGGCTCGACATTCAGGCCCAGCATCTCCCATGCCAGCAGCGGGACAAGGTCCAGCCGCGTGGCGCCTTGGCTGCCGTAGATGAAGCTTTCGTCTGCGATCGCCTCAACGCCACCGTCGGCGAGGCTGGCGGCAAGATCGCTTGGCAGGTAGACGACGCCGCCCGTTCCGGATGCAAGGACCACGTTCCAATCGCCGTACTCATAGCGGACGCGGGGATCGTTCAGCAGATAGGGGAACTGCGTAGATCCCGACGAACCGAAGATCGTGGTGCCGTCTTCGTATTCGAGACGCTGAAAGTGGTTCGCCCCGCGCGTGGAGCCCGCTCCCGGCATGAACGTCACAACGACGGTGGGCTCGCCGGGCAGCGCCTCGCTCAGGAGCGGGGCATAGAAGTTTGCCCAGCGGGCAGAGCCGCCGGTTTCCGAGAACGGAATAATCCACTCCACGGTTTCGCCCGACAGGTCCAGACCATCGGCCAGCGCCGGAGCGGCGACGCCGAGGGCAGACACAGTCGCAAGGAGCGCCGAGGCGCGCGTGTACAGGTTCGTCATGTTTTCCTCCCTGGGAGCAGGGCCTCCCAACCCTGATCCGTCTCCTCCAAACGGCAGATGCAGCCGCCTTGATGGGCGGAGAGTTCAATGCCAAACTTTCATGAACCTTTCATCGGACGAAAAACATCATGCGTATCGTCATTGTCGAAGACAACGTCTCGGTGGCAAAGGGCATCGCCTACCGTTTGCAGGACGAGGGCCATGCTGTCGATCTCATCCATGACGGGGTCGAGGCGGATCTGTTCCTGAAGGACGACGACGCCGATATGGTGATCCTCGACATCAAGCTGCCGGGCCTCGGAGGACTCGACGTTCTGGCGGCGATGCGCGCGCGTCAGGACAATCGCCCCGTACTGATGCTCACCGCGCAATCCGAGCTGAGCGACAAGGTGGCCGGGCTGGACGCGGGCGCGGATGATTACCTGGCCAAACCGTTCGAGATGGACGAGCTCAGCGCCCGCATCCGGGCCCTCAGCCGCAGGCAGCCGGCGTCGGATCCGGGGCTCTTGTCGATCGGTCCGCTGAGGTTCGATCCGAGTGCCCGCGCGCTCCTGAGCCCGGAGGGCGACCTCTCCGTGCCGCGCCGGGAGATCGCGCTTTTCGAGACGCTGCTTGGCGCGCGCGGCCGCTACGTGTCAAAGCAAGCGCTGCTCGACCGGATGTACGGCACGGGCAGCGATGTCGAAGAGGCTGTGGTTGAAGTCTATGTGTCGCGCCTGCGCAAGCGGCTCAAGGACTTCGGAATCGAGATCTCGGTACGTCGCGGGATCGGGTATTCCATGGTGCAGGCGCGTCCGTGATCCCCACGCTCTCCCTGCGCCTCCGACTGACGCTCATCATTCTCGTGCCGCTCCTGGTGATTTCGGCGGCCGTTGCGATCTGGGCCTCGCGCGACGCTCAGATCCGGGCCGCCGACCGCTTCGATCGCTCGCTTCTGGTCACGGCCCTGGGCATCTCGCGCGATACGGCGATCAGCGGCGGCGACGCCCTCCGCCAGGAGACCCGCGATCTCTTGCGCAACACGTCGGGGGGTCCGGTCTTCTACCACGTTTATGCGCCCGATGGGGTCTACGTCACCGGATACGCGACGCCCCCGGTCCCCAGGAGAGAGGTCCGCGGGGAGGCCTACACGTTCTTCGACGCGGAGTATCAGGGGCGGCCGGTGCGGGTCGTCCGGTTTGTCGATCACATGGAGATCGACGGGCTGGAGGGCGAGTTTACCTTCACGGTCTGGCAAAACCTCGCCCTGCGGGACGGTTTCGTCCAGAGCCTGTCGCAACGCACCCATGCCGTGATGGCGACCCTGGTGATCGGCGTTGCGCTGATCGTGTGGTTCGGGGTGCGTCTTGGGATGGGGCCTCTGCTCAGCTTGGAGGATGCCATCGCGCGCCGCTCGGCGCAGGATCTGACGCCGATTGCCCGGCCCATCCCGCAGGAAGTGCGCGGCATCGTTGGCCGGTTGAACGCTCTGTTTGGAGATATGTCGGCCACGATCCGGGCGAAGGACAAGTTCATTTCGGACGCGGCCCATCAACTGCGCAATCCGATTTCGGGCGTCGTCGCCCTGGCGGAAGCGGTGGCGGCCTCGAAGACAACGGAAGACTTCAGGATCCGAAGCGCGGACCTCACGGAGGCCGCCTCCCATGCCGCCAAGCTGACCGAAGACCTCCTTGCCTTCGAGCGTGCGCGATCGGCCCCGCCGACCTGTGACCTGCCGGTCGAGGACCTCGCTCCGATCCTCGCAAAGGCCGTTGCCCGGCACCGGCACGGGGCCGCGGCGGCGGGTGTGGCCCTTAAGCTCGAGACAGGCGCCACGCCTGCGTTGGCCCGTGCCGATCGCGTGCTCTTTGAGCAGGCCGTCGAGAACCTGATCGCCAACGCGCTCGCCCATGGGGGTGACGCGCTCAGCGCGATCTCTGTGTCGCTGGAGACGACGGATCACACCGCGACGATCACCGTGGAAGACGATGGCCGCGGCATTGATCCCGCGGCGTTCGAGCGGGCGCTCTCGCGGTTTGGACAAGTGACGCCGGGGACGGGCAGCGGCCTCGGCCTGCCCATCGCGCGCGCTGTGGCCGAGGCGCACGCGGGGGCCCTGACGTTGGCGGCGAAGGATCGCGGGCTCTCGGTGCGGATCGTCCTGCCCACCGTGTCCAACGCCATGGGGGATGTGCTGCCCGCGGTGGACTGAAGCGCTGGCCAGGGTGTCCGCCTCATCGTGCCTGGCGGGCCGGGGCAGACCTCAACGCGCGGCGGTTCGGGCGAGCGGCGTCGTCCGTGTCGACGCCGCTCGGGGAGGCGAAACCCGGAGGGATCGGGCCGGGACGCATGCCAGAGCTCAGTCCGCGGCCCCCGGCCACGTATCGCTCAGCCGATAGCCGTCGGGCCACGGATCCGAAGGGTCAAGCATCCACTGATGGGTCCCCGTGATCCATGCTTGCCCGGCGATTTCCGGCACAATGGCCGCGCGGCCGCCGACGTCCACTTCCTCCAGGATCTTTCCTTCGAACTCTGATCCGATCAGGGAGCGCGACAGAAAGCTCTGGCCCACCGTCAACTGTCCGCGGGCGTGAAGCACCGCCATGCGGGCGCATGTGCCGGTGCCGCAGGGGGATCGGTCCAGCTTTGCCGGCTTGATCACAACGGTGTTTCGCGCGGCCAACCCTGCCTCGACGGGCCAGGTGAACTCGCAAAAGGAGATATGCGTCCACTCCGGCAGGTCCGGGTGGGTGAAGCCCAGCTGCGCGTTGGCCGCATCGGTGATCCGGGCGCCAAGTTGCGCCAAATGACGCGCATTTGCAGGCTCAGGGGAGATCCCCAGAGCGTCGGCGTTGACCAGCACAAAGCTATCTCCGCCAAAGGCCGTATCGACAGTGATCTCTCCGAGGCCCGGCACGGACAGGGGCGCGTCCAGCCGATCGGCGAAACTGGCGAGGTTGACGATGGCGACCCGCGTGACCTTCCCGTCGGCGCAGGCGGCGCGGATCTGGACAAGCCCGCCGGGGGCCTCCAGCGTCAGCCGCGTTTCGGGACTTTGCATTGGCAGAATACCGGTTTCCAACAGGACCGTCGCCACGCACATCGCGTTGGACCCGGACATGGGCGGCGTGTCCTCGGGCTCCATAACGATAAATGCCGCATCGGCAGAGGGGTCTTTGGGCGGGACCAGCAAGTTCACATGTTTGAAAACGCCCCCGCGCGGTTCATTGAGCATGAACCGGCGCAAGGTGTCATCCTGTGCGATCCAGTTGCGTTGGGCCCAAAGCGTCTCGCCTCTTGGCGGCGCGACGCCTGCGACGATCACGTCCCCGACCTCACCGCCCGCGTGAGCACTCACCGTGTGGATGATCCTGGTACTGCGCATCGCCCAACCCTAGAGGAACGCGTTTTGCGGGAACAGCAGGTTCTCCGGCCGGTCGCGCAGGGCAAGTCGGAGCTGTCGGATGCGGCCGATCCAAGAGACGGCGCCCCTGCGCGGGCCGCTCCGGGCAGCGCCGGGGTCGTGGGTGTCGGATCGATCGCACCGCGGCTGCACATTCGCGAGATCGTAGAGGCGCCGTAGGGCGGAGCCACGGGCGTCGCCGGGCCGGGGGGCGCCGCGGGCGTGCTGATGCCAATCGGCGAATACTACGACGCGGCTGATCGTGGCGCGATCCCGATCCATGACAACACGTGGGACACCGCGAGCTGGGAAGCCTGGCTGACCTATGCGCCGGCCGACGCACCGGAGCGCCTGGTCAAGCCGTGCGCTCTCGGACACTCGGGCGACGCGGCGATCCCGCAGCGTGCGCATGCGCTTCTTCAGCGCGAGCGGGGCTCGGCACGCGTTCCTCGGCGCGATGGTGTGAGCCCGTTCGACTTCGACGATCCACGAGACCCTGTGGCGGCGGCAGCCGACGTGATGGCCGCGCCTTCGCGCCGCCTTCAGGGCCGCGCCGCCCCCATCCGTGGGTCGGGACCGTCGCGACGGCGCTACTCTGCGAGCTCGAAGCCCGTGATCAGCTGCTTGAGCCCCAAAGCGGCGCCGACGAAAATGGCCAGGAAGGCGACGGGTGCACTGTAGGCCAGGACCGAAAACGCGGAGATGCCTTGCCCCACGCTGCAGCCAACCGCGAGGATTGCGCCCGGTCCCATGATGGCCGCACCGAGGATCTGACGCCGCAACTCGCGCGGGTCTTCGCAGGCCTCCCAGCGAAAGTGGCCCTTGGAGTAGGAGCCAAGGGCGGCTCCGACGACGACGCCGGCCACGGAGCCGACGCTGAACGAAAGCGCGTTGCCGGAGGCTGTCATGGTGTAGAAGATCGTGTCGCCAATCGGGGCGGCAAAGGTGTGCGTTTCGATCGGCTCGGCCTCGAAGCCGATCATGGCAACCCAATAGGTGCCGACCCACCCGGAGACGACCGCAAGTCCCACGACGCTGCCCCACATGATGTGGCTGTAGGAGCGGCGCATCTCGGCGCTGGACAGCGCGACCGCCAGGACCGCTCCGCCGGCAACGAGGCCCGTGACCAGGGGCGACAGACCGGCCATCTCCAGGGTCTGCGTCAGGCTTTGCGGGGATGTGGCGTCCGTTTCGACATCAAACAGCCAGACGCGGGCATGGGCGAGCGGGCCGGACATCACGAAATACGCCGAAAGCCCCATGACCAGAACGATCACAAACGACCTCAGGTCGCCGCCGCCCAGACGCGCCAGCGCGCCGTAGCCGCAATTGCCGGACAGCGCCATGCCGTAGCCGAACATCAGCCCGCCGACGACCGTCCCTACCGGGTTCCACACACGGTCGAGATACGCGCTCTCGGCGTTGTCAAAGAGGGACAGGGCGATGGCGACATGCGTTCCGAAGATCGCCACACCGATGGCGATGGCCCACATGCGCAGCCGCCTGTCGTCTGCGCCGTACAGCACGTCCTCGATGGCGCCGAGCGTGCAAAACCGGCCAAGGCGCGCCGCCAGCCCGAGCGCGATCCCGCCCAACAGACCGATCAGCGCGGTGGCGTTGGCTTCCCCGAGCACTTCCAGCATTGGTTCCCTCCCGGACCAAACGCTGGCGAGACGTTCGGTCAGTCTTCCCTGCAGAACAGGTCGTAGACCACTTCCATGATTTTCGTCGGCCGGTCGTCTGTCAAGCTGTAGTAGATGGCTTTGCCGTCGCGGCGCGGCGTGACCAGCCCTTCGAGGCGCAACCGGGTCAGCTGCTGGGAGACAGCGGCCTGACGCGCGGAGAGCAATTGCTCAAGCTCGGTTACGGACTTTTCGCCAGACGCCAGATGGCACAGGATCATCAACCGCCCCTCGTGGCTGATGGCCTTGAGAAAATTTGACGCACGCTGCGCGTTCTGCGCCATCCGTTCCATATCCTCAGCGCACATGTTGACGTCGAAGACCGGCAGGCGCGACGTCGTCTCAGGGGCGTTGTCTGGTTGGGCTGTCATGTGGAGGGTCATAGGGGCTTAACTCGCCTGATCCAAGGAAATACCGGCGTCCTCAAACATCATGCCGAGCAGTCCCCAAAAGAAATCCTCGCCCGGGTATCCCTCGATCCGGCCCAGTTCCTTACCGTCGTCGACAAGGATGAAGGTGGGCGTAAAATGGACCCGCCGGTCGAACGCCACATCGGGGCTTTCCCCGTGAAGGTCGTAGCGCTGCAGCGGTGCGGCCTGCCCTTCGACGGTCTTGGGATAGATATGGGCGATCTCTTCATTCCACCGCGCGCACCAGTAACAGCCCTCCTCCTCTGCCATCAGCAGGACGGGCTCGGCGGAGGCCGGGTAAGCGGCGAGGCCGATGGCAGCAAACGCCAGTGCTCTGAGCATATCTGTGCCTTATCTCTCATTGACGCGGTGTGTCACCTAATCATAATCTAATTTGTGAATAGTTCAAGGCAAGGGGCGGCTCCGGCATGTTCGATGTCACGTACTGGGGCGCTTTGATTGCCGGTCTGCTGTCTTTCCTGTCGCCCTGCGTCCTGCCGATCGTTCCGTTTTACCTCAGCTACCTTGCCGGTGTCGGCATGAACCAGATCTCCGCGGAGGCCGAGATTAGCCGGGCGGTTCGGGTGCGTGCGGTCTTGGCGGCGTGCTGCTTTGCGCTGGGGGTCATCACGGTGTTTGTCGGTCTCGGCGCGACGGCGACCGCATTTGGCAGCCTCGTGCGCGCGTATTTCGATGTGCTGCGCTGGGTTGCCGCGGCGATCATTATCGCGATGGGGCTGCATTTTCTTGGCGTGATCCGGATCGGGCTGCTCTATCGCCAGCTGCGGGCCGAGGCCGGAGACGCGTCGCAGGCCAGCCTTGCGGGGGCCTATGTCATTGGCCTTGCGTTCGCATTCGGATGGACGCCGTGTGTCGGCCCTGTTCTGGCGGCGATCCTGTTTACCGCGGCGGGGCAAGAGACCGCCGGGCAGGGGGCGACGCTTCTCTTCAGCTACGGGCTCGGCATGACGCTGCCGTTCATCGCGGCGGCGCTTTTTATTGGCCCGTTCATGGCCTGGATGTCGCGGTTTCGGCGTCACCTTGGCCTCATAGAGAAAGTGACGGGCGTATTGCTCGTTGGCTTCGGTGTGCTGATCGCCACCAATTCCATCAACATCATCGCCCAGTGGATGCTGGAGACGTTTCCGTGGTTCAGCACGGTCGGCTGAGGCTTAGGGAGGACGAGATATGTATCGCATTCTGACGGCACTCTGCGCGGTCTTCTGCGCAACAACGCTTGGCGCGGCGGATCTGGGAGACGATGGCCTGCATAAAGCGCCCTGGATGCGCGACACGTTCAAGGATCTCGGCGAGGACCTGGCCGAGGCAACGGCCGAGGGCAAGCGCCTGATGGTCCTCGTCGAACAGCGCGGCTGCATCTACTGCACGAAGATGCATGAGGAGGTTTTCGTGGTGCCCGAGGTGGCCGCATACATCGAGGACAATTTCTTTGTCGTTCAGATCAACATGTTTGGCGACGTGGAGGTGACGGACTTCGATGGCACAACCTTGCCGGAAAAGGAGATGGTCAGACGCTGGGGCGCGCTCTTTACGCCGAGCATTTATTTCTTTCCGGAAGAGGTCGATGGCGCCCAGTCCGCGGTGCAGGAGGCCGTTGCCACGATGCCCGGAGCGTTTGGGCGCTGGACCACATTCAACATGCTCACCTGGGTGGTGGAAAAGGGCTATCAGGGCGACGAACTCTTCCAGAAGTATCACGCGCGGAAGTTCGCGGAGCAGCAAGGCTAGTTTCTGCGGGTGCAAAGTAAATTGCGCTGAATGCTGCACTTGCGAACAGATATAGAAATTCATTTAGCTGAATTTGTTATTGCAACGATGGGATTGTGTACCGTAGGCTACCAGGAGCCAAGGCAAGGAATCGACCTAGGGAGGACACATGAAATATGGTTTGGGACTGGGCGTTGCCGTTCTCTTCGCTGCCACGACCGCGGTTGCAGGGCCGGTAAAGCCGACGGATGTGGTCTTTGTGGACGGTGCTGTCGCGGGGTCGCTCACGGGGGCGCCCGGCGATCCGGCATCTGGCGCAGAGATCATGAACAAGGGCGCGGGCAATTGCATCGCATGCCATCAGGTCTCGGCGCTCGCGCATCTGCCGTTTCACGGCGAAATCGGGCCGCCGCTCGATGGTGTGGCCGACCGCTGGACGATCCCCGAACTCCGCGGGATCGTGGCCAACGCCAAGATCATGTTCCCCGAAAGCCGGATGCCGTCCTTTTACAAGACGGAAGGCTTCATTCGCCTCGGCGATGCCTACACGGGCAAGGCGCATAGTGACGGGGAGGTACAGCCCCTCCTGTCGGCCCAGCAGATTGAAGACGTCGTCGCGTATCTCGTGACGCTGAAAGAAGAATGATCTTCGAAACATGGAGTTCCCTATGGACCTGACACGGCGAAACTTTATCGCATTGGGCTCCGGCACATTCGCGCTGGCGACCATGTCGGCATTGCCCGCCTTCGCCAACCTGACCGACGATGCCATTGCCGAACTGACCGGCGGCGCGGCTCTCGGAGAGGGTGGTGTGACGCTGAACGCTCCGGAAATTGCGGAAAACGGCAACACGGTGCCCATCGGTGTGGATGCACCGGGCGCGGTCGAGATCTCGCTTTATGCAGATGGAAACCCGGTTCCGAACGTCGCGACGTTCCGCTTTGGCCCCTTGAGCGCGTCCCGCAGTGCATCGACCCGCATTCGTCTGGCCAAGACCCAAAACGTGGTCGCCGTGGCCAAGATGGAGGACGGCTCGTTCCAGATGGCCAAGGCCGAGGTGAAAGTTACGATCGGCGGCTGCGGCGGCTGACCCCAACCCATTCTGCCTGACATGGTTTGGGCCCGAATATCAGGAGAGACATTATGGCATCTGGTGTAAAACCGCGCGTCAAAGTCCCGAAGTCGGCGGCGGCTGGCGATATCATCACGATCAAGACCCTGATCAGCCACAAGATGGAAAGCGGTCAGCGCAAGGACGACGATGGCAACATCATCCCGCGCTCGATCATCAACCGCTTCACGGCGGAGTTTAACGGCCAAAACGTGATTGACGTGGTGCTGGAGCCCGCGATCTCGACCAACCCGTTTTTCGAGTTTGAGGCTGTCGTGCCGGAAGCCGGTGAATTCAAGTTCACGTGGTACGACGATGACGGTGATGTCTACGAGACGGCCAAGCAGATCGCATTGAGCTGATCGGACGACACCAAGCCACCACGTTTATCAGGGAGGAAGAACGTGCAGCTAGACCCAAAACCCATCGGTCTCCTTGCAGCGATCTGCGTTGTGGGCGGGGCGGCTTGGGCCGAACCGGATGAAGACCAGCTGACGATCAATGACGAGCTTGCGATCGTCACCGAAGCTGCGGCACCGGCGCATATGGAATATGTCAACACGATCTATTCCGGCTGGCGCTTCCGCTCTGACGAGACGCAGGCCGTCCAGATGGACGATTTCGACAACCCGGGCATGCTTGGGGTCGAGAATGCGCTCGTAAACTGGGACACGGCCGAGGGCAGCGCGGGACAATCCTGCTCCGGTTGCCACGGCGCGGCGGAGGAGATGGCGGGCGTGCGGGCCGTCTATCCGAAGTGGAACGAAGAGAAGGGCATGGTGACCACCCTGGAGATGGAGGTCAACAATTGCCGCGAAACCCGGATGGGCGCCGAAAAGTGGAAGTACACCGGCGGTGACATGACCGACATGGTTGCCTTGATCTCGTCGGTGTCGCGCGGGATGCCTGTCAGTGTCGCGATTGATGGCCCGGCGCAGGAGACCTGGGAAAAGGGCAAGGAACTCTACTACACCCGGACCGGCCAGCTTGAGCTGTCCTGCGCCAATTGCCACGAGGACAGCTACGGCCAGATGATCCGCGCGGACCATCTGAGCCAGGGCCAGATCAACGGCTTCCCGACGTATCGCCTGAAGAACACCAAGCTGAACTCCGTCCACGCACGGTTCAAGGGCTGTGTGCGCGACACGCGGGCCGAGACCTTTTCGCCCGGCTCGCCCGAGTTCATCGCCCTGGAGCTTTACGTTGCGTCGCGCGGCAATGGTCTGAGCGTCGAAGGGCCGTCTGTCCGCAACTGACCCCCTTGGAAGGGCTCCCCGAACCCGGAGGAGCCCTTTCTTCTGAGCGCCTAATTCAAGTATGCGCATATGTTTTGAGGAGCCGGAAGTGAGATGATTTCGCGTCGCGATTTTCTACAGGTGGGCATGGCGGCCTCGGCCATCGTCGGCGCGTCGGGGTTTGGCAACTGGGCCCGACTGGCCGCCCAGCAGGCGCTCACCCAGGACCAGCTTTTGGAGTTTGAGACCTTCGGCAATGTGTCCCTGATCCACATTACCGACATTCATGGGCAGCTCAAACCGATCTACTTTCGCGAGCCCTCGATCAACATCGGCGTTGGCGAAAACGAGGGTGCCGTGCCGCATGTGACGGGCGCCGATTTCCGCAAGCTCTACGGCGTTGCGG
>JBCCYI010000039.1:0-24541 GCA_039189975.1 Pseudomonadota bacterium
GGCGAACGGGGCGGCGACCTGCCCGGTCAGGACCGTGGGCGCGACGGCGGCGAGGCAGACGCCGAGGAGCGCCCCCGTCTCCCGCCAGCCCGCGAGGCGCACGTGGCCGGAGGTGGCGCCGTCCGCCGCCCCTCCGATCTCGGCTGCCTTCTGCACGCCGCGGGCGTAGAAGGTGATCGACAGAAACGAGAATGCCGAAAAGAGCCCGGTGATCGCGATGCCGAACCACAGGAGCGGCGCGACCGGGTGCGGCACGGCAAAGAGGGCGACCATGGAGCCCGCCAACAGCAGCGCGCCCAGCCCGGTTGCGCGGGCGCGCGCCTTGCCCAGCCGCTCGGAAAGCCAGCCGAGCGCCGGGTCCTGCACCACGTCGAAGAGGCGCAGGCCGAAGAGGATCGCGCCCAGGGCCGTGAGCGACACCCCATAGGTGTCGGCGTAGAACTTCGGCGCGTAGATGTAGATCGGCAGCCCCGCCCCGGAGAGGACGGCGGCGTAGAGCGCGTAGGCCCAGAGCCTGTGGCCACGCGCCGTCAGCGCCGGAGAGCGCTGGGCGGCTGTCACGAGCGAGAGACCTCCTCGGACGGTGGGGCAGGGCGCGCCCGGTAGCGTGCGCCTTTCCACCAGAGCTTGAGCGCCTGCCAGTGGATCAGCGCGAGCACCCGGCGCGAGCCGAAAGGCCGGCGCAGGGCCGCGCGCAAGAGACCCAGGGAGGTCAGTGGCTGGCGCGGGCCGGAGAGCGTGGCGATGAGGCCGCCTTCGGTGTCCCCGGCGTCCCGGCGGTAGTCGATCCAGACATCGACATGGTCCGGACGCAGGTCGAACCGGAAGCGGTAGCCTCCGCCGACGGGCTGAAAGGGTGAGACGTGAAAGATCTTGCGCGCCTCGAGCGTGTCTTGCGGGCCGATCACCCCGAGGTCGTCGCGATAGGCGAGGTAGGAGTGGCGGTCGACAAAGGTGTTGGACACCTCGGCGATGACCACGCGCAGCGCCCCGGCGCGGTCATGGCAGAACCAGAACGACACCGGGTTGAAGACATGTCCCAGGAGCCGCGGCTGCGCCAGGAGGAGGAGCCGCCCGTCCGCCACCCCGAGTCCCTCGGCCGCGAGCACGGAGCGGACCCAGGCCGCGCCGCTGCCCTGTCCTGGCGCGCCGCCGTGGTCTGCGTCGCGCAGGGAGGCGACGTTGCGGGCGTTGCGTGAGAAGAGGCGGGGCGTGTCGAGCGTGGCCTCGGGGTCAAGCAGCACATAGTCGACGCTGTAGCGAAAGGCGTTGCGGATGGCGCCGCGCCGGCCGTGGAACGTCTCCCCCGGCACGTGCTGGAGCACCGGCCCCTCCGCGGGAACCCCGCCCGCCACCAGCGCGTCGATGTCGGTGTGAGCGTTCATTCGGCGGCGATCCCCGCAGCGCCCTGAGCCTCGATCGCGCGGGCCACATCGACCGCGCTCGCCAACCCGTCCTCATGAAAGCCGTTCTTCAGCCAGGCCCCGCAGAACCAGGTGTTGCGCCGGCCGTTCTCGGCGATGATCCCGGCGCGCGCGTCAAGTGCAGCGAGATCGTAGACCGGGTGGTGCAGCACCGTCTGGTCGTGGATCAACTCCTCTCGGATGCGGTGCGTGGCGTTGAGCGTCACAAAGAGCGGGTCGTCCTTGGGGATCGGCTGCAGCGAGTTCATCCAATAGGTGACGCCGATGGCCTGGTCGCGGCCGCGCGCGTCTTCGGTGTAGTTCCAGGACGACCAGCAGAGCTTGCGCTTGGGCATGATCGAGGTGTCGGCGTGGAGCACCACGTCGTTGGGCTGGTAGCGGATGGCGCCGAGGCGCGCCGACTCCTCCGGGCTCGGGTCCGACAGCAGCGCCAGCGCCTGATCGGAATGCGTGGCGAGGATGACGTCGTCGTAGCTTTCCCAGTCGCCTCCTTCGTGGCGCAGCTCCGCCCCCGTGGCGTGGCGGCGAATGCCGGCGACCGGCGCTCCGAGTCGGACCTCGACACCCTTGGTCAGCAATGCTGCGTGCAGCCGCGTGACATATTCGATCGAGCCGCCCGGGATCGTGTACCATTGGTGCTGGTTCTCGTAGTCGAGCAGCGCGTGGTTGCGGAAGAAATCCATCATCGCGCGGGCGGGAAAGTCGAGGATCTTGTCCACCGGGGTGGACCAGATGGCGCCGGAAAAGGGCGTCAGATAGTAGTCTTTGAACCAGGGGCCGAGGGAGAGCGCGTCGATCAGCCCGCCGATGGTCATCTCCGGGGTCGCGACGCGCTCGGCTTCCCGGTTGAAGCGCAGAATGTCGCGGATCATCCTGAGAAAGGCGGGGCGGGCGAGGTTACGCCGCTGGCCGAAGACGGCGTTGCGCGAAGCGAGGCCGTATTCCATCCAGCCGTCGCGGATCGAGGCGCCGAAGGACATGCTGCTCTTGGCGCGCGGCACGCCGAGCGCCTCAAAAAGCGCGGTCAGATGCGGATAGTTGGGCTCGTTAAAGACAATAAAGCCGGTGTCGACCGGTTGATCCCCGCGCTTGCCCGCGACCTTGGTGCGCGCATGGCCGCCCAGCCGCGGCTCGGCTTCGATCAGCGTCACGTGGTGGGCGTCGGCCAGCATATAGGCGGCACCCATGCCGGAGATCCCGGCCCCTACGATTGCAATGCGCCGGGGGGCGGGCGAGACGGCTTCAAATGGCATGGAGGGTCTTTCTTCAGGGTCGTTCAGCGGGAAATCTAGGGCGAATGGAACCGGATCAACGGAAGAATTGTTGATCCAGTGGCAGCGTTCCCCCGTATCCTGCGCATGATGAACTCGCAGCCATATTGTGATGCGTCGGGACCGTTGCGGGCCTCCCCCGGAGGCAGCCTGCAATGGAGGTCCTTCGTGGCGAAAGACGAAAGCGTAACGCGCGACCCGGAACGACCGGCGGACGCTCGCACCCGTGAGCCGGCGCACATGCGGCCCGGCGCGTCGTCTGAGTGGGTGGCGCATTTGCAACGCATTCACGAGGCGAAGGACCACCGGGCCTTCGCGGAGCTCTTCGGGCATTTCGCGCCCCGGGTGAAGGCCTTTCTGATGAAGGGAGGCGCGAGTGAAACGGTCGCCGAGGAGTGTACGCAAGACGTAATGGCGACACTTTGGCGCAAGGCCCATCTCTTTGATCCCGCGCGCGCTAGTGTCTCCACCTGGATCTTCACGATCGCCCGAAACCGTCGGATTGACATGATCCGGCGCGAGCGGCGGCCTGAGCCAGAGGAGCTTGCATGGGGACCGGAAGAAGAACCACAGCCGGCAGACGTTCTGGAGCTGCAGCAGCAGACCGAACGTTTGGGCAAGGCGATGGCGCAGCTCCCCGACAAGCAGCGAGAGCTTGTGGAACGCGCCTATTTCGGGGAGCTCTCCCATGCGCAGATTGCGGATGAGACGGGTCTCCCCCTTGGAACAATCAAATCGCGCATTCGGCTCGCACTAGAGCGGCTGCGCCACGCGATGAAATGAGTGGAACGGTACCTATGACGATACTCACCGGTGGATTGGCGCGGCCTGCGCAGCACCAAGTGGATGATGAGGTTCTTGCGCATTATGCGGCGGGAACGCTTCCCGAGGCGCTGTCGCTCGTCGTGGCGGCACAGGCGTCGCTCTGCCCGGGCGTGCGTGAACGGTTGCGGGAGTTGGAGGCAATCGGGGGCGGCCTCTTGGAGTTGACGGCCGGGTGCGACATGGCCCTGGGGAGTCTCGAAGCCACCATGCGCCTGATCGCCGAGCGCGAGGACGCCGCGCTAAGCGGTCGCACGACGCCGGAGCCGACGCATCTGCCGCGCCGGGCGTCAGACGTGTTGCCTGCGCCCGTGCAGGACTACGTCGGCGGTGGTCTGGACGATGTGCGCTGGCGTCCACTGGGCATGGGCGCAAAGCAAGCCATCTTGCACGAGACCAAGGACGCAAGTGTGCGTCTTCTTAAGATACCAGCCGGATGCGAGCTGCCCGACCATGGCCATGCCGGTCTGGAGATGACTCTCGTGCTGCACGGCGCTTTCCGGGATGGAGAGACGCGGTATGAGCGCGGCGACATGGATATCGCCGATCAACAGACAGCGCATATGCCGATCGTCGACGCGGACGAGGACTGCGTCTGCCTTGTGGCCTGCGAAGGTCGGCTGAAGTTCTCGGGCCTCTTGCCCCGCATTGCGCAACCCGTCCTCCGGATCTAGGCGTAGCGTGCAGGTATCGCTAGGTTAAGCGCAACCATGCGGACAGGCTCTCCCTCGCCAGCGGTCGCTTCGCGTTCACGGTTTGGGCTGCTCAGGCATGTTCGAACCCGATCCCAAGGCGTTCAACGTTGCAAGACGTTTGGCCTCGTAGCGCGTCACGCGGACACGAGGCAACGGCGCACCTGACCGAACGCACTGCTCAAAGCGATCCTGATTGCGGGTGGATGCGTCTCCGAGCGCTCCCCATCCACTGGGTACGCAGTGCAGCCGGGCGTCCGCATGGGATTGCGATAGGCGCGGCTCAGACGCGCGCTGCCCTCCGGTAGGGGCAAGGAAGCCGTCGGGCGCCGCAGGGGAGCGGCGCTCTGTGGATTACGCCAGATAGTCAATGGATCCGACGTCAGAGAGTGTGAGACCGGTCAGCGTCACGTCGGGTGATCCGGAAAACTGAAGCTGTACCGATCCCGATCCCGCGCTGGCAAAACCGTCGAGGCTCGCCGAGCCTAGCGAGAAGGCCGTCAGGTCAAGCGTGTCGTCGATCAACGAAAAGTCGGTAACCGTGAGCGAGCCTGCGGTCGCGCCGATCACGAACAAATCCTCGCCGCTGCCACCGGTCGCCACGTCGTCGCCCGAGCCAGCGTCCAGCGTATCGTTGCCGGCACCGCCGATAAGCGTGTCCGCACCGGATTCGCCAAAGAGAATGTCGTCTTCCGTACCACCGTCGAGCCGATCGTTGCCCGCGCCGCCGGTGAGCTCATCGTCCCAACCGCCGCCTTCCAGCACATCCTCGCCGCCGCCCCCGAAGAGCGTGTCGAAGCCGGCTTCCCCAAACAGCCGGTCGTCGCCGGACTCGCCAACCAACCGGTCACGGCCATTGCCGCCGTAGAGCGTGTCGCCCCAGCCACCGCCTTTGATAAAGTCAAAGCCGTTGCCTCCGTAGATCACGTCAGAGCCGCTCTCGCCGATCAGGAAGTCGTCCCCGCCCTCACCGCGCATGACGTCGTCGCCGTCGCCGCCGCGAATGCTGTCGACCCCGTTCCCGCCGCGCAGGTTGTCGTCGCCATCGCCTCCGAGGACGGTATCGTTGCCGTCAAAACCCCAGATCCGGTCATTGCCCTCCCCGCCAACGATATCCTCGCTGCCGCTCCCGCCTCGGATGGTATCGTTGCCGTCTCCACCGTCGAGCGTCGCGTTCCCGGAGGCCGAGGTGATGAAGTCATCGCCCGTGCCGCCGAGAATAAGGTCGGCTCCGCTCTCGCCATTGAGGACATCGCGGCCGAGGCCACCTTCGATCGTATCGTTGCCGTCGCCGCCCCAAATCGTGTCGTGCTCGTTTTGACCGTAGAGCCGGTCATTACCCCCGCGCCCGTAGATGAGATCGCTCCCGCCACGGCCCCAGGCGGTGTCCCCCCCGTTGCCGGCGTCGAGCATGTTGGCGACACGATTGCCCATCAGGCTGTCGTTGCCGCCGCCTGTGACCACGTTCTCGATAATCGTGCCCACGGCGAGCGTCAGGTTGCCGGTTCGGCCCCCGATGTCTGAGGTGGTCGCCTGTTCCATGGTCGTGGTCGTGGGCGTCAGGTCGATGCGCTGGCTGGCGTTCATTCCGTTCAGGTTGAGCGTGTCGATGCCGCCTGCGTCCACGATGGTCGAGGCGGTCACAGCGGCATTGCTGGCATAATTCGCCCAGATGTCGCTGACGCTGGAGGAAATATTGGTGTTGAAGCCATAGACCGTGTCGCCGAGGAAGGCATTGCCGACGCCGTAGTCCACCCCGTCGTGGGACTGATTGCGGTAGATGTCGTTCAGCGCGATCCAGTCCACCGATTGCGGGGTCTGGAGAAACTCGTAATCCGCGGTGACGGCCGTGTTCTCGGTCTGCGAAAAATACGACATCATCGACGCCTGCCAGGAATCATTGGCAAAGACCGCGTCGTCGCGGTAGCGGCCGGACCCGTTGTACGTGCCCTGATGGCCGAGGCCGAGCGCATGGCCGATCTCGTGGTGGATGGTCTGCAGGGTGTACGAGTTGTAGCCTGAGTTGCCGCCCCACCAGCTCTCGTTGACGTTGATGAAGCTGTAGCTGGCGTTGCCGGTGGCCGTGTTGATGTAGGTCGACGCGTTTGCGCCGCTGCCGTTGTCGGAGAAAAACATGTCAACCGTATTGAGGTCGCTCGACGTGGTCTCCTCAAAGTCGATGCCGAGGACCTCCTCGAAGAGCTTGAAGCTCTCTCGGATCAGGTCGCGCCGCTCCGGGTCAGTGATCCCGTTGGTGTCGGCTCGATTGATCCATGACGTTTGGGGGCCTGAGAAATCATAGCCGGAGAGGTTGTAGAGGATGACACCGTCGTTCGCATTGGCGCCCGTATCGGTCATGTTCCACTGGAAGGAGTACCAATTGACGTCGTCCCAGTAGCCCTCGCGGAGATAGTTGGCCATGGTCTGCAGCGACACGAGCGGAGCGGCGCTGACCTGCGGCGGCCCTGACGGATCGGGGTCGGCGACAGGGTGGGGATTATCCCCCAGCCCGCAGCCCATGCAGCCACACCCCCCAGGGTGCGCCACCACGCCAAGGTCATCGGAGTTCATCAACGTCATGCCGCCAAGTGCGCTTTCGAGATGCGTGGCCGTCCCGGAAGGCGTAAACGGGGCCCATTGCGGCGCGTCCGGCTGCCAGATCTGTGCGGTAGCAGTGGCGGCTTGGGTCGACATTGAGGCAAAGAAACTCATCGCGTTGCGATCCTTTGGTCCGAAGTGTTCCGGCGCTCGACACTGGTCGACACGCCCGCATGGAGCGGAGCGACGGGCTCCAGCTCGGGACGACGTGTTTGGCCTAGCAGGTCGGGTTGGCAGCCGAGAAGCATTGGGTTGAGCAGCAGGTTTTTCGGCTGAAAATGGAACAGGCGGGCGCGGAAGAACGATGACCGAAATAAGGCCGAAACCGGTCGAACCCCGAAAAAAGGCCCAGATTTCCGGTTGAAACCGGGTTTCGTGGCCTGTGGCAAAGTCCCGCTGGCGGGCCGTGCGGAGCATTGCCCATGCGGGTCGAAAGCACCACCCGGCGGCGCAAATACGGCGGGTCTTCCCGTGTTAGTGGATTACCGGCGGTAGATCCGGACGTCGCGCCGAGACGCGTCGCGCTCCTCTGGCGCCGCGTCTGGTCGGGACAGGCCGGAGGCGTCGTCAAAGTCCAGATCGTCGAGCCGGTCCATCCGTTGCGCTGCGCGGGTTGCGGCGATGGTGATGCCGTCGAGATCGCCCTGGGCCTGCGCAAGATGCGACTTCAGGCGGCCGGCACGCTCCTCGACGAGGGCGATATCGCGATGGAGCAGGCGAAGCGCGGTCCGGATGGCCTGCGCTTCGTCGCGCATTCGTGCGTCCTTGAGGACGGCCCGGAGCGTGTTCAGCAGGGCCATGCACGTGGTGGGCGACACAGTCCATACCCGTGCGGCGAAGCCTTCGCGGACGAGGTCCGGGAAGCGGCTGTGGAGCTCGGCATACACTGCTTCGGAAGGCAGAAAGAGCAGCGCACTGTCGGCCGTTTCGCCGGGCTGAATGTACTTCTCCGAAATTGCGCGGATATGGCTGCGTATCGCGGTTCGAAAAGCGCGGGCGGCCACCTTGCGCTCCGAGTTGGAGTGCGCAGCGACGAGTGCGTCATAGGGCTCCAGCGGGAACTTAGCGTCGATCACGATTGCACCGGGGGGATCGGGCAGGTCGAGGATGCAATCGGCACGCGTGCCGTTGGCAAGGGTCGCTTGCCAGCGGTAGGCGTTCGGTGGCAGCGCCTTCGAAAGGAGGTCGTGGAGCTGGATCTCTCCAAAGGCGCCGCGCGTCTGCTTGTTGGAAAGGATGTCCTGAAGGCCCAGAACGTCGCCCGACAGCTTTTCGATGTTGCGTTGCGCCAGGTCGATGGCGGCCAGGCGCTCTTGGAGTGCGCCAAGCGTCTGAGCCGTTTGCGTGGCCGATTGAGCGAGCCCATCGCCCAGCTCCGCCGAAAGGCCCGTCATTCGCGCGTCGATGGCTTGCGTGGCGAGGGCGTGGGCGCCTTTGCTCTCGGCCTGCGCCTGGTGCAGGGCGGTGAGATCCCGGCGCAATGCAGCGCTTTCGCGACCGGCCCGGCGTGCGGCCTGCCCAACAAGCGCCCCCAGCCCCAGCCCGAGGGCCAAGACAGCCAGCAGCACCTGGTGCACCGGGTCGCTGAGGTCGAGCCCGAAGGAGGAAAGCGCGCTCATGTGCGGCCGAAGAGGCGCTCGATGTCTGCCAGTTTGAGCTCTACGTAGGTGGGCCGACCGTGGTTGCATTGGCCCGAGAGCGGTGTCGCCTCCATCTCGCGCAGGAGCGCATTCATCTCGTCGGCTTGCAGGCGCCGGCCGGATCGCACCGAGCCGTGGCAGGCCACGCGGGAGAGAACCGCGTCGATGCGGCTTTCCAGAGCCTGACTCTCGCCCAGGTCCGCCAGTTCATCGAGAATGTCGCGCACAAGCGCGTCGGCATCGACCGGGCCGAGCAGGGCCGGCGTCTCGCGCACCGCGATGGCATTGCCGCCAAATGGCTCAAGTCCGAGGCCGAGCGCGCGCAGGTCGTCCGCGCGGGCCAGAAGCGTGCACCGGTCCTCCTCGGAAAGCTCCACGATCTCCGGAATGAGCAGGGCCTGCGCGGCGATGCCACTTTCCGCGGCCTCCTGCTTGAGACGTTCATAGACAAGGCGCTCGTGTGCCGCGTGCTGGTCGACGAGGACGATACCGTCGGTGGTCTGCGCTACGATGTAGTTCTCGTGGACTTGTGCGCGGGCGGCCCCCAGCGGGTAGGACTCGGTTGGATGGGCGGGGCCCGGCGCTGCGTCTACGTCCGGGGCGGCAGCATGCGGCGGCGGCGCGGGCTCGAACCGTGCCGTGGGCGCGGGTTCGCCAAACCCCATGGGGGCTTGCGCCGCATGCGCGCGGGAAAGTGCGCGCGGGGAGGGGCGATCCATCTGGTAGATGTGTTGGGGCGTCGTGCCGCGTTCGGGCCGCCACGCGCCCAGCGTGGCGCCTGCGACGGTTGTGGACGCGCGATGTCCGGCCTCGGCCAGCGCGTGCCGCAAGGCCGAGACGATAAGGCCCCGGGCCAGTCCTGGCTCCCGAAAGCGCACTTCGGCCTTGGCGGGATGCACGTTGACATCCACCTGCTCGGGATCGACGTCGAGAAACAGCGCGGCAGCGGGATGCCGATCCCGGCTCAGAACGTCAGCATAGGCAGCGCGGAGCGCACCGATCAGCAGTTTGTCCCGCACGGTGCGACCGTTGACAAAAAGATACTGCGCGACGCCAGCCCCCCGCGAATAGGTGGGCAAGGCGGCGAAGCCGGTCAGGTGCAGCCCTTCGCGTGTTGCGTCAATGCGCAGGGCGTTCTCGGCGAACTCCGCGCCGAGGATCCGCGCAAGGCGACCGTGCAAAGCGGCAAAGAGGTCGCCTGTTTCTGCATCGGCTCGAAAGGCGGTGCGCAGTGTCTCGCCGGTCTGGTCCGTCAATGTGAAGGACACGGCGGGCTCGGCAATCGCCAGCCGGCGGACCACGTCGCCCACCGCCTGCGCCTCGGCCCGATCCGTGCGCAGAAACTTCAGCCGTGCCGGCGTGGCGTAGAAGAGATCGCGCACCTCGACGATGGTGCCACGGCCCAGGGCCGCTGGGCGCACCGACGCCGGGGTGCCACCCGAAACACTGAGTGCGGCGGCCTCCGAAGCGCCTGCGGCGCGGGACGTGAGCGTCAGCCGGGCGACGGCGCCGAGAGAGGCGAGTGCCTCGCCACGAAAGCCGAAGGTGGCGATGTTGAGCAGGTCCGAGCCGTCGATCTTGGAGGTCGCGTGGCGGGCGACGGCAAGAGGCAGCGCCGCCGCAGCAATGCCATGGCCATCGTCGGTGACGCGGATCAGGCGCTTGCCGCCTTCGGCGATGTCCACCGCGATCCGGCGCGCGCCCGCATCGAGCGCGTTCTCGACAAGCTCTTTGACGGCGGAGGCCGGGCGCTCGACGACCTCTCCAGCCGCAATGCGGCTGATCGCCGTGTCGTCGAGCTGCGTGATCGGGCGGCGCGGCGCCTCTATGTTGCGGTCATGGTGCACCATGCCACAAGAAGTAGCACGGTGTGGACCAAGAGGTCTAGCGTTCAGTGCGCGCAAATGCGTCGGCTGCACGCCGCGCCACGCTAGTGGGCCCGGACCCGTCGTCGCCTGCGTCAGTTGCCCGGTTCAAGACCCTCTGGCTGACCGACGATGACAAGGTGCAGGTCTTCCGGGCGGTAGAGTGCTGCGGCCACACGGTTGGCGTCCTCCAGCGTCACGGCGTCGACCTGGGCGTTGCGCGTATTTACATAGTCGATCGGCATCCCATCGACCTGCATGCCCACCAGGATGTTCGCGATCCTCTGGTTGCCGTCGAACCGGAGGGGATAGGCACCGGTGAGATACGTCTTCACGCGGTCGAGCTCCTCTTGCGTGATGCCATCGGCCCCGATGCGGCGCCATTCCTCGCGCAGCACCTCAACCGTTTCACCCACCCGTTCGTTCACGGTCGACACGCGTCCGATCACCATATCGGCGAAGCTCTTGTCGATCAGGGCGGCGTAGATGCCGTAGGTCAGACCGCGCTCGCGGCGCACCTCCTCCATCAGGCGGGAGTTGAAGCCACCGCCGCCGATGATCTGGTTAACGACAAAGGCCGGGAAGAAATCCGGATCATCGCGCGCGATGCCGCGGTGACCGAAGGTGATCACCGATTGCGGCGTGTCGAAGTCGACGATGGTCAAGCCGCCGTCGAACGCGACGTTGGTGTTTTCGGGCAGCGGGGCGCCCACCTCGGGCAGCTCGCCAAGCAGTGCGTCGAGGATCGGGCCGAGCTCTGCGGCGGTGATGTCACCCACGGCACCGACGAAGACCCGATCGCGGGTCATCACGTTGGCCTTGGCGGCGACCAGATCGTCGCGGGTCAGTCCGGCTACGGAGTCTGCCGTGCCGTCGATCGCGGTCCCGTAGGGGTGGTCAGGGAAGGCGAGCTCGGCGTAGGTCTCGCTGGAGATCGTGTCGGGGTCGAGCAGGTCCGACGCGATTCCGGACTGGACCTGCGCGCGCACCCGCTCGATGTCGGCGTCGTCAAAGCGCGGCTCGGTGATCGCAAGGCGCAGCAACTCCAGCGCCGCGTCCCGATTTTCGCTCAGGAACTGGGCGGAGACGGCAACGGTATCGTCGCCCACGTCGAAGCTGAAGCGCGCGGCCAGCTCTTCGACGGCGATGGAGAAGGCTTGCGAGTCGAGGTCCCCCGCGCCTTCTTCGAGAAGCGCTGTCATCAGGTTGGTGGCGCCGCGCTTGCCGTCTGCGTCGAGCGAGGCGCCGCCTTTGAACCGCAGCTCCAGGGCCGTGAACGGGATCGCGTCGTCCTCCACCAGCCACGCGTCAATGCCTCCGGGGGAGGTTACGGGCTGGATGTCGATCTGCGCACTGGCCGCGGAACCGATCGTGGCGGCGAGGGCCGCGGCAAGGACGGCCACAGGCGTGCCGCAGGGCAGGGCTCGAATAAGCGGGGCGATCATTGGGACACCTCCTGGGCAGCGGTCTCGGTGGGGGACGTCCGCAGATATGCGGTCACGGAGCGGCGCGGCTCGAAGATCTGTGCGGCGGCGGCCATGATGTCCTCGGGTGTGACGGCGTCGAGGATGTCGGGCCAGGCGTCGACATCGGCGACCGTCAAGCCGCTGGTCAGGGCAGCCCCGTAGCGGCGTGCGAGACCTTGGAGGTTGTCGCGGGCATAGATCTCCTGGGCGCGCACCTGTGTCTTGAGGCGGGCAAGAGCGTCTGTGTCGATCCCGTCTTCGAGAAAGCGGGCGATCATGCGGTCCATATCGGCCTCCGCTTCCTCCAACGTGCGGCCAGGGGGCGGGACGACGACGAGGCCGAACGTCGTATCATCGTAGGACATGCCGCCGTAGAAGGCCGCGGCGTAGAGCGCGGTTCCCTCCTCGATTTCGAGCACGCGCCGCATCAGCGGCGTCGGGCCGTCACCGCCCAGAAGCTCCGCGAGCATCAGGAGGGCCGCGGCCTCTTCCTGTGCACCCGGATCGCGCTCCGGCGCGAGATATGTGCGAATGACATAGGGTTGCGCCACGCGGGGATCTGAAAAGTCGACCTTACGGGCCGCGCGCTGTGGAGGCTCGGCGGGTCGCACACGCTCTGTGACGGTCGGGTTGGCAGGGATCGCGCCATAGTGCCGCTCGGCCATCTCGCGCACGGCGTCGGGGGTCACGTCACCGGCAACGATCAGAACTGCGTTGTTGGGCGCGTAATGCGCGCGGTAAAAGGCGATGGCGTCCGCGCGAGTGAGCCCCTCCATCTCGTGCTTCCAGCCGATAACGGGGGTGCCGTAGGGATGTGCGAGGTACTGCGCGGCGATGTATTGCTCGCGAAAGAGCGCGCCTGGGTCATTTTCGACGCGCTGATTGCGCTCCTCCAGGATCACGTTCAGCTCGGTGCGCGCGTCCTCCTCGCCGATGACCAGGTTGGCCATGCGGTCCGCCTCGTATTGCATCATCAGGTCGAGCCGGTCGGCGGCGACGCGCTGGAAATACCCGGTGTAGTCTTGCGCGGCGAAGGCGTTGTCGGAGCCTCCATTGGCCTCGACCACTTCGCTGAACTCCCCGGCGGCGACCGTCTCGGTCGACTTGAACATCAGATGTTCGAGATAATGCGCGATGCCGGACTTGCCGGGTGGCTCATCGGCCGCGCCGACCTTGTACCACACCATGTGGACAGCCACGGGGGCGCGGGTGTCTTCGATGACCACGACCTCCATGCCGTTGTCGAGCGAAAAGGACGTCACATCGGCCGCGCGCAACGGCACTGTGGCCGCGAAAAGGACTGGGAGCGCATAGGCGAGACGGGCAAGGGAGCGCAGGGGTTTGGTCATGAACACCTCGGGTTGCGGTCAGACACAGGTGGGACGCGGGCGCCCCGGTTCAAGCGCGCTGGCGTCGATGTGAGCGTGCCGCATGCCCGCGCGCGCGGACGCGAGAGGGCGCCGGGTGATGGCCGAGGGTCCGACGCTCCGGCGTGTGCCGGTCTGTGGCCGTGTCGCTCGACGCAGTGGAAAATGGCGCTGGAGAGGCCGGAAAAGGCGCGGCTGAGCGGGTTTGGGGGGAGGCCCCTTGCGCACCTTCGATGTGACAGAATGGCCCGGCGCCGTGTGGCTTGACGGACTCACTCCTCGGGCGGCGGCAAGGGCGCGCCCGGGGTGCGGGCCCCGGCCCCACGGTATCGACGGGTTTCGGCGTTTTGATCGAGGCTCTCGCGGGCGTAGGCGTTGTAGTACGTGGTCACGCCAAAGAGGCGTTCGAGGAGGCGCCCCTGATTGCGGTCGCGAAACTGCAGGTCGGCGAGGCCCAACTCGCCCCGGATCTCCGGGTCTGTCCCGTAGCGGCCGGTTGTCGCCAGAAGCGCGCCATCCGGTGTTTGCCCGTCTTCCTCCAAGCGCGCTGGGTTGCCGCCAAGGGCCGCCACGGCGTCCGCGTTGGGCGTTGGGTCCGTGCGGCTGCCGGTCCCGGGGATCGACGGCGGCGGCAGCTGTGTCAGATCCTCGGGCACTTCGATGGGTTTGCGCGGCAGAATGGCGAACTCATCCGGCCCTTCGAGCCCGCGGCTGAGGTTCATCAGTGGACGGTTGGAGCATCCGGCCAGGACGACCGGAGCAACAAGGACCAGAACGGCGCAGAAGCGCGCCAGGGGGAAACGGGACAGCACCATGGGGGCGAAATACCTTAACGAGCGCGCGGCGTCACCTGCCGTTTTGGTGAGGCGGTTTGGATGCGGCGTCGGTGTCGCGCCCCGAAAAGAGCACCAGGCCGATCGCACCGGCAAAGATGAATACATCGGCGACATTGAAGACGTAGGGGTTTTGGATACCGCAGCACGACATGTTGAGAAAGTCGAGCACACCGGGGTGGAACACACGGTCGAGCGCGTTGCCCAATGCGCCGCCGACAAGGAGCCCGGCGCAGATGTGCTCAATGGGCCGCTTGAACCCGCGCGCCCAATAGACCACGAGCGCCGAGAGGCCGAGAGCGAGAGCGACCAGCCCATAGCGCAGCGTGTCTGATCCCCCGGAGAAGAGGCCGAAATTCACGCCCGTATTCAGCCCTTTGATGAACACCAGATAGGGCGGCAGCACGTCGATCTGGCGCAGCGTGACCAGGTCGAGCCCGTAGATCACGCCGTATTTCGTCGCTTGATCGAGCGCGAAGGCGAGCAGGGCGGCAATCCAGAGGGCACGCATCGCAAAAGCCCGTCAGTGCCGGAAGTGGCGCATGCCGGTGAAGACCATCGCCAGCCCGCGCGCGTTGGCCGCCGCGATGACCTCGGCGTCGCGCACCGAGCCGCCGGGCTGGATCAGCGCGGTCGCCCCGGCCTCGGCGGCGGTGATGAGCCCGTCGGCGAAGGGGAAGAACGCGTCCGAGGCAACGACGGAGCCGCGCACCGTCGGCTCGGAGAGGCCCATCGCCTCGGCCATATCGGCGGATTTGCGCGCGGCGATGCGGGTGCTGTCGACGCGGCTCATCTGGCCCGCGCCGATGCCGACGGTGGCGCCGTCCTTGGCGTAGACGATGGCGTTGGACTTGACGTGCTTGGCCACGGTCCAGGCGAAGAGCAGATCCGCCGTCTCGGCCTCGGTCGGCGCGCGCTCCGTGACCACGGAGAGGTCGGCGGCGCCGATGTGGCCCACGTCGCGGTCTTGCAGCAGAAAGCCGCCGGCGACCTGGCGAAAGGCGGGGCCGGGGGCGAAGGGGTCGGGCATCCCACCGGTCAGCAGGAGGCGGAGGTTCTTCTTGGCGGCGAAGATCTCGCGGGCGGCTTCGGTGGCGTCGGGCGCGATGACGACCTCGGTGAAGATCTCCGTGATGGCGCGGGCGGTCGCGTCGTCGAGCGTCTGGTTGAGCGCGACGATCCCGCCAAAGGCCGACACCCGGTCGCAATCGTAGGCGCGGCCATAGGCCTCCGCGAGGCTCCCGGCCCGGGCGACACCGCAGGGGTTGGCGTGCTTGACGATGACACAGGCCGGGACGTTGGCGGGATCCTCGCCTCCGAGCTCCGACACCAGGGCCCAGGCGGCGTCGGTGTCGTTGATGTTGTTGTAACTCAACGCCTTGCCCTGGACGACTTGCGCCGAGGCAACTCCGGGCGAAGTGCTGCCGTCGGTGTAGAAATCCGCCTGCTGGTGCGGGTTTTCGCCATAGCGCAGGTCCGTCGCGATACGCCCGGCAAAGGCGACGCGGCGGGGCTGATAGGGCTCCATCATCTGGTCGTTGATCGCGCCGGCCATCCATGTCGAGACAGCGGCGTCGTAGGCGGCGGTCCGGGCATAGGCGATCTGCGCAAGGCGGCGGCGCGTGGCGGCCTGGATGCCGCCGTGGGCCTCCAGCTCGGCCAGCACGGTGGGGTAATCCTCGGTGTCGGTCACCACGGCGACATGGGCGTGGTTCTTGGCGGCGGCGCGGAGCATCGCGGGGCCGCCGATGTCGATGTTCTCGATGCAGGTGTCCCAATCCGCGCCCTGGGCGACCGTCTCCTCGAAGGGGTAGAGGTTGACAATCAGCAGGTCGATGCCGGGGATGCCGTGAGCCTCCATCGCGGCGACATGCTCGGGGTTGTCGCGCAGCGCCAGCAGGCCGCCATGCACCCCGGGGTGCAGCGTCTTGACGCGGCCGTCCATCATCTCGGGGTAGCCCGTCAGATCGGCGACATCCGTGACGGTCAGCCCCGCGTCGCGCAGGGTGCGCGCCGTGCCGCCGGTGGAGACGAGCGCGACCCCGGCCCCAGCGAGCGCGCCCGCAAAGTCAACGAGCCCGGTCTTGTCGGACACAGAGATCAGCGCGCGGCGCAGGGGAACCACCTCCGTCATTGGCGTTGCCCCCGGAGGATGCGGACGAAGCGGACAGGCAAGGTGGTCATGCGGGACGGCTCCCCTCAGTTGAAGGCCGCGTCGTCCTCTCCGATGCGGGCGGCGAGGTCGCGGATCGCGCGTGGGGTATCCTCTGCCTTGTCCAAGGTCCAGCCGATCTGTGCGCTGAAGTCGATCACCCGGCCCGACAGCACGATCTGTTGGGTGCCGCGCGGCTTCAGCCGTCCCGCCTCGAGATAGACCGAGGGCTCAAGCGTCAGCTCCGCCGCTCCGGTGAACCGGAAGAGCCAGACCTCGCCCGACGCCAGCAGGAGCGACACGGCGCGGCCCCCCATGTCGACCGTCGCGTCGACGTCCGGGTGCAGGTGAAACCGCAGGGCAAAGCCGACGCCTTGCAGGTTGGTCTCGGTCAGGACCTTGTCGAAGCGCGATCGGTGGCGTTCGGTGAGCGCCCCCAGCGTCTCGCGTCCGCCGACGAGGCGGCCGTCGCGCGAGAGGGTGATCTTGCGCACATGGGTCAGGCCATGGCTTGCGGCGTAGCCGTCGTGGCCGATCATCATGTATTGCCCGGTCGCGCTGCTGGCGAACTGCACGCGCACGTCGCTCGGGGCGTGCTCCAGCGTCGGGTCGCTGCCAGGGCCGCTGTCGGGGCCGCCATTGAGCCTTGAGAGCGCGACGCGGGCGGAGGAGACACCATCGAGCCCGAGGGTCGAATGCGCATGGGTCGCACGGCCGGTGCGGCGCCAGGTCTCGCCGAATTCCGCACCCGAGCCGCAGTTGACGATGACGGGGCGGCGGCCGGACGTCAGCTCGATCGCGAGGGTCGAAGCATGGGCCGCGCGCGAGGCCTCCCCCGAGGGCGGCGGTGCGGCGTCGGCGATCAGCGTGGTGCGGCCTGCCGCAAGCCGGGCAAAGCCCATCGCGAGCCCCTGCGCGCGCGGCCCGCCGCGGATGCTGGCCGCCGCCAGCGCCTGGTCGAGACGTCCTTCAATCCCGCTGGAGCCGCCGTGGAACCGCGCAAGCGCGCCGTCGGCATGGCGCAGGGCGCGCAACGTGGGGGCGATTCGCTCCATCGCGGCCCGCATGGCAGGGCGGGGGAAGCGGCCCGAGGCGTCGAGCGCTTCGGTCACCCAGGCCAGAAGGACGAAGACCTCCATCAGCTCTTCGGGGTTGCGCGTGGCAATGCCGCCTTCGGGGTCGATCTCCTCCTCGCAGGCGTCTTGCAGGGCCGCGAGCGCCGGGCCCACGTGGCGCTCCATCTCCGTCAGCGACAGGCCAGCATAGACCAGACCTGCCAGCGCTTCGAACTGTGGCAGGCCCGGCGGGCTCTTGTGCCAGCGTCGCGCCAGAAGGTGGCATTGCTTGCCGAGGCTATGAAAGATCACCTCCGCCGAGGCTTTGTCCTGGCCGTGCAGCAGGAAGAGAGCGTGATTGACAAGGCGGATGAGGCGACGTCCGACGATCTCGGGCGCCCAGCCGGGGCCCGTGCCCGAGCCATAGCGTGCGATCCAGACGCGGAGCCAATCCTGTGCGCAGGCGCGGGCCTCCGGGGTACCGACGGCGGCCAGATCATCGAGCCAGCGGAACCCGTGAAGCTCTGTCTCAAAGCGTGGCGCCGGCATGGGCAGATCCCAGATCTGCGTAAGAGGGGCCTCGACGAAAAAACCGGCAAAGAGGAAGTTGCCCGCCAGCAACTGACGCCCGCGCGCCACCGAGCCGAAAGAGCGCGGCTCGGGCTGCGAGACAAAACCGGTCGCGGACGGCCCGCGCATGGCGCGCTGGTTGGCGAGCCGGGAAAAGCTGTCCTGAAAGGGTCGGGCCATCCACGCCTCGCACGATCATGGTCGACCGCGAGTCTATGCGGGCGGAGGCGCGCCTGTCACGCGTCTGATGCGGGCTTGGCGCGCAGGCGTGGCGCAGATGCCGCTGTGTGGCGTCGTGTCCGCGCGGGCGCCTAGGCAGGCTTTCGGAAGGCGGCGAGAAAGAAGCCGTCGATCCCGCCGCGGCTGTCCCAGCTCTCCGGTGTGATCCGCCATTGGCCCGGCGCAGTCTGCCACTCCGGAGGCATGTGGGCGATCATGGCATCCGGGTCTGGTCCCAAGGGGGCGAGCGATGCGCCAAGGGTCTCGACCAGGGCTTCGCCCTCCTCGGGCAGCAGCGAGCATGTACAGAGCACGAGCCGACCACCCGGGGCAAGCCAGGCCGAGGCCCGTTCTATCAGCGCGGTTTGCAGGGGCAGCAGAGACTTGAGCAGGCTGGCGTCTTTGGTATGCGTCAGATCCGGGTGGCGGCGGATCGTTCCGGTGGCCGAGCAAGGCGCGTCGAGCAGGATCGCATCAAAGGGCGCGGGCGGGTTCCAGTGCTGGGCGTCCTCTGCAATGATCTCGGCGCGAAGACCCGTTCGCGCAAGGTTCTCCCGCAGGCGCTCCAGCCGGGGCGCTGAGATGTCGAGCGCGGTGACGTGGGCGCCCGTGTCGGCCAGCTGCAGGGTTTTGCCACCGGGCGCGGCGCACAGATCGAGGACGCGTGTCCCGGCTGCTGGCGCCAGGAGACGCGCTCCCAGTGCTGCCGCGGCATCTTGCACCCACCAGGCGCCTTCGGCAAAGCCGGGCAGCGCGGAGACCTGCCCGATATGGCTGCGGCGCAGGGAGCCGGTCGGCAGGATTTCTGCCTCCAGAAGCTGAGCCCAATGCACCGGATCCTCTCCGGCACGCAGGGTCAGATCGAGTGGCGGGGTGGTTGCAAAGACCCGCTCCATGCGTGCCACCCGCGCGTTGCCATAGGCCGCCGAAAGGCGACCGCGCAGCCAGTTGGGCAGACGTGGCGCGGCATGACTATGGAAGGCCGCCGCGTCCGTTTCAGCCACCCGTCGCAGGACCGCGTTGACCATGCCGGCCGAGCGGCTTTGCAGGGTGCGTGCCCGCGTGACAGCGTCATGGACGACGCCATGCGGCGCTTCGCCTTCGACAAGGATTTCGATCGTTGCGAGGCGCAGCAGATCACGGATGTCGGCCCGGGGCGCCCGGTCCAGAAAGGGTTTGAGGGTGGCGTCGGCCTGCGTCAGGTGGCGCAGGGTCGCGCGAGCCAGCCGCCCGGCGCGGGCGCGGTCCGGGGCGGCGGCATCGGACAGGGGGGGAGACGCTTCAAGCTCGGCGAGAGTTTCGCGGCGGGCGAGAACACCGCGCAGCAGATGGAGCGCGAGATCACGCGCCGTTGGCACTGCGGCTAGGCGTTGGTCCGATGGGGCGGATGTCGCCTTGGGTGTTGCCGTGCGCTTCGGTTTGGACGCGGCCCGGTTGGGGCGCCGCGTCGGGCGGGGTCTCTTGGGAGGCATCTTGGGATCCGGCGACGCGGACGCATTGCCGCCCGCCGCGACGGGGGTATATCAGCAGGACGGGACGGACAAGGAACGGTCGGTGCAGGATGACGGACAAGAACAAGCCTGACGCGAGTCTGCCCCCCGCCGCGCAGCGCGCATTGGCCGAGGCCGAAGCGCGGCGCAAGGGGGTGGACGAGCGTGTGCGCAACATGCCCAAAGAGCTGGGCGGGCGGGATGGCCCTGAACCGGCGCGATACGGCGATTGGGAACGCAAAGGCATCGCAAGCGACTTTTAGCCAGCGGTACGGTCGAGCGGTAAGGCCCTGCGGTATGGCATTGAGGGTCATGCGCGGGAGCGATCCATCGCGTGTTCCGCTCCGAAGGCCGGTCCATGGTCCGGTTAATGACCGTCGTTTAGACCTCATCTACCGGGAGGGGAGCGTCTTCTCTTTCAGGGTCATGGTCAGGGTCAGGGGCGCCGGAGTGCTCAGCGCAACCGGAAGTCGGCGGACTGACCGCTACCCTGGTCCGAAACAAATCGCAGCGTTGTACCGAGGCCGTTCCGTAGTACCGCCTGGCAGTTCGCGCCCAATTCGCGCTCTCCCCAAAAGAGGTCCCGGCAGAAAAAGCCGCCGCGCCATTGCCACGCGCCTGTCACCGGAATCCCAAGCCCCTTGCCGTTGATCGCGCCCTGGCGCGACACGGTCAAGCGGACCCCGGGGTAGCGCAGGGTGCGCCCCTCGACGAGATCGACAAATTCCTGCTTATCCGTGACCTGCTCAAACGCATCCGCATGCGCGGGCGGCGCAGCCGTGACGACGGCGCTCATGATCGCTCCAGCGAGGGCGCGGGTAGCGATGGCGCGGAAACCGGTATCTGACATCATTAAACTCCCCAGTGCCCGTTAAACGTTGCTCTGACGTCTATGGATCACATCGTGCGGCGAAGATCACGAACTCGTGATCATGATGTGGCAAGTCCCAGCACATCCGTCATCGCGTAGTGGCCAGGCCCCTGGCCAAGGCCCCAGAGCACCGCGCGCAAAGCGCCCTTGGCAAAGAGCGCCCGGTCGGAGGCGACATGGCGCAACACGATGCGCTCGCTCGGTCCGGCAAAGATGACGTCATGCTCGCCGACGATGTCGCCCCCCCGGATCGCGGAAAAGCCGATCCGGCCGGGCACGCGTGCGCCGGTGATGCCATCGCGCGCGGCTTCGTAGAGCGAGTCGAGGCTCGCCCCCCGCCCTTCCGCGGCGGCTCCGCCGAGCATCAGAGCGGTGCCGGACGGCGCGTCGACCTTGTGCCGGTGGTGTGCCTCGACGACTTCGATGTCGTAGTCTTCGCCTAGGGCGGCAGCGGTCTGCCGAACGAGTGCGAGCATCAGGTTCACCCCAAGGCTCATGTTGCCCGCACGCACAATGGTAGCATGTCGCGCGGCAGCGTCGATCCTTGCCAGATGCGCCTCGGTCATGCCTGTCGTCCCAATGACATGCACCACACGTGCCTGCGCGGCGATCCCGGCGACCTCGGCGGTGACATCCGGCGTCGTAAAGTCGACGACCGCATGCGCGCGTGCGAGCGCCTCCCAGGGGTCATCGGTCACGCGGACGTGGGCTTCAGCACCGCCCATCGCCACGCCGATGTCCTGTCCGAGCCAGGGATGATCGGCCCGCTCGATGGCAGCGCTCAGTTCCATGTCGTCGCGCGCGCCGATCTCTTGAATGAGCATCTGGCCCATGCGCCCCGATGCGCCGAGCACCACAAGTCTTGGTGTTTCGCTCATGGCTCTCTCCTTTGGCCCAGCCTGGTGCGACCGGTCTGTCGGGCGCCAGCCCGTCGCGGGCCGCGACCGCCCGACGTGGTAGCGCAAGCTGGCCGCAAGGGAAAGCAAGGCCCGCCCTCTCCGTGCAACGCCCTGGGTGCGCGGGTACCGCGTGCGCCGATCCTACGCGGCGCGAAAGAGGCCGCTTGCACCGCCGCGCCGGGGGCCCTACGTCCGACCCATGGCCAAGTCTCGTTTCTCCACCGGCGGGGGCCCGTCGCAGCGGCAGCTGCGCGTGGGCGAACTGATCCGCCGAACGCTCTCTGACGTACTCGCCCGGGGCGATGTGCACGACCCGGATCTGACATCCGTGTCGATCACCGTGGGGGAGGTGCGTTGTTCGCCTGACCTCAAGAAGGCCACGGTCTATATGCTCCCTCTGGGCGGCCGGGACGCGGAGGGCGTTCTGGCGGCGCTCCGCCGTAACAAGCCCGAGCTGCGCCGCATGATCTCCAAACAGATGACGTTGAAATACGCACCTGATCTGCACTTTGTGATCGACGATACCTTTGACCGAATGGATGAGACCCGCGCGCTTTTTGCCCGCGATGAGGTGCAGCGCGATGTGGCCGAGCGCGCGGGCGTCTCCGATGCGGAGACCGGGGGAGACGCGGGCTGGACCGACCGCGAGGAGAGCTGACCCGTGCTGCCCCGGAGCGTCTGGATGGCTTTGGTCGCGGCCTGTGTCAGCGCTGTGCCGCTTGCGGCATCTGAGGCCTGTGGTCCGGTGTCCCACGACGGGGCGGCTTACACCGTTTGCAGCTTCCGTGCCGATCAGCACGCGATCCGGCTCTGGCACACCACAGAGGACGGCGCGCTCCTCGGCTCATTTCGCGCGGTTGACGCAGCGCTGCGGCAGACCGGCGAGCGACTTCTCTTCGCGATGAACGGCGGCATGTACCATGAGGATCGGTCGCCCGTGGGGCATTACGTCGAGGATGGCGAGGAGAAGGTCGGCCTGATCACCGCGTCCGGACCGGGGAACTTCGGCCTCCTGCCCAACGGCGTCTTCTGCATCGCCCCCGGCCGCGCGGTGGTGCTGGAGACCCACGCGTTCGCCGCGGCTCGGCCGGACTGCCGCTTTGCCACGCAATCCGGCCCTATGCTGGTGATCGACGGCGCGCTGCACCCCCGGTTTCTGCCCGCGAGCGATTCGCTCTTTATCCGCAACGGCGTTGGGGTGGCGGAGGACGGTGTCACGGTCCACTTCGCGATTTCCGAGGAGCGTGTGAATTTCGATGCGTTCGGGCGGCTCTTTCGCGACCACCTCGGCGTGCCAAATGCGCTCTATCTGGACGGGAGAGTCTCTCGGCTCTTCGCGCCGACGCTGGGCCGCGCGGACCTCGGATGGCCGATGGGGCCCATTGTCGGCGTCGCCGCAGCCGCCGAATGACAGTCGCCAGGCTCTGACCAGCCCGCGCCTGTAAAGAACCTCTCGGCCGCAGCATGACACAGCGACCTGCTGGGTTGCGAGTGCGCCGCGTTTGGATCCGCGCTGAAGGCGATCTCCCGACACGTTGCGCACCAGGGGCCTTGAACGTCGCGATGTGGTGCTGTGTCGGGTGTCGTACCAGGCTGGGCGGAAAAGGGCCGGCGAGACTGGCTTTAGCGGCCAGAGTTTGCTGCGGGCACGATCTCGTATCCTTCTTCCTCGGGTTCGTCGTCGACCAGCTCTGAGGGAAAGCCCTGAGCGCGGATGTCGTGCCCGGTTGCGGCCTCCAGACGCTCGATGATCTGGTCGGACTGGGCGCGTGCGCCAAAGCGGCGCTGCCCATCGGTCATGATCTCAATCACGAGGGGGGAGAGCTCCAGCGGCACCCCATGATCGTCTGCGAGCTTCTGAAAGAGCCCGATGTCCTTTTGCACGAGGTCCATTGTGAAGTTCACATCCCGTGCACCGGACAGGATCAGCTGACTCTCGGTCTCGTGGACAAAGGAGGTGCCGGAACTGATGCGGATCGCCTCGTAGGTCGTCGCGAGGTCGAGCCCGGCGGCCTTCATCGTTGTGAGCGCCTCGCAGAGTGTCAGAAGGTTGGCCGTCGCCAGGTAGTTCGTCATGACCTTGAGCTTGGAGGCCGAGCCCAGCGGCCCTGTGTGCAGCACCCGCCGCCCCAGCCGCTTGAGGAGCGGCAGTATCGCGTCAACCGACGCACGCGTCCCGCCCGCGAAGATCGAGATGTTGCCCGTCGCCGCCCGGTGACAACCGCCGGAGACGGGGCACTCTACGGCCTGACCGCCCCTGGCCTCGACCAAGGCCGCCAGGCGCAACACTTCGTCGGCATCAGTGGTGGACATCTCGACCCACGTCTTGCCCGGGCCGACCTCGCCGAGCATCTCGGTCACGACCGCATCGGACGCCGCAGGCGAGGGCAGGCAGGTGATGACGACGTCGCAATCCCGCATGAGCGCAGCGGCGCTGGCGCCGGCCTCTGCGCCGCGCTCTGCAAAGGCCGCGACGAGCGTGCCGTCCAGGTCATGGACGGCAAGGTCGATTCCGTTGCGCAGGAGGCTGCCTGCGAGCTTCCCCCCGACGTTTCCCAGCCCGATGAAGCCGACCTTCATATGCGTCTCCTGTTGCCGGTGCTCAGTCCCGATAGTCCGGCGCCTCGCGATCAAGGACCGACTTGAGATGCGCGAAGTGCGCATCTGCCGCGCCCGCATAGGCACGCCAGCCCTCCGCGGTTGCACGCGCCACTGCGTCCGACATCACCGCCAGCTCCTGACCGCTCGAGAGCGCGAGCAGCACCGTTTGGGCGGCCTTCTCAAAGAAGTACAGCTGCTCAAAAGCCTGGGCGACGGTTGGCCCCGTGCAGGTTAAGCCGTGGTTGGCCATCAACAACGTGGAGCAATCGCCAAGTGCTGCGGCGATCCGCGCGCCCTCTGCGGCATCGTCGGCGATCCCACCGCATTCGAGATCAATCGCGAGATAGCCAAAAAAGCGGGCTGTGTTCATGTCGATCGGAGGCAGGGCGGGCGCTTTGAGCGCTGCCAGCGCTGTCGCGTAGGGGGGATGGCAGTGGAGGACGACGCGCACGTCCGGGCGGGCGCGGTGTAGCGTGCCATGGATCGTCCAGGCCGAGGCATCCGGCGCCTCGGGCGTGCCCATGATCGACGCATCGTCCGCGTCGAGCCGTTGCAGATCCGAGGCGCGCACCGCCTCGAAGTGCTGCCACTTGCGGTTCATCAGGAAGTGCCGCCCCTCCGCCGACACGGCCGCGCTGAAGTGGTTGCCGACTGATTCGTGCCAGCCGAAACGCGCCGTGAGCCGGAACGCGGCCGCGAGGTCGAC
>JBCCYI010000040.1:0-24156 GCA_039189975.1 Pseudomonadota bacterium
GTCGGTCGGCGTGACCCCGGGCGCGCTGAGCGCCGCCGAGCTGGTGCAGCTGCAGGCCGCCCAGGCCGAGGACGACCACGACGCGATCTTCCGCATCCTGTCCAAGGCCAACTAAGCCTCGCAACACCCCCTCCAACGCCGCCCCCGCGGCGCCCCTCCCCCAACCGGCCCGCCCAACAAGCGGGCCGGTTTCTTTTGGGGAGGGCCATGCTCGAAAACTAAAAGAGGCGAAGCCAGTCCTAGGCGACGAAACCATGTGGTTTGGGCAGCGCGCACGCGCCATTTGCACGGCAATTCCGTCCGAGCCTCAGCGCACGTCACAGATCGGGAGTTCCGCGCAGCACCTAAGAAGCCCCCCTGAGGACCGGCCGCGCGCATAGGATTGAATGTGGTGCGGCGCAAGCCGAGAAAACGCCAGAGACGCGGACTAGACCCCGAGCAGACGCACCTCATGCTTCTTGAGCGAGACGCGGGCCCCCGAATACTGCGCCAGCCCCTCGGACGTCGCCAGCGATGGGAAGAGCGTCAGGAGTTCCTCGCGTTGGGCTGTCTCGACACCCTGCAACGAGAGGTCTCCCGGCTGGAAGCTCTCTGTCCAGGCGCCGTCGGACAGCACCACCTGATGTCTGTCGAACATGATGTGCAGGTAGGTGACCGCGCCGAGTGGAACATGCGTCACGCCCGGCCGACCCAGCAGATGCTTGGCAGCCACCAGCACTTCGGGCTCGCCGAAGTGCAAGAAGGACGCCGCTCCCCCGATCAGGAACCGGTGATTTGGGCTGACGCAGAGATCGCGTGCGGGAAGGCCGTCGCCCAAAGCGCCGGCCTTTACGAGAACAGGACGGAGCCGGGGCTGCATGCGCAGTTCTGACGCGGTCAGGCTCTTGCGTCCGACCCAACGGATCTCCCGAACGCCGTCGTCCCGCGTCACGACCCGGTCCCCGACGGACAACGCCTCGACGGCGACATCGCCCCGGTCGGTCAGGATCAGCGACCCCGGTGTGAAGCAGGGAATGACCTGCTCAATCTCGATGAACTCCATCTGGCCGGTGACATTCTCCGGCTCAAACCCGTTGCCATCATAAAAGACGACCGTCCCCGCCTCCGTCAGCGGATCGTCATTGAGAAAGTTGACACGCAGAGGGCCCAGCCCTTCGAGATTGAGCACATCGAAGTCGTCGCCGCCCTCGCCCCCTTCGACGCTGTCTCCGGCGCCCACGTCGAAGAAAGTGTCCCTGTCGTCGCCCCCAAAGGCCTCGTCCGCGGAATCGCCGGAGCCGAGAAAGAGCCGGTCGCTGCCCGCGCCGCCGGTCAGGCTGTCGGCGCCGGTGCCGCCGACGAGACTGTCATTGTCCGCGCCGCCGTCGAGCGTATCGTCCCCGGCTCCGCCCTCGAGCGTATCGTTGCCTTCGTCGACGGACATGGCATCGTTGGTGCCGGTATCCGTCCCCCCCGGCGCGAAATCGACGATGAGATCGTCGCCTTCACCGCCAAAGGACGTGTCGCTGCCCTCGGCGCCAACAATCGTGTCGTTGCCACCGAAGCCGAAGATCAGGTCATCATTGCGGGCGGTACCCGTGGCATTGGGGTCGATGTTGTCCTCGGCATCGACCTTGTCGCACTCCGGGTCATCAGCATAATCGACGTCGATCAGATCGCCCGCAGCGGTGCCTTCCACGATCCCGTCGAGCAGCGTGACATCGCCGCCCGCGGTCAACGTCTCGCCGTTGCTGAAGTTTGTCCGAACCTCAAACTCGATCGACGGTTCGGCCCCTGGAACGAAGTCGTAGCCCGCGACGTCCAGATCCAGGATGACCACGCCGAGGACCGGATCTTCGGACACTCTGGGGTCGTCGAACGGGATGGTTTCCAGCACGTCGCCATCGACGATGATGTCGAAGCTTTCCACCTCCGGCAGGAGCGGCGGCTGCGTCAACAAAGCGTCGAGGTCGTCCTCATCGTTGATGATGGCCGTCCCGAGGCCGGAATTGTCGATCACATTGAGATCGGTGACACTGGTGTTATCGCCAAATCCAACGGAGCGAATGGCCGGGTCGTAGGCCTCCTCCAGCGAGGTCAGATTGGTCTGGTAATCCTGGTTCGCCGGAAACGGGAAGCCGTCCGAGAAGAAATAGAGAAAGTTCGAGTCGCTGTCGGATATGCCGGCGGTATCCCAGGCGTCTTCCACCTCGCCCAGCGCCGCGTCGTACGGGGTGAAGCCCCCGGACGACAGGCCTGAAACATAATTGAGCAGGGCATCGGGATCCGAGAGCGGCGCCGTAAAGCTATTGGCACCGTTGCCTGCGTAATCCACAATCGTAACGGAGACCTCATCGCCATAGCCGTTGGCGGCCAGGCTGTTCAGCAGCTCCTCTGCGGCAAAGATCTGCGCCTCAAGGAAGGTATCGTCTGTCCCGTCACCGTTGAAGTCGATCCCGGTGGTGTCCTCAGTCGAGCCCGAAGTGTCGATCGCGAAGGCGATGTTGATCACCGGCTGCAGCCCGTCCTGCGAGAGGATGATATCGGCCTGAAACTGCCCCGCGACGGCTTTGGGCGTCTCAACCTGAAGCGTCGCGTCCAGCCCGTCGAACGTCCCGCTGTTGGTGAATGTCAGATCTGCCACGCGCCAATCCTCCACGAGGGCTGTCCGGGCCGTGCCGCCCACACCTCAAACCGTCACCCCGCGTGCCGCCCTTCGCGCGCATCCGATGACCCACAACTGCGCTGAACAAGCCCTGCCGCCCGCGCTGTCCGCGCAAGGCTCTCATGCGGAGCTGCCCTTGCGCACAACTCAACCGGTGCCATGATCTCGCCACGCGACCAACCAATTTCGATCAAGTTCTCGCAAAATTTGGCTCGAACCAGAACATTTGCGCGCGTTGACGGCGATTGTTCTCAAATTGAGGACAACGCGACCCCGCCCCTTCATCCCTCGCCTCTCGAACAAAGATGCAGCCGCCACGCCGATTCGAGGGTTCTGCTCCGGCGGACCGCGGCCAGTGCCGCACCGAATAGCAATTGATTGACGGGGGCGCTTTGGGGTAGCGCCGTGCGCGACGCGACGCCCGCCCCACGAGAGACACCCGGGAGTTCTCGTATGCCCTTCGGCTCCAAACGCCTTGGCTCCAAGCGCTCCCGGCCATGAGCAGGGACGTGGACGTGATCGTCCTGGGGGGCGGTGCTGCGGGTATGTTTTGCGCGATCGAGGCGGGGCGACGTCAGCGGCGGGTCGTCCTGATCGAACATGTTCGGACACCCGGCGAGAAGATCCGCATTTCCGGTGGGGGACGATGCAACTTCACCAATCTGCACACAACACCGGACCGGTTTCTGTCAGAAAATCCGCGTTTCGCCATCTCCGCGCTGAGCCGTTACCCGCAGCAATCCTTCATTGCGCGGATCGACGCTGCTGGCATTGCCTGGCATGAGAAAACTCTCGGGCAGCTCTTTTGTGACGGATCCGCGCGCGAGATCATCGCGATGCTCAGGCAAGACATGACTGAGGCCGGTGTCGAGTTGCGCACGGCCACCTCCGTGACCTCGGTCGCACGACAGGACGGCGCGGCCGGGACGTTTACCGTAGAGACTTCGGGCGGGCGCTTCACTGCACCCTCGCTGGTCATCGCCACGGGTGGCAAGTCCATCCCAAAGATCGGCGCCACCGGATTTGGTTACGGCGTTGCCACACAATTCGGACTGCGTCTGGTGGAGACGCGGCCCGGCCTCGTCCCGCTCACCTTCAGCGGAGAAGCCAAGGACGACGCCGCGGCGCTCTCCGGTGTTTCCGTGTCGGCGCGCGTAACCCATGGCAAGACGTCCTTCGACGAGGGGCTTCTCTTCACACACAGGGGCCTGTCCGGCCCTTCTATCCTGCAGATCTCGTCCTTTTGGCGGGAGGGTGACCCCATCGTGATCGACCTCGCAGCGGGACAGGACACACCCACGCTGCTGCGCGACCGGCGCGCGCAAGGCGGCCGGATCTCCGTTCGAAAGGCCCTCGGTGACGCGCTGCCGGACAAGCTCGCCGGCAGCGTCACCGCGCGGGCGGGCATCGACGGGCGCCTCGCCGATCAATCCGACCGCAAGCTGGACGCCCTCGGCGCTGCGGTGCACGACTGGCGCATCGTTCCAGCCGGCTCCGAGGGCTACAGGACGGCAGAAGTGACGTTGGGCGGCGTGGACACCCGCGATCTCGACGCGCGCACGATGATGGCCCGCAAGGTCCCGGGGCTCTTCTTCATCGGCGAGGTTGTCGACGTCACCGGATGGCTCGGCGGATACAATTTTCAGTGGGCCTGGTCATCGGGCTGGGCAGCCGGTCAGGTCTGCTAGCGCGCTGCGGGGTGTCCTGGCGCGATCGGGCACATCTGCCCGCCGCGACGCCCCGGTAGCGGCCTGATGTGGCTGGCGCGACACGACGATGCACTGGCGCGCGCGTGTTACCCCCGCGCACCCGCCTCCCAAACAAAGGCACCGCTCTGAGGAGCCGCCAACCAAGCCGTGTGTGCCCGCACAAAGCGCCGCGCCCCATGCGCCAAGGTTTACGCGCCGGATCCTCGGACGGAGCGCCTAAACACCGGGCTCCATCGCTTCGATGGCCCGCATTGCGTTGCGCATGGCCAACACGGCCTGGGCGTCCAGCGTGTCGAGGTAGAGCTGCATCTCATCGTGCGCGGCGCCCTCCTCGTCCTTGGGCTTGTACTTCGCGATGGCGGATACGACCGCCTTTGCCGCCTCGTGGGCTTTTTCGAGGTCCTTGATGTCCGTCTTGTCGCCCACCTGGTAACTCTCTTCGAAGCACTTGCGCCCCTCCTCCGAGAGATCCTCCAACCCCATCAGCGTCGCATTGATGATGCTGTTGTCCTCCTTGCGGCTCAGCTTTGGGCTGGCTTTGGTGAAGGCGGCCGCGCAGAACTTCGTGTAGCTGACAGCCGTCAGTTCCACCGCTCCGGGGTGCCACTTCTTGGGCTCGGCCACCGCGCGCACCAGCGTCGGGTCGTCCCGGTAGACCGTTTCGAGATACTCGACGACCTTGCCCACGTTCGTGTTCGGATTGGCGAGTGTCTTCTCGTTAAGCCCACACCGCTTCACACAAATCACCGCGACCGGGTTCTTGTCCGTCACCGCCCCGTAGGCCATGGCGTATTTCGCCAGCGTCGGGTTGGCGCGGATGGCAAGCCGGACGGCCTTGCGGTCCTTCGGGGTCGCAACGGCCTTCTTGTAAAGGCTCCAAGCCTTGGCCATCTCCGCCGTCGTCTTGATCGTCACAGCGACCTTGAGCAAGCTCTGCGCTGCTGCGGCGCCACCTGCCACAGCCGCTCCCGCCGCCGCGGCAGGCGCCCCCATGCCGGAGGCGAGCGCCGCCGTTTCGACAGCTTTCGCCACAAGTTGCACGGCCTGAAGCCCGATGCGGATATTGATCTCCGCCATCTGACTGACCTGGTAGTAGAACTCGTTGTACGCCGCATCTGCGAGGATGGATTGCGCGGCTTCTGAATCCTTGAGGTTCCTGCGCCACTTATCGACATGACGCGCGCGTTCCACGGCCTCGGTGATCGAGAACATCAACTGCGCCGCGACAGGCGCCGTCCCCGCGACAGGGACAAACGCAGCCACCATAGCCGTGCCGCCCGTCACGATTTTCTTGGCCATATCGAAGATCATCTGGTCGCGACGCACCATCGCGATCAGCTTGTCGATGTTGTTGACCTCCTTGTCTTTGATCTCCTGGGCGCGCTTCATCGCTTCTGCGTCGATCGGCAGGAGGGCGTCGAAATCCTCGCCGGCCTCCTCCGCCAGCTCCTGAATTCGCTGCATTTCGGCTTCGGAGGCTTCTTTGGCTAGCTTGACGGCCGCCTCCCGGATGGGCTTGTTGACCGCATCGTCGATCACCCGTGCGAGATCGCCGAGCCCAGCCATCACCTCCGCATCGCCGGCCATCTTGGCGCCATCTTTGCTGAGCGCGGCCAGGAGCTTCTTTTGCTCGTCCTTATCCGTGACCTTTTCCTTGATGGTCTTTTGGATGTTTTCCGTGATCTCTTGCTCGATGATTGGCTTGACGCTCTTGAACTGCGTCTCGATCTCATTCTGGAACGCATCGATGATCTTTTTGGAATCGCCCGTCGCAACGGCCTTTCCGATCGCCGAAGCACTGCTGGCGCCGGAGAACCCGGTCGACATGTGCTTGGCCACCTCGACAAGCGTCGGATCTCCCGTTGCCGTCATGCCTGCACAAATCGAAGCGCCCAGATCGAAGAAGGCGCCCTCCACATTGGGCGGATCCTTGGAAAGCTTGTCGCCGACCTTCGCCATCTTGATGCCGCTGGTGGCGATGGAACCGACCATGGCGCCCATCTCCTTGCCCGCAACGGTCGTGACGATGCCCGACAAGACCGGCACGACCGCCTCCGCGGAGCTCAGCGCGTCGCGTTCATTGATGAGCTTCTTTGCGCCGGTGTGGATCGACGTTGTGCACACCTTGAGCATCGTTGCCATGTCTTTGATCTGTTTGGGCGTGTCGCCCACCCCATCAAAGCCAGCGACGGCACCAGCGGCGGACGCGGTCGCTTCCAGTAGATCCTCGGCGATGCTGAACCCTGGGCCGAGGTCGTCGAGCAAACGCTGCATCTTGTCACGATTGGCGGTGTATTCCTCCAGCCGCTCGTTGTACGCGGCCATCGCCCCCTCGCCGATGCGAACGGCCTCGGAATAGGCATCCGGGATCAGGTTTTCCGGGCATATGCCTTCGCGCTTGAGCGGCTCCCATAGATCATCGGACAGCCGCCGGTTGGCATCGGCATTGTACTGATCTATCGCGGCCTTCTTGTTCTCTTCGAACTTGGCCAGCGCGTCCTTGAACTCCTGTTCGGACTTTCCCTCCGACTGGAGCTTTTCGCGCAGCTTCTTCTCTTCTTCAACAAACCCGAACTTCTTTTCGGCTTCGTCGTCGGTCAGCGGCCGGTAGAGCGGAAAACCCTCCCCGTCCATCATCTGCTTCATCTCGGTCTGGGTATCGAGGATCTTCTGAAACGCCGCTTCGACCTTCTTGATCTCTTCGGGGTCCATCTGTTCGGTTCCCGGCAGGTCGTGCCAGGTGTCGATCTCTTGCAAGGGCCCCTTTTCCGGATCGAGGGAGACCATCGTGTCCTTGATGTTGAAGAGCTCCTTGAACTTGCCCTTGAGGCCTTTCGGGAGCTTCGTGACCTCAAAGGTCAGCCCAGCGCGGATCGCCTCCCCTTCGTTCTTGATGAGATCGGCGCCCTTTTGCAGGCCGTCCTGACGCTGTTTAATCGTGTCGTTGGCCGCCTTGGCCTTCTTCTCGACCTGACCGAAATCTTCCAGCCACTTGCGCTGGCTCTCGTTAAATCCGCCGTCGGGCATGGTTTTGTCTCCCTTCCCTGGCTCAGTTCTGGACGATGGCGCTGCGTTCGATATCGCTCAGCATCGACTTCGCCGCCGCGATGCTGATGCCGGGGCCAAAGCTCGTGCCGCCGTCGATCTTGGCCAGCCTTGGGTCTCGGTCGAGGAGCTCGCGCAGATAGCGGACCTGGCGCAGGACCTGCTCGCGCGCGCGCAGGTGATCGCCGTTGTCGAAGGTCTTGAGCGCCTCGTCGAATGCCTTCGGGTCGAGCCGCTGCATCGCAGTGTCGACAGCCGTTTCCATCTTGCCCGCAAGCTTGACCTCGTCGTCCGCGTTGGCATCGGCCGCATCCTGGACCTTACCTTTGAGCGTGTTGGCCGCGTTGTTGAGCTGCGTGGCCTGCTTGGCCCACGCGTCCGGGATCCCCTTGAACTTGCTCAGGTCGATGCCCTGGCTGGCGCGCTGCAAGTCCGTCTTGCAGATCTCGATCATCGCCAGCGCGTCCTCGAACGCCTCAGATTTCAGAAGCTTTTCAGCCTGTTTGATCTGCTTGTCGACGTCCTTGAGGTCAGATTTGCCCTTCTTCGACTTGACGACTTTGCCCGCCTCCTTGCGCGCCTCCTTGCACTTGGAGATCGCCTTCGCGACGTCCTCCTTGAGCTTTTCCTTGGCGTCAAGCTTGGCGACACCGGCCTTCTGGTCCGCCATGAACTCCTGGGCGCCCAGGTGATCCGCCAACTTGATAGTGCGGCCTTCGACGGGACGCTGAGCGGTCATAACGCCTTTTTCGTTGAAGATCAGGCCCGTCTTGGAATCGACATTCGTCCAGGAGGTGAGCTTGCTGATCAGAGCCGACATGCGCAGATCGACATCGCCGCGCACGGCGTTCTCATCATCAATCTCCTTCTTGATCGCTTCAAACTCGTTGAGCGCATCCCCCTGGTAAGACTTCGACTTCTTGTCGGTGAGCTCCTCGACCTTCTTGTCGAGTTTCTTGACGAGCTTGTCGACGTCCTTGACCTGCTTGGCCTTGTCTTTGCGCCAGTCGATCAGGGCCTGGGCTTTCTTGGCAAAGCTGTTCTCATCGGTCTTCACGAGCACGAGCAGCGCCTCGAAGAACTCCTGTGCCTTTGACAGGCCTTTGGACGGCCAGTCCTTGTCGACCTCCTCGAACTTGGCCTTGAGTTCTGCGTGCATGCCCGGGCACGCCTTGCGGTGGGCTTTCACCCCGAGCGCAGACTTCACCTGACCGCGCAGATCATAGATCTTCTGCTCGAACTCCTCGAACTTCTTGAGCTCCGTGAGCATGCGATCCGCGTCATCGAGCAGCTTCTTGGCCATCTCGATGTTCTTTTCGTTGGGCTGGCGGCTTTGCAGAACGTTGCTGACCAGCTGAAGCTGATCCGCCGCAGGCTCAGCGATCTTGGCCTGACTGCCCACGAGCATAACCTCCATGGAGATCTGCAAAAACGTTGCCTTCGTCCTCTCGAAGCGCTTAGCGACCTCCTTGTACTGCTCCTTGTAATCGCCGTACTGGTCGGCGCTCACCTTGCGCAGCTCGGCCGTCAGATCCTTGAGCGCGCGATAGCGCTCCTGCGTGTCGGTGATCTTTGACGCCTCATCGAACTTGCCTTGCATCTGGCTGGCATCCTGGCTACCCCACGCAATGAGCGACTGGATGAGCTCTTCGGCCGCTGCGGCTTCTTCGTCGACGAACTTGTTGACCGTGTCATTGCGCTGCTCAATCAGCGCCTGGCGGATATCCTCCGTGACCTTCGACGTCCCGGCGGGATTGGACTTGATGTAATCCTCCGCCTTTTTGGCAATCTCTTTGGCCTTTTGGTCGATCGTCTGGAGCGTCTCGTTGATCTCCTTCACCTCCTGCTGGGAGCTGGGATCGTCCTTGTCGAGACCGTCGGCAACCTCGGCCCGCTTCAAGAGGTCGAGCACGAGCTGGATCTGCGCGCTATAGGCCGTCTCAAATTCGGATTGCTCCGGTACGCGGATCGCGTCCTTGGGCGTCTCAACAAAGGCATGCAGCGCCTCTTCTGTGATCGCCTCGAAGCCGCCGACAATCCCAAAGCGCACCTCGGACATGTCGCCGATCATCTTGAGCACGGCCGTGGAGGACTCCTTGCCCTGGTATTCCTGCAGGATCTCGTTGTGCTCGGCCATCGCGTCCTTGTGATCGGACGTCGCCTGTTTGCGGCGCTCCTTGAAGGCCTTCTCTTCTTTTTTGCGCTTTTCCTTGCGCGCCTTCTCCTGGCGCTTTTCCAGATCGCTCTTGGCCTTCTCGCGCTCGACAACGTACTTATGCAGCTTCTTTGCTGCGCCTTCGGTATCTTTCAGCGTCTTGAGCGCCGCCTCAAAGTCGCCGCTCTTGGCCTGGAGGATCGCGTCGTCGAGCCCCTTGAGGACCTCTTCGCGCCCCGGATCCGTCTGGATCACGCCATCCATGTAATCGGCGTATTTTTCCTTGAGTTTCTGGTAGTCCTCATAGGCCTTGTAGGCCTTCTTGTCGTCCTTGGAGAGCTTCGTTTTGCCGTCCAGATACTCTTCCAGCGACTTGCCTTTCAGCAGGTACTTTTCAACAAATTTGATCTGCTCAGGCTTGAGCGATTTCGATCCACGGAGTGAAAGGTTCATCGAAGTCTTCCCCCAGTTGTCAGGCGCGACATGCGAGTCGGATCGTCGGCGACTTGCCTCCCCAAGGCAAGCTAAAGCTTACCTTCACGCTGCCCCTACTGCCCCGGCAGAACCCGGTGAAGGACGTGCCCAATCGTCGAGGCCGGGCGGGTCACTGTGCCGCCTCTTTGGCGCGAAGGACCAGATTTGCCGGGTCTTTTCGGGCGACCATAGTACGGTCGAGCACCTGAGTTGAACCACCGAAAGCTGCCGCCATGAAAGCCGTCCTTTATGAGCACTTCCAAACACCGCCGAAGGTCGTCACCGTTGCCGACCCGTCGCCGGCGCCGCATGGAGTTGTGCTGAAGGTCGAGGCAACCGGCGTCTGTCGCAGCGACTGGCATGGCTGGATGGGGCACGACAGCGACATCGAAGTTCCGCATATCCCTGGCCACGAGCTTGCCGGCACGGTCGAGGCCGTCGGGCGGGAGGTGACCGGCTGGCGTGTCGGCGATCGCGTCACCGTCCCGTTCATCTGCGGATGTGGGAGCTGCCCTGAATGCCACGCCGGACACCAGCAGGTCTGCCTGCACCAAGAGCAACCCGGCTTCACCCATTGGGGCAGCTTTGCGCAATACGTCGCGATCCACCAAGCGGATCTGAACCTCGTCGCCCTCCCCGACGGAATGGAGTTTGCGACTGCGGCGAGCCTGGGCTGCCGCTTCGCAACGTCGTTCCGCGCCGTCATCGACCAAGGCCGCGTCAGGGCCGGGCAATGGGTCGCGGTGCATGGCTGCGGCGGCGTGGGGCTGTCGGCTGTCATGATCGCCAATTCCGCCGGCGCGCAAGTCATCGCCGTGGATCTCGATCCCGCCAAGCTTGCGCTGGCGCAGGCGCTCGGCGCGGTCCGCACGATCGACGGGCGCGACACAGACGTTGCCGGGGCAATTCGCGAGACCACGAAGGGCGGGGCCCATGTCTCGCTGGATGCGTTGGGCCATCCCGTCACGATGACCAACTCGATCCTGTGCCTGCGCCCGCGCGGCAAGCACATCCAGGTCGGACTGATGCTCGGAGACCATGCCGCACCTGCGGTGCCGATGCCGAAGATCGTCGCGCAGGAGATCGAGCTCTTGGGTTCGCACGGGATGCAGGCCCACCGCTACGGCGCGATGCTGGATCTTGTCGAAAGCGGCAAGCTCGACCCTGCGCGCCTCGTGGGAGATCGGATCCGTCTCGAAGATGCGCCGGACGCCCTGATGGGCATGGACCGGTTCAGATCCGTTGGCGCGACGGTCATCACAGAGCTATAAGCCATGCGCGCAGCCGGCTGCTCTCCCGCGTTGCTCCGGGAGGGTCTGTGCCTACGTCTCTGGTGCGCGCTCCAAGCCCGCGCCAGAGGCCACCGACGTTGACGGCGCAACACCCCGGGCCCCCTCTTGGGTTGCAAAAAGAACGACGCGCCACGCTCCTTTGGGAGAGCTGCCAGAAGCCGTCGGATAGGCAACAGGGGGCATGGCGCACCGGCAGCCGGGTGCAGAGGTGGATGTCTGGCCCGGTTGCGGCGCGCCAAACTGCGGCAGCGGCCAGCTAGGCGCGCATGTTTGCCCCATTGGCGTCATAGGCCGGGCCGCCGAGCACTTCTGCATTGAAGAGGCCGCCCAGGATCTCGACCTGAAGCGACGTGCCAGGGGCCGCGTGGTCGGTCGTCACATAGCCCATCGCCATGCTCTTGCCGACGCGGTGCGCATACCCACCGGACGAGACATACCCGACGGCGGTGCCGTCCTTCAGGATCGCTTCGTCATTGCTGACGTCGATGCCCGACACATCGATGGTCATGGTCACCAGCCGTTGCGCGACGCCCGTGTCACGCGCCGCAAGCGTGGCCTCCTTTCCGACGAAATCCTTCTTCCAGTTTATGAAGACATCCATGCCGCTTTCCACCGCGTTGAAATCAGGACGATATTCAAGGGTCCAGACCCCCCAGCCCTTCTCCAGCCGCATGGACATGAGCGCCCGCGCGCCATACCAGCGATAGCCGAGATCCGCGCCCGCTTCTTCGATGGCTTCCGCCAGACGCAGGAGATACTGCGGCCTGCAGTAGATCTCGTAGCCCAACTCCCCCGAAAAGCTGATCCGGTTGAGGATCACCGGCACCCCGGCCACAAACGTCTGACGCAGGTCCCGAAACTTGAACGCATCGGCACTCACGTCCTCGCGGGTGATGCGCGCGAGAAGCGCGCGGGACCTTGGCCCGGAGAGCGCGATGCCATGCCAGTCGTCGCTGACGTTGGCATAGGTGACATCCCCGCTCAGATCCTTTTCGAACCATCTGCGATGTGCCTCCTGCATCGCGCCGGATCCGAAGAGCATGAAGTGGTCTTCGGCCAGACACGCCACCGTCAGGTCGCCGTAGAGCTTGCCCTTCGGTGTCAGCATCGGCGTCAGCGTCAGGCGGCCCGGTTTCGGCAGGTAGCCAGCCAAAGTACGGTTCAGATACTCCCGTGCGCCGGGTCCCTTGAACGAATGCTTGGCGAAGTTGGCAATCTCGATGCCCCCTACAGCGTCCTGCACCGCGCGGACCTCGCGCGCCACATAATCGTGGCTGCGGTTGCGCTCAAAAGTGGGTGCCTCGTGCGCATCGGCGGCATCGTCGGCAAACCAGAGCGCATGTTCGAGGCCGAAACCCTGCCCCATCAGCGCGCCCCTGGCCACAAGCCGGTCGTGGAGCGCGGTCGTCTTCTGCATCCGGCCCTTGGGCAGGGTCTCGTTGGGGAAGGTCATCACGAAGCGGCGTTCGTAGTTCTCCGACGATTTGATCGTGCCCCAGTCTGGCGTCGCGAACTCTCCGAACCGGGCGACATCCATGGCCCAGACATCAATGGACGGCTCCCCGTCGATCATCCACTCTGCCATGGTCAGGCCGACACCGCCCCCTTGGCAGAACCCCGCCATAACGCCCACCGCAACCCAGTAGTTCCTCATGCCCGGCACCGGGCCAATCATCGGATTCCCGTCGGGGCCAAAGGTGAAGGGGCCATTGATCATGTCCTTGATGCCCGCTTCACCGATGGTGGGGATGCGCTCGAACGACATTTCCAGCCGGTCCGCGATCCGATCGAGATCGGGTTGCAGGAGCTCATGCCCGAAGTCCCAGGGTGTGCCGTCGACCTTCCAGGGTGTCGACTTTGGCTCGTACGTGCCGAGCAACATGCCATGCCGCTCCTGGCGGAAGTAGATGTTGGCCTCGTAGTCGATACCTGCGGGCAGACGCCCTGCCTCGCCAAGACGCTCCATCCGCTCTGCGATCAGTGGCACCTGCTCGGTGATGAGATAGTGGTGCTCCATGGGCTGTACCGGCAGATGGACGCCCGACATATGCCCCACCTCGCGCGCCCAGAGGCCGCCGCAATTGACCACCTGCTCTGCATTGATCTGCCCCTTGGGCGTGGTCAGATCCCAGCTCCCGTTCGGACGCTGCGCCATGGCGGTGACACCGCAATGGGTAAAGTACTGCGCCCCGTGAACGCGTGCCGATTTGGCGAAAGCATACGTGGCGCCAGAGGGATCAAGGTCGCCGTCCTGGTCATCCCAGAGCGCGGCATAATAGTGCTTGGGGTCGATCAACGGGTGACGCTCGGCCAATTCGCCGGGCGAGATGAACTCCTGATGCAGCCCCATGTACCGCGCCTTGGAGCGTTCGCGTTTGAGGTAGTCGTACCATTCCTTGGTCGAGGCCGCGTAGAACCCCCCGGTGATGTGCAGCCCGACGCTATGTCCGCTGGTCTCTTCGATCTCCTTGTACAGGTCGATCGTGTAGCTTTGCAGGCGGGAGATGTTGGGGTCCGACGAGATTGTATGGATCTGCCCCGCCGCGTGCCACGAGCTGCCCGATGTGAGTTCGTCCCGCTCGAGCAGTACGACGTCCTTCCAGCCGAATTTGGCCAGGTGAAACAGGATCGAACAGCCGACAACGCCGCCACCGATCACAACGACCTTGGCGTGGGACGGCAGCGGTTTGCCGGTGACGAATTCGTCTTTCTGGATCTCGGGCATGGGGCGTCCTTAATTGAGTGGCAAGCGGCGGAACCGGCCCGGCCGGGCCGGGTCATGGAAGTGATCGAGAGGGCCGTTCTCGACGAGGTGTGCGTGCCAGAAGGCCAGCGCGTCACGATCGAGCGTCACGCCGAGGCCGGGGCCCTCGGGAACGGTGACATTGTTGTTGGTCTGGCGAAACGGGCCGCCCTCGATGACATCCCCCGTCTGCCACCGGAAGAGCGATTGCGAGGGTTCGGTGATCCATGGCATCGCCGCGGACATGTGCAGATACCCTGCCGTGGCGATGCCCGCATCGCCGGAATAGCACCAGAAGCCCACGCCCATCGTCTCGCACGCCCCGACAAAGCGCACCGTGCGGGAGATCCCGCCCAGCACGGCAAAATTCGTGACAATGTAGTTGGGCGCGCCGAGCGACACGGCCCGCAGAAGGTCTGGCACGTGAGTCGAGATCGGGATGGTAAAGTGGCGCCGCAATTGCGCCATCTCTTCGAAGGTCGCGACAGGGTCCTCGTAGTTGCGAATATCGTAGGGTTCGATCTCGCGGAACACCCGCATCGCCGTGGGCAGCGACCATTGCATATTGCTGTCAAGCCGGATCATCGCGTCGGGCCCGAGCGCCCTGCGCAGCGCTTTCACCGTCTCGATCTCAAGCCCCGGATCCCCGAGGATCAGCTTGCCTTCGAACATGGTCGCGCCATGGGCCTCGCGCATCGCAAGGCAATAATCGGCAAGTGCGCCGGGGGTCATTTCCGCCCCGTCGCGAAACCCAAAGTACTCGGTAAAGGGGATGCTCTTTCGCACCGCGCCCCCAAGCAGACGGTAGAGCGGCTCGCCCGAAACCTTGCCGCGCAGGTCCCACAGCGCGATCTCGATGGCACCGAAGGCCTTTACGACCGAGCTATCGTCGGTGTTCTGCACGATCTGCCAGGGCGGCACGCACAGGCTTTCGCAACCGGCGATGTCCAGGGGGTCGGCCCCGATCAGCCGCTCGCCCATGGCCGTGATATGGCCGATCACGTCGAGCGAAGGCGCCTCGCCCAGCCCGACAAGCCCGGCGTCGGTCTCGACCTCGATGATCGCCTTCGAAGTGCCGGGGTAATGCCCGCCGGTCCACCATACGGGCCGCGCCAACGGAATGTTGACGGGCGTGACCCGCAGGCCCGTGATCCTAATACCAGGCATCGGGGAGCTCTTCCTTGCGCTTGGCCACATAGGCCTCCAGCGCCTCGCGCGTTGCCGGCTCAATCGGCGGAGCTTCGTAGTCCGACAGCATCTTGGTCCAGCGTTCGTATGCCCGACGGCGCATGTCCTTGGAGCCCGCTTCCTCCCAGCTCTCGACGTTCTCGCTGTCGCTGAGTTTGGGCTCGTAGAACGCGGTCTGATAGTTGCGCATCGTGTGTGCGCAGCCGAGAAAATGCCCTCCGGCGGCCACCTCTGCGTAGGCGTCGCGCGCCAGCGCTTCCTCGGAGGTGTCGAGCCCCTCGGCGAGGACCTTTTGATAGGAGCCCAGGCGGTCCGCGTCCATGATCAGTTTCTCGAAGCCGGTACAGAGCCCGCCCTCCAGCCAACCCGCGGAATGCAAAACGAAATTGGCCCCGGCGAGCATTGTCGAATGCATCGAATCCGCGCTCTCATAGGCGGCCTGGGCGTCCTCGATCTTGGAGGCCGTCAACGACCCGCCGCAGCGCAGCGGCAACCCCGCCCGCCGCGCCAATTGTCCGATCGCATAGTTCGAGATCACGGGTTCGGGCATGCCGAAGGTCGGCGCGCCGGACTTCAGCGACATCGATGACAGAAAATTGCCCAGCACAAACGGAGCCCCCGGGCGCACGAGCTGGACATATGCGCAGACCATCATCGCTTCGGCCATGGCCTGGGCGACGCTGGCGGCGGTCGAGACCGGGCCCATGGCACCGGACAGGATGAAGGGCACCACGATCAGCCCCTGTCCACGCGCAGAGTAGACCCGCGCCGCCTCCGTTACGACACGGTCGACGAGCAGAGGTGAATTTGTGTTGACGTTCCCCATGATGACACAGGTTTCGGCCATCACGTCGGCGCCGAAGACGATCTCCGCCATATCGACGCTGTCCTGTGCCCGACTCATCTCGGTGATCGCGCCCAGATGCGGCTTGTCGGAGAGCGTCATATGCGCCAGCAGCATGTCCAGGTGACGCTTGCTGACTGGCACATCGCAGGGCTCGCAGGTGACAAAGCCGCCATGGTGCAGGTTGGGATGCAGATAGGTGAGCTTCACGAGGTCACGAAACGCGGCAAGATCGCCATACCGTCGCCCGCCCTCGGCATCGCGCACAAACGGAGCTCCGTAGATCGGCGCGAAGACCTGATTGGGCCCCCCGATGGTGACGGACCGTGCCGGATTGCGCGCAAGCTGGGTAAAGGTCGGCGGCGCCTTGGCGCAAAGCGATCGGATCCAGTCTGCCGGAGCGCGGACAAGGTCCCCCTCGATCTTCGCCCCGTGCGCGGCCCAGAGCCTCAGCGCCTCCGGGTCATCCCGAAACGCGATGCCCACATCCTGCAAGATCCAGTCGACCTGTGCCTCGAGACGCACGATCTGCGCTTCGTCAAGGACGTCGAAAAAGGGCAGACGGCGGCGAATGTGGGGGGATTGTGGTGCACCCCCGGCATCGACGATGCGGGTCCGGCTCGCACGGGCACGTCTGGCCATCTTGCATTGCTCCTCCTGTCCACACTGTCGTTTAGCGTTATGTCGGCAGGCTGTGACGCTTGAATATTCCAATCGTTTGGATAATTTGAGATTATGCGAAACCTTTGGGACCATCTCTGTTCACCCCGCCATTTGATGGTCTTTGAGACGGCAGCCCGGCACGGATCGTTCACACGCGCTGCGGCGGAGCTGAACGTCCAGCAGCCCGCCGTCAGCGCGACCATCCGCCAGCTCGAAGAGCATCTCGGCGTTGCTCTCTTTGCGCGCGGCCATCGCAAGGTCACCCTGACCGCAGCCGGAGAACGCCTCTTTGCGGATACGACAGGCGCGTTTGAGCAATTGTCCCATTCGGCCCGCGCGATCCGGCAACGCGCCCGACGCGACTATGTCACGCTCAATGCATCGACTGCGTTCAACAATTATTGGATGATGCCGCGCCTCGCCCTTCTGCAGCGCGCCCACCCCGCGATCGACCTGCGCCTGCAATCCAGCGACAGAGAGCCGGATCTCTATACGGAGAACATCAGCCTCGCGATCCGTCGCGGCTCCGGCAAATGGCCTCATCATGAAAGCGCGTTGATCGCACCCGAGGTCATCTACCCCATTGCTGCGCCACAGGTCATGGCGACGGCCGTGACGCTCAAAGGCATCCCCAGCCTGCTTCACCAACGCCTGATCCACCTCGAAGAGCCGATCCGCGAGCGCCCGACATGGCGCGACTGGTTCCACCACTTCAAGATCCGCGCAGAGATGCCACTGGGCGGTTTGCGGCTCAACGACTACGCGTTGGTCCTTCAGGCAACCATGGCGGGCGAGGGGTTCTCCTTCGGCTGGGGACACCTTGCGGATCGTTTGGTCGATCAGGGGCTTCTGGCCGCGCGAAGGGAGTGGAGCTGGACCACGGGCAAGGGGTTCTACCTGGTCTGGTCCTCACGGTCCCCCCTCTCGGAGGATGCACAACGCGTCAGGGACTGGATCCTTCAACAAAGCCAAACCTGAGGGCCGACGCCCTGGCCGGACGCGGCCCGTGCCACCGTGCGCTTGCGCCGGAAGATGAGGCGGCTGCACCCTGCGCGACCACGGCGATCGAGCAAGAGAACCCTGCGCGCGATTGCCCAAGAGCTGCGGACTTAACGGAAATTTTCCAGTCGGTCCTTAAGGAGGACTGGGCGCGTCTTGGTTCGGCGCAGGGTAAACGGTCGATGTACCTGACCTGCCCAAACACACGATTCTGCGCGAGCAATCCACTGTGGACGACGTGAACTTGGGGAAGGATGTGCCGCGATACGACCAATCGCTTTCTGACGGGCCACTGTCTGCTCGAGAGACGGTAGGATGGCGCGCACGCCGATGGGGGCGTCGCGTGTGCGTCGTCACACTCGGTCGTGCGTCTGGCGCACGCTTGCCAACGCAGTACCTTCCGTGTCTCCGACTTTGCAAGCGGGCCACAGCCGTTCGATCCGGAGCGAGCCGAAGCGCCACGCCCCGGTCCGTCTGTTGGAAAACTCGGCGCGCGCGTCTTCCAGACCCTCACAGAAAGCCGGACCCTCACAAACGAACGGCGCGCCCCTTGAGCGCGTCCGACACAATTGCGGAGCCGCTATAGATGCCCAGCAAAACGTTCTCCTTCACGTCCAGTCTCGAAGGGTGGCGAGGCTGGGACGCCGTCAAGGAAACCTATAGCGATAGCCTGATTTCTCACGCATCCGGCAGCGGTCGGATCTTCATTCAGGATACGTCGTCGGAAGCCCACAAGTTCGCGTCTCCCGCCTCCATGTCCGGCGACCAGTCCAGCCTGATCGGGGGGCGGTGGGAATTCGACTATGCCATTGACAACCCAGGGTCCTCCGCCTCGTTCGTCCCGGTGTCCATTCGCACCCAGGACGGGAAGGTGATCAACGGCCAGTTCAGCTTCAATGCGACCAGCGGCGACACCTCGGGCACGGCCTCAATCGACCTGACGGCAGAGGCGTTCGGCGTCTCCGAAGCGCAATTCGCGTCGGTCCTGAGCAATGTCGAGCACTTCGCCATCAGCGCGGATTTCCTCTGGGGCAACGAACGAGTCGATCTGGACAACATCAGCTTCTTCGCGCCCACGGTCGAGGGCGAAGCCAGTGGCGAGGCGATGGGCGTTGGGTACGACGATGCGAGCGGCGCCCACGATGGCGGTGGCGACAAGATCACCGACGGATCTGATACGATCCAAGGGGGCGGCGGGGCGGACACCATCGCGGCCGGCGGTGGCGATGATGTGATTTTCGGTGGCGGGCAGGCAACGCTCAACCTCATCACCAACGGCACGTTTTCCAGCGCCGAGGCCAAGAGCGATCCCACCGGGTGGATCGTATCGGAGACCATCGCAGAGCAGGTCAGGGCCATCAATGGTGGCACAAACTTCAGTGGCGCGGGCACGCCTGCCGGTGGGTCCATCAGCCAGACGGTCAGCGGCGCCCCTGTGGATGAGCCGGCCACGGTCGCCTTCGATTTCATCGAGATCGGCGCCGACAAAGAGGCCGCAATCCGCGTGCTCGTCACCGATTCAGACGGCAAAACCGTTTTGGATGAGACGGTTGACGGAACTGGCAGCTATCGGTTCGATTTTGTTTCGACGACATCGGATTACGAGATCCAATTCACGGATGTATCGACAGGGAACATTGCCTCGACCGACGCACGCATCGACAATGTCCAGTTTCTGGTGGCGGAGCCCGAGGACGACGTCATAGACGGCCAGGATGGGAACGACACGATCGACGGTGGGCTGGGCGACGATTCCATAGACGGGGGCGCTGGCCGGGACTCCCTGCACGGCGGCGATGGGCAAGATACGCTCCTCGGAGGCGATCAAGTCGATACCATCACCGGCGGCGACGGGGACGACCTGATCGACGGCGGTCATTCGACCGACCAACTGGATGGCGGCGCTGGCACCGATACGGTCAGCTATCAAACCGCGTTTGGCACGAGTGCGGAATATGTTCAGCTGGATCTGGCCGCTGGAAAGGCGCTGCTGAACGGCGGCGCATCTGGAACCGAGAGCGTCACCAATTTCGAGAACGCGCAGGGCTCGCAAGGCTCCGACGTCCTGCTCGGCACCTCCGGAGGCAATACGCTGTCCGGGGAAAATGGCGACGACACGATCGGCGGACGGGGCGGCGACGACGTCCTCATAGGTGGCGCGGGCGACGACGTGCTGGGGGGCGACACGGGCAATGACACGCTTACCGGTGGCGCGGGGGACGATACGCTCTTCGGCAACGCCGACAACGACATCCTGCTGGGCGACGATGTCGGCGTCACCGAGTTCATCACGAACGGGAGCTTTTCGGACGCGGATGGGTCGGCCAATCCCACGGGATGGACTGTCGGCGAGTCCAGCAAGGGCCAGGTGCAGGTGTCAAGCGGCCAGCTTCGGTTCAACTCCAACGAGACAAACTCGGGCGGGCACGTTTCGCAAACGATCACCGGCGTCCCCTTCGGCGAACAGGTAAATGTCAGTTTCGATGCCTTCAGGATGGGCGATGACGATGACGATGACGATGACGATGACGATGATGATGATGATGGCGATGGGTTCGGCTTTTTCCAGATTACCATCACCGATGGCAGCACCACGGTCCTTGACACGGTCATGATGCCCAACGGGACGAACAGCTACAGCTTCGTCTCAACCAGCAGCAGCTACACCGTTACGATCCGAGATGTGTCCATCGGCGACATGGAAGATGTCGATATCGCCATCGACAATTTCAGCATCACCACGCATCAATCTGCGGGCGACGACTACCTCGACGGTGGCGCAGGGGACGATACCATCGACGGTGCGGGCGGCGATGACACGCTCGAAGGCGCAAGCGGCCAGGATGTCCTCGATGGAGGCACTGGCAACGATGAGCTGTCAGGAGGCGCAGGTTCGGACACCCTAACGGGCGGCGCCGGCCTCGATGACTTTGTGTTCCAAGAGGGTTCCGGCTCCGACATCGTCACGGACTTCGACATCAATGACGACGATGGCAATGGCTTCGCCAACGACCAGCTCGACGTTTCAGACCTCAGCGACACGGAGGGCAATCCGGTCGATGCCTGGGATGTGACCGTTGGCGACGATGGGGCGGGCAATGCCGTGCTCAGCTTCCCCAATGGCGAACATGTCACGCTGAAAGGTGTTGCGCCCGGACAGGTCAGCAGCATCAGCCAGCTCAATTCCATCGGCATTCCCTGCTTCACCAAGGGGACCATGATCCGCACGCCAAGGGGTGACGTGCCGGTGGAGGATCTGCGTTTCGGCGATCTCGTTTCGACGCTGGATCGTGGCGCACAGCCCATCACCTGGGTCGGACAGCGGCGGCTCGGCCCCGAGGAGTTGAAGGCGCATTCCCATCACAAACCGGTCCATGTGCCTGCGGAGCTTTTCGGCAATGACCGGCCTCTGCTGGTCTCGCCGCTGCACTGCCTCTTGCTGGAGCATGGCAACGGCCCGGAGGGGTCCGTGTTTGTCCGGGCACGGCATCTCGCGGACGCCAGAGGGCCCGCCCGCATCGCGCATGGCCGTAGATGCGTGGAGTATTACCACATCATGACCCCACAGCACGAGGTCCTCGTCTCGAATGGGGCACAGAGCGAGAGCTTCTATCCGGGGTTCGACGCGCTCCGCATGCTGGCCGCCAAGGATCGGGCCACCCTGCTTTCGCGCTGGCCCGGGCTGCAAACCCACCCCGTGGAGCTCGCATATGGTAAGCGCGCGCGACCCGTGTTGCGGCGCAAGGACGCCCTGCGGATCTTTGACGCTAGGTTCGGCGACCGTACGGCGAATGTCGGCTGACGTGCGGACCCGTCATCTCGGGGTGCGGATGCGCGGCGGCAATACATGAATGCGGTCGGGGCGGTTTCATCGCGGGGCGACGGCACCGTCGGCGGCAGCCACCGCGCCCCGGGCAAGGCAACTCCGCCAGGAAGCGCGCGCTGTGGCACGCGCCCCCGACGCTTCCGTCGGCGGTTAAAGCAGGGCCGCGTAGCGGTCAGCCTCCCGGATGATGCGTTGGACCCGCCACCAGGAACTGAACCAGCCGGTCTGCAATGTGGTGACGGCGCGAGTTGGCCGGCCAAACCGCCTGGACGATGAGCGGGGTCAGCTCCCACCCTGGCAAAAGGCGCACCAGTTCTCCCGATGCAAGCTCCTGAGCGACCAGCGAGATCGGCAGGTTCCCGAACGCCAGACCGGACAGAGTCGCCGCCTTGGCGCCATGAATGCTCTGAACCTGAATGCGACTGCGCTCCAGGCGCACCGTTGCAACCGCTGCGCCCTGTGTCAGTTCAAGCTCAACCACCGAGGCGCTCATCGTGACGGCCGGCAAACGTGCAAGGTCTTCCGGTCCGTTGAGCGCGGCGTGGGCGTCAAGCAGCGCCGGGATGGCCACGAGGACGTGCGTCACACGGCCCAACTGCCTGCGTCTCAGGCTCGACGACGGCAGCTGCCCGAGCCGGATGGCAAGGTCGTAGCTGCCATCGACCAGATCCACGACATCGTCCGTGTAATCGAGCGAGAGCGCGACGTGCTCGTAGCGCCGGGCAAACTCCATGATCCGGTGCTCAAGAGCCGGGTCCGGCACGAACGCAGGCAGGGCGATGCGCAGGGCTCCGGCCAGATCCTCCGTATTGGCCCGCGCGCGTTCCAGGGCGACGTCAAGGTCTGCCATCGCCATACGGGCGCTGTCATACAAGCGCTGCCCGTTGGCCGAGAGCGACAGCTTGCGCGTCGTCCGATGGACCAGCGTCTCACCCAATTCGTCTTCAAGACGGGCGATGTGGTGACTGACCACGGATGGCGTCACGCCAAGGCGCGCCGCGGCCTTTACGAAGGCGCCGGTGTCCCCCACCGCAATGAACGCGGCCAGGCTCTGAAGCAGGCGATACATTCCTTCAATTTATCAATGAATGAATTCGATAGAAGGGCTATTCTTGAAGGAATGTAGGATCGCTAAGAAGGGCACGGGGGAGGTGCCTAGCCGACGCGCCATCGGACCTCCCTTCGACGTAAGAAGCCCAACGACGGCGGATATCTCAAGGCGGCTCCAGACCCAACTCGCTGACCGGAACGAAGGACGCCGGAGTGGCGGACAGGCTCTGCTTCTTGGCGTCGGTGGCAACGCCGCAACCGATGCCCGGGGCGGGGACCTGACGTCGTGCGTCGCGCGCCGAGCGGCTTTGGCCCGTCGCGTCTGTCGTTGGGTGTCGGCAAGAGCGCGTCGACCTGCGCAACACCGGCCCGTCCTCCCGCCGGGGGCGGCGCCCCGCATCGAAAGCGAGCACCATGATGAAGCTGACCGTTACCTCTGCAATGGCCGTTGCGATCGCCACGCAGGTCGCCGCCCACGATGCCCCGACGCATGCGCACGCGAGCCTCGTCCCGATCCCAGCCTATGCACAGCCGCACGGACCAGCCTCCGGCGCAGCGGCTCGGACCGCCGCCGAAGCCCTGCTTGCAACCTTCGACGACGCGACACGTGGCCGTTTCGTGTTCGACGTCGACAGCCAGACGCGCGCGACCTGGTCCAACCTGCCGGCCGGGATCGTTCAGCGAACCGGAGTGTCGATCGCAGAGATGTCCGACGCGCAGCGCGTGCTGTTGTTCGACTTTCTTGCCGCATCGTTGGGTGAGAAGGGATACCAAAGCGTTGCCGAAGTCATTGCTGCCGAAGCTTTCCTGAGCACGGATGCACGCGCCGAACGCCTGAAATGGGCGCCTGAGAACTACTGGTTTTCAATCTTTGGCACCCCGTCGGCAGACGCCCCCTGGGCCTGGCAATTCGGCGGGCATCACCTTGGTCTGAACATCTCGATTGAGGGCGACCGCGTCGAAACCATGTCCCCCAGCTTCATCGGGACAGAGCCCGCCATATTCACGGTCAATGGCGTCGACTATGAGGCGGTGCGGGACATGCACCTCGCCGGATATGCCGTGTTCACCTCCCTCGACACCGCCCAACGGGCCGCAGCCGACGCGGGCGACCTACCGGAGGACGTCCTGACGGGGCCAGGACAGGATGGGGTGATCCCGCCCGTAATCGGCCTGCCCGCGGCAGAGATGAACACCGCACAGCAAACCCTTCTGCTCGCCGCCATCGCGGAGTGGGTTCACGTCCAGCCGCACGAAAACGCCACACTGCGGATGGCCAATCTGGCCGCAGACATCGATGCGCTGAGCTTTGCCTGGACGGGAAGCGACGAGGTCAACACGCCAACGTATATGCGGATCCAGGGACCGACGCTGATCATCGAACTGCTCTCGACGGGCGGAAACGTCGGGAACAGCGCCGAGGGTGCCGGCCATTACCATACGATGTATCGCGATCCGACGCATGAGTACGGCACGCCCTGACCCCCCTCCGCCAGGTCACCGCATCGGCATGCACAGCACCGA
>JBCCYI010000041.1:0-23774 GCA_039189975.1 Pseudomonadota bacterium
CGCCGACAAGAGAAAATGCTGCGCCATGGCGACCTCATAGTGAATAGACGTTCACACTATGTTCTCGCGCCAACTACCAATCACGTCTTTGGTGCATTTGCTACCTAAGACCGAAATGCTCAACGGCGAGGTCTTCTACAGCCTCCAGGAGGCCAAAATCCCGATTGAGCAGTGGCGTATCCACTACAACACCGTCTGGCCGCACAGCGCCTTACGCTACCGACCACCGGCACCAGAGAGCATCGTTCCAATGGGCCAGAGGCCGACGATGCACTAACAATCATACCGGACAACCCGTTGGGGGCACGCCAAAACCCAGCGATGGATTACTTTCAGAAGTTTGTCGCGTCAGCGTGTTGCGAAACCCATTTTGAGACGTGGCGCTTTTTCGCTTGATATTACTTTGGTTGCACCCGAGCCCAGAGCCTGGGTCGGGTGAGGCCATAAAACCAGCAGCTTCAGAATGGAATGAGCGTCTGAGTAGCGCTGCAGGTTTCCTCGGTTGAGGACGGTGCGTTTGGTCTGGCGTTTTCTGCTGGGCGTGCTGGGCCCGCTTTATGGAGCCACCGAGTGTCATGTGAGCAGCGTGTGGCTTTGAGCTGGGAGAGCGGCGAAGGAGGGGGTGGGCGCTTGTTTTGTGTTGCGTGCTGAAGCTCGCAAGTTATGGGGGTGTTCTGCACTGGCGTGACGATCAGACGGACACGGGGCAGGGCTTGCGGCGGCCGGGGCAAGGACATTCGAGCAGAGGCAATTGTGACGTCTGATCCAACGACTTCGCAGGGCGTTATCGCCCGACTGTCGCTCTGGTCCGAGGCGAAGGCTTTGGCGTCCCTGGCCTTTCCAATCGTGATCTCCCTCGCGGCGGCGACGCTTATTGGCGTGGTCGATACGATTATGATCGCGCCACTGGGGACGTTGCCGCTCGCGGCGGCGTCCATCACGGCGTCGGTCATCCTCGTCTTTTACTCCGCACTTTATGGGTTTGTGTCGGTCATCGGTGTGCGCATGGCCGAAGCATATGGGCGTGGCAGCCCCGAGGCGCTGTCAGATGCGACAATCACGGGCGTGATCGTGGCGATCGTGTCGGGCGCCATCGGGGCGGGGCTTATGCTGGCAGCGAAACCTGCGCTGGGGGTGCTCGGACAGCCCGAGGACGTTGCGGCCATCATCGGGGGATACTGGACGGCGATGAGCCTGCTCCTGATCCCGTTCACGCTATTCTACGTCCTGAAGGCGCTGTTTGATGCGATCGAACGGCCATGGCTGGGCGTTTCCCTGGCATTCGTTGCGGTGGCACTGAATGTTCCGGCGAACCTCGTTTTGATCCATGGGTTTGGCGCTTGGCCCGGGCTTGGATTGCTGGGAGCCGGGCTGGCGAGCCTTCTGTCGCAGACGGTGTCTTTGATCCTGGCCTGGGTAATCTGGACGCGGGCGACATCCACAGAGGACGCCAGGCGGAGCGGGGAGCGTACGCGAAAAGAACTGACCGTTCAGATCAAGGAAGGATCGGCGATCGCCATAGGCTATGTCGGCGAGGGGGGCGCTTACGCCTTTGCGGGTCTGATGATGGGATGGTTTGGGGCCGTGGCCCTGGCCGCCAACCAGATCGTCGCGTCGATCGCGGGGGTGCTCTACATGGTGCCGCTCGGCATTTCGATTGCCGTTTCCATAAGGATTGGCCAAGCTATTGGGGCGCAGGAGCGGGCGCGGCTGATCACGATCGGGAAGGCCGCCCTTTGTGTCGTCGTCTTCTGGATGAGCCTGGTGATGATCGGGATCATTGTGGGCGCGGGCCGTTTGTCGGCTCTTCTCTCCTCTGATCCGGACGTTGTGGCGCTTGCGGCGAGCATGTTTTTCGTGGTGGCGATGATGCAAATCGCCGATGGGGTACAGGGCACCATGCTGGGCGCGGCGCGCGGTTTGATGGACAATCGGGTGCCGGTGGCGATTACGCTTGTCTGCTATTGGATTGTTGCCTTGCCTCTTGGATACACTTTGGGCTTTGTCTTTGAGCTTGGGCCGAACGGTGTGTGGGTTGGCTATGGCACAGGGCTGGCGATTGCGGCGACGGCGCTTACGCGGCGCTACTTCGTGATGGCGCGGTAGGGCAGGTCGCGGTGTCTGTACCCGGTAATTGAGCGCGGGGGCGTGCTCGCATTTGTGCTGCGCGTTCCGTAGGAATGCCACATTTGATCAATACCTTTACAACGACGGGCGCGTAGACCCGAGAGGTCGGACGGATTGCCCAGCGACATTTGATCAGGAGACCCCGCATGACCTTTGAAGGCCTTATCGACCGTTACAACAGCAACGCTGATTTCCGCGACGCCGTGGATGCCGATCCGATCTCGGCCCTGCAGTCGATCGGCTTTTCGCTGGAGGAAGCGTCCGACACCGTGCGCGCGATGTTGCAGCAACTGCCCGGTGAAGCGAAGAATTGCTGAGCGCTCGGCGGTGAGGGCCGCCTTGAGGTAACCGTGGCCTCAGGGTGGGGCGCGTTGCGTCTGGCAGGGTGCACTAACGGGATCGCGCCGGCAGGTTAGTGTCAGCGCTGATCGGCGCGGCGCGTCGCCCGTTCCAACAGCGCGCGCCCCGCCTCTGTTTGCAGGACATCCGGCAGCCGACCGCGCGCGTCATCGGCGGCTTTTTCTGCCCGCAACATGGCCGCCACCATCACCCCATGCTCTGACATCCATTCCACCAGGGGGTCCGCGGACGCGGCATCTTGTGCCAAAAGGCGCTGGAGTTCGGATCGGTCCGTGCCCTTGGCGGATTGCAGGGCGAAAGCGATTGGCCAGGTGCGCGTACCGTTGCGCAGATCCCGCAGCGCATCTGGCCCTACGAGGTGGCTCAGGTCCGACCGGATTTGCAGCGCGAGCCCCAGATCGCGCCCGAACGCTTCTGCCGCCTGCAAAACGGTTGTGTCCACCTCTCCTGCCGCTTCTAGGGCCAGCCGGATCAGCATCGCGTGCCGGTCGCCTGTTTTGCTGCGATAGGACGCCTCCACCCGGGCCACGGACACATCATCCGAGCCGCTCAGCGCATAATCCTCCAGCTGGCCCTGCGCGATGGACGTGGAGGCCCGCCCGATCGTGGCCAGCATGCGCAGCCGTCGCTCCGGTGGGAGGGGCGCCTCCGCCAGAAGAGCCATCGGCAGCCCGCTGACGAACAATGTGCCCACGAGGGAGGCCGCACTTTCTGGCATGGCGCTCCAGTGCGGCGCGAGCTCCCGGTCGGCGACGTTGTCGATGATGTCTATGCCCGTTTCGAAGAGCGTCGCAAGTGCGCCGACGGGGCCGATCCAGGCGTCCGGTGCGTCACGGTCCAGCAGGAGCGCGGCGCAGAGATGCGCGCTTGTCAGAATGCGCTCGGCGCTCGACTGGGCGAGGCGCATGTCGTCCAGACCAAGGGTGAACAGCGCGGCTTGCTCGGCGGAATGCGCTTGTGCGAGGACCGATGTCCGCGTGGCGTGCGCGACCGTCTCTGTTACAGCGTTCATCCACTGCGCGGTGGCAGCCGGATCTTCGGGGTCCGGCAGGGGCTTCAGGCTGGGCGGCGCGGGGGCTGTCATGGCTGCGCGTCTTTTCCGCCCGCGGGCGCGTGCGCGCCGCGCGACAGGCGCAGGACGACCCCGCTGAGACGCGCTTCGAAGCTGGCGTCGGCTGCGTCCGCCTCCACAGCGGCCTGCCACTCGGCCACAGCATTGGCGGAAATCTCCTTGCTGAGGCGCAGCTTGAACACGCTGCGGTCGAGATGCAGCAGCAGGCGCGCCTCTTGCGGATCATGAAAGACGACGTCCATGGGGATTTCTTCGAGCACCCCGCAGCCGGCCGTGCGGGCCAGCGTCGCCGGGTCAAACGCGGCTGCTCCGGGAGCGGTGGCCGTTTCGATTTCGACACGCCGGGCAACGGCGCTGGCGCTCAGACGGGTTCCCGAGAGACGCAGCGTGGCCCAAAGCGGCTCCGCCACAAGCAGTCGCCCCTCCGGCGCGAGCACCCGGCGCGCTTCGTAGAGAACGGCGAGCGGATTGCGGACGATGTGGAGCACGCGGTCGAGCCGTGCGACGTGGAAGAACCCCTCTCGGAAGGGCAAAGCCTCCGCCGCGCCGCCCACAAAAAACGCGCCGGGCGTTGGATGTGTGACGTTGGAGAGAGAGCTGAGTGTTTGCCGATCCGCCTCCAAACCAACGGCTAGGCCGTGTGGCGCGACGGCGCGCGCTGCGGCGCGCACGTCATCGCCAAGGCCGCAGCCGATATCTATCACCCGCTCGCCCGGGCGCAGGGCAAGGATCTCGGACAGGCGCGTCTTGTAGGCGGCGAAGGGCGTGCTCTGTCGGACGGCCTCCAGATAGGCTTTCACAACGCTGTGCTCCTTCGCTGTCTGGCGAAGAGCTAACCCTTCGTGGGTCCTTTTCCAGACCATGGGCCCTTGGACATGGGGCCGATCGTTGCACGGTCGCCGAGGTGGCACCTGCGGGCGCTGTATGTCGTTTGTCTTTCTCTGAGCGGGTGGGCTGAGAGTGTTTGGTGCGGCACACAGCAGGTGGTGCGCCGTGGGATATCCGGGTGGGCGCAGCTATTTCCCGAAGAGCTTGCGCAGGTGCGCTGCGAATCCGGTGCCCCTCAACCCTTTCGGAGGGGTGTGCCGTTCCTCTGCGAGCGCGGCCTCTAACGCATGTCCGGCTTGGGGCGGTATGACGCGTCAGGCCGTCTCCATGGAGGGAGGTTGTGCGCCATCAGAGTTGAGTGGTCGTAATGGGTCATCGGCGCGCCTGCTGATCTCGATGCGGGGAGTGTCGCCGATCGCTCCTGACATGATTGTGTCAGCAGGTCGGTCCATGCTGCCAGGAGCCACAGCTGCGTGAGTCTGCGACATGAGCAAATCGAACCGCCTTTTCGAGACGGTCCAGATCCTGCGCGCGGCCGACAGTCCCATTCGGGCAGAGGATCTGGCCGCGCAGCTCGAAGTGTCTGTGCGGACGACCTATCGCGATATCGCCGCGCTCCAGGCGATGCGGACACCGTTCGAGGGCGAGCCGGGGATCGGGTGTGTTTTGCGTAGGGGTTACGACCTGCCCCCTCTCAATGTCGACGAAGAGGAGGTGGAAGCGCTGCGGGTGGACTTGCGCATGCTGAGCCGCTCGGGCGACCGGGCGTTGCGCCGGGTGGCGGAGCGGATATCGTCGAAGATCGACGCGCTGCAGGCCCCGGCGACGGGGCTGCACGTGTCCCCCTGGGCGGCGCCGGACGATGATCCCGAGCTTGGATGCGTGTCTAAAGCGATGCGGCGCGCTGCGGTCCGGGAGGAGCGCGTGCTGAGGATTGAGTATCAGGATGCGGACGGTGTGCGGACGACGCGCGACATGCGCCCGATTGCCGTGGTGTACCATATCGACGCCGTTCTGGTGGCGGCCTGGTGCGAATTGCGCAGCGGGCTGCGCCACTTCCGCACCGATCGGATCTATGCCCGCGAGCCGACCGATGCTGTGTTCTCCGGCCAGAGGGTGGTGCTGCGTCAGATCTGGTCGGAGCAGAACCGCTGGGAGAGCGCCGACGAGGACGTGTCGGCGGAAGGAGTGGCGGCCGGGGAGAGCGCAGCGCCCTGATCCATTGAGATGAGCGCGGCGAGGTCCGGGATCCCGTTGGGGACGCCGGGCTGGACGCGACAGGTGCCGACGGTCGCCCGCAGGTCCGGCTCGGTTTGGGCGAGGTCGTGGACCGTGCTGATAAGGTCCGCCGCGGAGACCAATGCGTCGGCCCGGCCGGCCATCGGGAGGGTTCCGGCGTGCCCGGTTTCGCCCCGAAAGGTAACGGTGTTACGTCAATCCCGCAGATGCCTGTGACGACGCCAATCGGGGCGCCGCGCGTTTCGAGGACGGGCCCTTGTTCGATGTGCACCTCGGCTTAGCACCGGATGTCCGATCGGCGCCGGGCGATCGTCGGCACGGCTGTCGGGTCCACACCCGAACGCCTGGAGCGCGTCGCGCAGGCGGATCCCATCTGCATCGGCGCGGTCGAGGATTTCGGGGTCCGCCGTGCCGGCGAGCGCGCGTGGGCCAAGGAGCGCGGTAGGGAACCGAACTCCCTCCTCATCCGCGAAGGCGAGGACCTCGACGGGGTAGGGCAAGGCGACCCCGTCGGCGCGGAGCTTTTCGAGGGAGAGGCAGGCGAGCGCGATGCCCATGATGCCGTCGTATCGGCCCGCATTCCCCGCCGAATCCTGGTGGGAGCCCAGCAACACTGCGGGACCCGCGCCCGGCTCGCTGCAGGCGGCGATGGCGGTGAGCCGGTCTTGCGCGATTTGTCCCCAATTCATGCTGTCCCTATCCCTGTTGGCCCGATCCGTGCTGCCCCGGGCCATCCCGGCTGCTATTTATCATGATAATTTTTTGCTACACAATGGGGCGGGGGTTGTCTATTCCCGGGGGAGCAGCGAGGCGGGCATGGACGGCGGACGAGACATCAAGGCAAAGCTGAAACGGTCGCGTCCCGTGCAGGTGGCCGATCAGATCAAGGCGTGGGTTGTCGAGCGGGACTTGCGCCAGGGCGACAAGCTGCCCAACGAGGCCGAGATGATCGCGCTTTTCAAGGTCTCGAAGGGGACGGTGCGGGAGGCGCTCCGGATCCTCGAAGCCCAGGGCCTGATCGTGACGCGGACCGGGCCCGGCGGGGGGAGTTTTGTTGGGGAAGTGTCGCAGGACAGGGCGCTGTCATTGCTGGGGAACTACTTCTACTTTCAGGACCTGTCGCTCGCAGACATCTACCAGATGCGCAAGGCGCTGGAGCCTGAGCTGGCGGCGGGCCTGGCCGGGCGGCTCGCACCCGACCAGCTCGACGTGCTGAGCGGGTTGGTTCGCGCCCATGACACGCCGGCGCAATCGCCGGAGGAGGAAAAGGCCGAACACATCGCCTCGCTCGCCTTTCACGCGAAATTGGCGGAGTTCGCGCAGAACCCGCTTTTGGGGTTTGTGATTGCGTTCATGGTGCGGATGCTGACGGAGATGACCGTCTACCGGAAGCTCTACGATGTGCCAAACCACGAGCTGTGGCGGCGCGGGCGAGGCTATCAGCTGGACCTGATCGAGGCGCTGCGCCGCGGCGACGCGACAGCCGCGCGGGAGACGATGGCCGCGCATATGGCGTCGGCGGACGAGCTGATGCAGCGGCAGGAGGCCCGGCTGGCCCGGCGGTTTTTGCCTGACTGACCCGCCCGATATGCTGCCCGACATTCTGGCGCAGATCGACGCGGAGATGCGGCGTGCGGCGGATTGGGGCCAGCCGGCGCAATACATCCCGCAGCTCGCGCGGATCGACCCGGCGCAGTTTGCGATTGCGGTCTGCGATGCGGCGGGCGGCTGTCATGTGGCGGGCGACGCGGGCGTACGGTTTTCGATCCAGAGCATTTCGAAGGTTTTTGCGCTCCTTACAGCGCTGGGGCGGATCGGGGACCAGCTCTGGCGTCGTGTCGGGCGGGAGCCGTCGGGGACGTCGTTTGACTCGGTCGTGCTGCTGGAAAGCGAACAGGGCCATCCGAGAAATCCGTTTGTGAATGCGGGCGCGCTTGTGGTGACGGATGCGTTGCTTTCGGAGCGCGAACCCAAGATCGCGCTGGCCGAGATGCTGGGCCTCGTGCGGGCGCTGGCGGAAGACGACGACATTCATATTGATGCGGAGGTTGCGCGGTCCGAACAGGCGACGGGCGCGCGCAACAAGGCGCTGGCGCATTACCTCGACAGTCACGGCAATCTGGTGAGCGAGCCGGAGCGGGTGTTGGGCACGTATTTCCACCAATGCGCGATCGACATGACGGTCCGGCAGCTGGCGCTGGCGGGGCGGACGCTGGCGGGGTTGCCGGGCGCGCCCCGGCTGGTGTCCCGCGACCGGGTGCGCCGGGTGAACGCGTTGATGATGACGTGTGGGCATTATGACGGCTCGGGCGAGTTTGCCTTTCGCGTGGGGCTGCCTGGCAAATCGGGCGTGGGCGGCGGCATTTTGGTGATCGCGCCGGGCAAAGCGTCCATCGGGATCTGGTCGCCGGGCTTGGACACCTACGGCAATTCCAAAGCGGGGACGGCGGCGGCGGCGCGCCTGAGTGCGGCCACGGGGTGGTCGGTTTTCTGAGGCTTGGGTGTGTTGCCAGGTGTTCAGGTTGAACGGTGTCGGCGTGGGGCCGGGGGCGGGGGGCGCGGGTTTAGGGCGAAACGCGGGAGCTCTGCTCGAGGGTGCGGGGTGCGCGGGTCGGGTCTGTTGCGACGGGGACCTCGCCGAGCCAGTCGGCGTAGGGGCCGGTGCGGGCGCGGGTGAGCAGGGTTTGCAGGGCGGTGAGCGGGTCGTCATGGGCGTCGATCCGCAGGTCGAGCGGCGGGGCATCGGGGGTCAGGACCAGAAGCGCCGCCGATTGCAGGCCCCGCGAATCGCCCCCGGCGTGGTGCGCGCCGGTGAGCGCGGCGATCAGGCGATCGGCCATCGCGCCGCTGCCTGCGCCGAAGGCATGGGCGAGGGCGTCGAGCACCGGTAGGCCGGCGAGCATGTTGCCCGCGCAAGCAAGGCCGGGGGCGTGCTGGTGCCCGGCCCAAGGGACGCTCTCAGCGCCGGTGAACCCGCCGGTGGAGCCGGTGCGGTCGAGCGCGATGATCTGTCGATGCGCCCGGCCCGGATCGGGCGAGACTGCTAAATTTACGGCGTTTTCAGCGGGCTGGCCTTGGGCCATGCGCGCTATGACCTGATCGCGCCAGAGCGTTGATGGGGCGGTGCCCTGGCTGGCGACGAGCCCGCCCTCAAGGCTGCCGCGCAGGACCCAACCGCCGACACAGAGGCTGCCGGTTGCAGCAGCGGCGCCGAAAGTGCCCGTTTTTTCATCGTGTGCGAGAATCGAGAAGGTCATGCCTGCCACCTTAGACATTTTTCTTGAATTTATAATGATAATTTGGCTCTCTGAAATTAATCATGATAAATACAACGGAGAGGACCGATCATGTCACTTCTTTCATTCTCCCGCAGAACGGCGCTTGCGGCGGGGGCGGCGATGGCGTTGGCCCTGTCGGCTCCGGGGGCGTTGGCGCAGACCCCGCCGGGCGTTCTGATAGTCGGCCAGATCGCAGAGCCCAAGGCGCTGGATCCGGCCGCGGTGACAGCGGTGAACGACTTTCGCATTTTGATGAACGTCTATGACGGATTGGTCCGCTACACCGACGGCACGCTGGAAACGGAGCCTGCGCTGGCGACCGACTGGACGATCAGCGAGGACGGGACGGTCTATACCTTCAATCTGCGCGAGGGGGTGACGTTTCACGACGGCAGCCCGTTCGATGCGGAGGCGGTGAAGTTTAACTTCGACCGCATGCTCGATGAGAGCCACCCCTATCACGACACGGGCCCCTTCCCGCTGGCGTTCTTCTTTTCGTCGGTGCAAAGCGTGGATGTGATCGACCCGCTCACGGTGCAATTCACGCTGGACGCGCCGTATGCGCCCTTCCTGTCGAACCTCGCCTATCCCACGGGGCTCATCGTGTCGCCGGCGGCGGTGATGGAGCATGGGGCGGATTTTGGGCGCAACCCGTCGGGGACGGGGGCGTTTACGTTCGTCGAATGGCGGTCGAACGAGGCGGTCGTCGTGGAGGCCAACCCGGACTATTGGGACGGCGCGCCGGAGTTGCAGGCGGTCGTCTTCCGCCCCATCACGGACGCCAATACGCGCACCGCCGAGATGCTGGCGGGCGGGATTGACCTGATGGTCGAGGCGCCGCCGGTGGCGCTGAGCCAGTTTCAGGCCGATCCCTACACGATCCACGAGCAGGCGGGGCCGCATGTCTGGTTTTTGATCCTCAACGCGAAGGAAGGGCCTTTTGCGGATGTGCGCGTGCGGCAAGCGGCGAATTACGCGATCAACAAAGAGGCGATTGTGAACGACGTGCTGGAGGGCACGGCCGAGGTGGCTGCCGGGCCGACGCCGCCCGCCTTTGCCTGGGCCTACAACCCGGAGCTGGAGCCCTATCCCTATGATCCGGAGAAGGCCAAGGCGCTGATCGCGGAAGCAGGCGTCGAGGGGGCGGAGCTGACGTTTTACGTCACCGAAGGCGGGTCGGGCATGCTCGATCCGGTCGCGATGGGCACGGCGATGCAGGCAGACCTGGAGGCCGTGGGCTTTGACGTGAAGATCGAAACCTACGAGTGGAACACGTTTCTGGGCAACGTGAACCCGGGGCTCGAGGGCAAGGCGGACATGGCGCAGATGGCGTGGATGACGAACGACCCCGACACGCTGCCGTTCCTGGCGCTGCGCACTGCGGCCTTCCCGGAGGAGGGGGGCTTTAACTCAGGCTATTACTCCAATCCGGAGGTGGACACGCTGCTGGAAGCCGCGCGGGCAGCGACCGATCAGGCCGAGCGCGCGCGGTTTTATCAAGAGATGCAAACCATCGTGCAGGAAGACGCGCCGTGGGTCTTTGTGGCGAATTGGAAGCAGAACGCCGTGACCTCCGACCGGGTGGAGAGCTTTGCACTGCAACCGTCGTTCTTTCTGCTGCTCGACGATGTCGTGAAGAACTGACGCTCCCGGTCCCGTGATGCGTTGGGGCGGGCGCTGCGGCGTCCGTCCCGCCACCGAGAGCCTGGAGCGCAAGAGGGGGCGGCCATGGCGGGCTACATTCTGAAACGGCTGATCTCTGCGATCCCGGTCCTTTTCGGGATCTCGATCATTGTTTTCCTGATCATGGCGATGATCCCCGGAGATCCGGCGACGGCGATCCTGGGCTCCTTTGCGACGCCGGAGAACGTCGAGAAGCTGAACCGTGATCTGGGCCTCGATCAGGGGCTCGTGCAGCGGTATTTCATCTGGCTTGGCAATATGCTGCAGGGCGATTTCGGGCGCTCCTTTGCCCTGAACCGGCCGGTGCTCGATGAGGTTCTGGAGCGGTTCAACGCCACGCTGATCCTCGCAGGCGCGGCGTTTGTAATCTGCGCGCTTCTGGGCGTTGCAGCGGGGGTGATCTCGGCTGCGCGCCAATACGGCTTTGCGGACAAGGCGATCACCTTTGTGGTGCTGCTCGGGATCTCCATCCCGTCGTTCTTTCTGGGGATGATGATGATCCTCATATTCTCGGTGAACCTGCGGCGGTTTCCGGTGTCGGGCATGTGGCCGATCTATGGGGATCGAAACTTGGCGGCGTTGCTCGACCACCTCTTTCTGCCCGCTTTGGCGCTGGCGGTGGTGGCCACGGGGGTGATTGCGCGGCTGGCCCGCTCGGCGATGCTGGAGGTGCTGCGCCAGGACTTCATCCGGACGGCGCGGGCCAAGGGCGTGTCCGAGCGGCGCGTGATCTGGGGCCATGCGCTGCGGGCGGCGATGGTGTCGATCATCCCGGTGCTGGGGATCCAGGCCGGGTTTGTGCTGTCCGGGGCGGTCTATATCGAGATGGTGTTTCAGTGGCCGGGGATCGGGCGGATGCTCGTGGACGCCATTCTGAAGCGCGACATCCTGCTGGTGCAGGGCGGGGTTGTCTTTGTGGCGGCGTGCTACGTTCTCTTCAACATCGCGGTGGATGTGGCGCAGTCGATGCTCGACCCGAGGATCAAGACATGATGGCCTTTCTCAAGCTGCTCGCGCGCAACCGGCTGGCTTTGGGAGGCCTCATTGTGATGGGCGGTGTCGTCGCTCTGGCGCTGATCACGCCGCTTCTGCCGCTCGCCGATCCGGATGTGACCGATACCGGCAACCGCTTCCTGCCGCCCTTTTCGGAGGGCGCGCTTCTGGGGACGGACCATCTGGGGCGCGACCTTCTGAGCCGGTTGCTCTGGGGGACGCGCCTGTCGCTCGCCGTTGGCTTTGCGGCGGCGATCCTTGCAGCGACGATCGGGGCGGCGATCGGGATCATCGCGGGGTTCTACGGCGGGCGGACGGATAACGTCATCATGCGCGGCGTCGATATGCTGATGGCGTTTCCCTACATCTTGCTGGCGCTGGCCATCGTCGCCGCGCTTGGGCCCGGTCTGATGAATGCGCTCATCGCTGTGGCGGCAGTGAACATCCCCTTTTTTGCGCGCAATATCCGGGGGATCACGGTGGGGATCGCGCATAAGGAGTTCGTGGATGCGGCGCGGCTTTCGGGCATGAGCGACGCCCGGATCATCCTGACGGAGGTGTTGCCGAACGTCGTTCCGGTGATCGTGATTGCGATGTCGACGACGATTGGCTGGATGATCCTGGAGACGGCGGGCCTGTCCTTCCTCGGCCTCGGCTCGCAGCCGCCGCAGGCCGATCTGGGCTCCATGCTGGGTGAGGCGCGCGCGGCGCTGATCACGAACCCGCATACCTCGATTGTGCCCGGAGCGATGATCCTCGTTATTGTGATGGCGATCAACCTGCTGGGTGACGGGGTGCGCGATGCACTGGACCCGCGGCTGAAATCCGGCGCGCTGGAGCGGCCGATGCCGACGACGCGTGTGGCGCGGACGGGGACGGTGCCGGCCGCGGAGGGCGATGCCGTCCTGGCGCTGCAGGAGCTTGAGACGCAGTTTCACGTCAAAGACCGCATCTACAAGGCAGTGGGGGGCGTGAGCCTGGAGGTCCATCCCGGTGAGTGCCTTGGGATCATTGGCGAAAGCGGGTCGGGCAAGTCGGTGACAGCGCTCAGCGTGATGGGCCTTGTGGCCTCTCCCCCCGGGGTGATTACCGGCGGGGCTGTGCGGTTTCGGGGCGAGGACCTGATCGGCGCGCGCTATGAGACGCTGAGGGCGCTGCGGGGCGAAAAGGTGGCCTATATCTTTCAGGACCCGCTGGCGACGCTGCACCCGCTCTACACCGTGGGGCAGCAGCTGATCGAGGCGATCCAGAGCCACCACAAGACGCCCACGTCGGAGGCGCGGGCGCATGCGATCGAGCTTCTGCGGTCCGTGCGGATCCCCAATGCGGAGCAGCGGACCGACAGCTACCCGCACGAGATGTCCGGCGGGATGCGGCAGCGGGTGGGCATCGCGATGGCACTGGCGAACGATCCGGACGTGATCATTGCGGATGAGCCGACGACCGCGCTCGATGTGACGGTGCAAGCGCAGATTCTGTCGTTGCTCAATGAGTTGCGGCGGGAGCGGGGCCTCGCGATCATCTTTATCACCCACGACTTCGGCGTGGTGGCGCAGCTTTGTGACAGGGTGGCGGTGATGTATGCGGGCCAGATTGTGGAGCAGGGCACGACGCAGGAGATCCTCGACGCGCCTGCGCACCCCTACACCGCCAAGCTGATGGACTGCGTTCCGGAGCTGGGGGCGGGGCGGCGCCGGCTTGAAGCGATCCCGGGCCTGCCGCCCGTTGTGGACGCCTTGCCCGCGGGCTGTGCCTTTGCGGATCGCTGTCACAAGGTGGAGCAGGCCTGTCGCGCAGGACGGATCGAGCTTCTGTCCCACGCGGGCGATCATCTTGTGCGGTGCCGCACCCCGGTTGCTGCGCGTCAGGAGGCTGCCCAATGACCGAAGCGCTGAAAGTGACGGGCCTGACCAAGGCGTTTCCGGTCGGCAAGCGGCTCTTTGGTCCGCCGAGGGCGCTGGTGCGCGCGGTGCAGCCGCTGACGCTCACGGTGGAGAGCGGGGAGACGCTGGGGATCGTGGGCGAGAGCGGCTGCGGGAAATCCACGCTGGCGCGGATGCTCGTGGGCCTTTTGCCGCCGAGCGCGGGGCAGATCGAGCTGAACGGTGCCCTAGTGGAGCGGGCGGATCCGGCGGCGTTCGGCAAAGAGATCCAATACGTATTTCAGGACCCGATCTCGTCGCTCAACCCGCGCAAAACCATCCGGGAGATCATGGAGGCGCCTTTGCGGCATCTGCATGGAATGGACGGGCCCGCGCGCCTGGAGCGGATCCTCGAGATCTTTGCGGCTGTGAACCTGCGCGAGGAGTTTCTGGACCGGTATCCGCACGAGTTCTCGGGCGGGCAGGCGCAGCGGATCGGGATCGCGCGGGCGCTTGCGGCGAATGCTCGGATCCTGATCCTGGATGAGCCTGTCTCGGCGCTCGATGTCTCGGTGCAGGCGCAAGTGCTGAACCTGTTGGCGGACCTCAAGGCTTCGTTTGGGCTGACATATCTCTTCATCAGCCACGATCTGGCGGTGGTTGAGGCGGTGAGCGACCGGGTTGCGGTGCTCTACTTTGGCGCTGTCGTCGAGATTGGCCCGGCGGAGGAGGTGTTTGCCACCCCGCGTCATCCCTACACCAAGCTTTTGGCAGAGAGCGCGCCGTTGGTCGGGCGGGAGCTGAAAGCGCCGGAGGGGCGGGAGACGGAGCTTCCCGATCCCCTGAACCCGCCCAAGGGCTGCGCCTTTGCCGCGCGCTGCGCTTTCGCGACGGACAGGTGCCGCCAGGAGACGCCAGGCCTTGAGGGGGCTGAGAATGGCGCGCAGGTCGCTTGTTTTCACCCGCTCCAGGCTTGATGAGGGGCGCTGCGCAAGATCCGCCGCACCCAGCCCGAAATCTGAGGCACTGCGAAGACCCAAAGTGCCCGCCCGGCGGCATCGTCGGGCCGCGCCGTTCCGCCCCCACGGGGCGGCGCGAGTGCGCCACCCCTCGGAACGGCGTTACCGTTCGAGCGTTGGTTCTCTCAGGTTTGCGTGGCGTCGCTGGGGGCGTAGCTTCCGTCTTTGCGGTGTGTTTCGCGCCCGGTCAGCGCCGGAGAAAAGACGCAGACGAGCCGCAGGTCAGCCTCTGGTGCTCGGACGATGTGGCGGTCGTTTTGATCAAGCGCGTAGAGGGTGAAGGGCCGCAGATCGTGCCATGTCTCCTCGTCTGCCCTGCGGATCTGGCCTTGGCCTGCGATGCAATAGCAGGCCTCGAGATGGTGCGTGTATTCGAGCTCTAGCACCGCGCCCTGGGCGACAAGGGTGTCCGTGAGCGAAAACCCCATGCCGTCGGAGGCGAGGAGCAACCGTCGGCTCGCCCAGCCGGGGCCGGAGACATCGCGGGCGGTGTTGGTCACGTCCTCAAGGTGTCTGACGATCATTTCTCTGCCTCCCTTGGATCAGCGCAATGTACGATTCATCCCACCGTCGCGGGCTGGGATCACGCAGGTCTGCCCGAATTCCTTCGCAAGGTCGAGCGAGCGGTCGGTGGGGAACAAGGGAGAGACTTTCGAACCGGCCTTGGCCATTTCGATCGCGCAGCTCCTGCCATTCCGCTAGCCGGGCCCCGCCATGGCGGGACCTTCCTATCAGAAACGGCGGTCTCCTTCTGCACGGGCGTTGGTCTCTGATCCAGCTCACGCGTTGCCGCGCTGCGTTTCTATCGAAAAACCGTAGGGCGGGGCGCGTTTGCGCTGCGTTTTAAGGCCGCGCAAACGTGTCTGTTCTGGTTCGCGAATGAGCCGCGGGAGCTCAGGCTGGCACGGCGTCCGGGGCGTATTGCGCGAGGAACTCGGGGGAGGGCGGGATCGGTGTAATCACGTCAATGAGCACCCCGTTGGGATCCCGGTAGATCGCGTGGCGCTGGCCGAAGGGCTCGCTGACGAGAGGCTTGGCCACGGGCACCCCTTCGCTGCGGAGCTGTTCGTCCACCGCGTCGACATTCTCGACCTCGAAGTTGAGGATCATGCCGGTTGAGGCGCCCCGCGAGGGTGCGGGAATGGTCTCGTGGTCCGATTGTACGATGGCCAGATTGACGGACGGGTCCGTCTCGCTTTGCAGGTGAACGTACCACTCGGCTTCGAACGCAGCGCGGAAGCCAAAGTGCGTCTTGTAGAACGCTGCCGTGTGCGCAACGGCGTCGGATTGGATCACGGGATAGTACTGGGTGACACGCATGGGACATCTCCTTCATTTACATGCAAAGTGTATCTAACATGAGTTTGCATTTACATGCAAGATGTATGTAAAAGGGGTTTGAGGGTGTCGGAGGCGATGATCATGCCGCAGGACAAACCCGCGCGCCGCAGCCAAGCGGACCGGCGTGCGGAGACACGGGCCAAGCTGATTGCGGCGGCGCGGGAGCTCTTTGTGGAGGCGGGGTTTGCCGAGACGGCGACGCCGGATGTCGTGCAGAAGGCGGGGGTTACGCGGGGCGCGCTCTACCATCACTTCGCTGACAAGACGGATCTTTTTCTGGCTGTGGCGGAAGCGGAGGCATCGGCGATTGCGGGCCATATCGCGCGGGAGACAGACGATGTTTCGGATCCCGCGGCGGCGATGGCGCGGGGGTCTGACGCGTTTTTTGCCGCGATGCTGCAGCCCGGCCGGGTTCGCCTGCTGATGGAAGAGGCGCCGGCGGTGTTGGGGCACGACCGGGCGGTGGCGCTGACCCGGGCAAACGGGTCCGAGGAGCTGCGCGACGGGTTGACGCGCGCGCGGCCGGACCTCGCGCCGGCGCGGATCGAGGCGCTGACCCATCTGCTGTCGGCGGCGTTTGACCGCGCGGCGCTCGAGATTGCCTATGGCGCGGACCTGGCCACCTACAAGGCGGCGATGCACCATTTGGTGGGCGTCGTGCTGAAGGCGGACACGCCGGACTGATGGGGGCGCCTTTCCGTGATACGCTCTGTCGGATCGGGGGCGCCTGAGACGTCCTTGCCGGACATGACGCACAAAAGCGGAGGCGACGATGATTTATGCGATCACGATTTACGGCGAGGCCGGAGTTTTTGAGGCGCTGCCCCAAGCGCGGCAGGATGAGGTGATGTCTGGCCACGGGGCGCTGCAAGAGGCGTTGCGGGGCCGGGGGGCTTTTGTGTCGATGAAGCTGATGCCGCCGACGACGGCCGTGACGGTCGAACCCGGCGCTGGGGCGGGGGCGGCGCCGCTCATCACGGATGGCCCGTTTGCCGACACCAAGGAGACGTTCCTGGGCTTCTATGCTGCGGAGTTCGAAGACCTGGAGGAGGCGCTGGACCATGCCAAGATGATATCGTCCCCCATTGCGCGGCTGGAGGTGCGGCCGGTGGCCTGGGCCGGGGGCGCGCTGTCGTCGGACTAGGCGATGTCGGACTGGCTGGAGGCCACATTCGCCCAGCACCGCCCGCGCGCGATTGCGGCGCTGACGCGCGTGTTTCACGATATCGATGCCGCGGAGGACGCCTTTGCCGACGCTTGCCTGAAGGCGCTGAGCGTGTGGCCGGTGGACGGGGCGCCGCGCGATCCATTTGCGTGGCTCCTGACGACGGCGCGGAATGCCGGGCTCGACCGCGTGCGGACCGCGCGGCGCCGGGCGGCGCTTTTGGCGCGCCATGCCGAGGAGCTTCAGCCGATGTCTGCCGACCCCCCGGATCTGGACCCGGATGCGCTGCGCGACGACGTGTTGCGGCTGCTCTTTATCTGCTGTCACCGGGATCTTGAGCGCCGCGACCAGATTGCGATGGCCCTGCGCATCGTGGCGGGCCTGAGCGTGGAGGAGATTGCGCGGGGTTTTCTGGTGAAGCCCAAAACGATGGAGCAACGCATCACCCGCGCCAAAAAGAAGGTCGCGGCCAGCCACGTGCCCTTTGAAACGCCAAGCCCGGCGGAGCGGAGCGCGCGGCTGCAGGAGGTTTCGCTCATGATCTATCTGATGTTCAGCGAGGGATGGTCGGCCTCCGCTGGGCCCGCGCAGATGAAGCTGACGCTGTGCGACGAGGCGATCCGGCTTGCGCGCCTGCTCGTGGCGCTTTTCCCGGGGATGGGCGAGCAGGTGGCGCTGCTGGCGCTGCTGCTGTTGCAGCACGCGCGGCGGGATGCGCGGGTGGAGGCGAGTGGCGCGCTCGTGGCGCTCGATAAGCAGGACCGTACCCTGTGGCGCCGCGTGGAGATCGCCGAGGCGACGGCGCTGTTGCAAAAGGCGCAGCGGATCGGGCACAGGGGTGCGTATAGTATCCAGGCGGCCATCGCGGCGGCGCATGCGCGGGCTGCGTCCTCTTACGAGACGGATTGGGCGCTGATCGAGAGCCATTACGCAGCGCTCTATGCCATGCAGCCGACGCCAGTGGTGCGGCTCAACCAGATCGCAGCGCAAGCCAAGCTCCATGGGCCTGCGCATGCGTTGCGCGCGTTGGAGGGCTTGGCCGAGGACCTCGCCTCCTACCGCTGGTTTCACGCGATGCGGGGGGAGCTCTTGCAGGAGGTCGGCGACCACGCGGCGGCGCTCGCGGCCTTTGACGCTGTCCTGGCGCTGGCCCCGACAGAGCCAGAGCGCCGCGCTGTGCGCGAGAAAATCGCCCGCAGCGAAAAAGAGGTGCAGGGCCTGTAGGGGCGGCTCCGCGTTGCGCGTCCTTGGATCGGACCCGCACAGGGCGGGCGCCCCCAAGGAGACACCTATGAGTATTCTCGAGATGACGACGATCGGCAATTCAGGCTGGATCGGACATTCCGGCCCGGACCAAGGCGCGGCCAAGGCCTTTTACCAGGCGGTCCTGGGCTGGGCGGTTGCCGAATTGCCGATGCAGGACGGATCAAGCTATGCGGCCGCGATGATTGGGGACACGGCCATTGGCGGCTTTTCCCCCATGCCCGAAGAGACGGGCAGCTGGACAATCTATTTCACTGTGGCGGATGTGGATGCGAGCGTGGCCGCGGCAAAGGCCAGAGGGGCGCATGTGCTTCACCCGGCTCTGGACGCGCCTGGCGTCGGGCGCATGGCCACGCTGACCGATCCGCAAGGGGCGCGATTTGCGCTGATCACCTATGAAAGCATGGCGTCCTGAGCGCTGCGGAAGAGGAGATTTGTGATGCAAGACCTCCCGCAGATCGCAATGGCCGCTACGGCAGTCTTTGTGTTTATCAGCATCCCAATGGCCATTGCCGTCGGGGTGCGCCGGACCAAGACCGGGATCCTTTTGCTCCACGGAGAGGACGAGACATTGCTGCGCCTGATACGGGCGCATGGCAATTTTGTTGAATATGTCCCGCTCGCGCTTTTGGCGCTCGCCGCGGCGGAACTTGCCGGGGCCGCGCCGTGGCTCGTTGTCTGCTGTGGGGGGACGCTGCTCCTTGCGCGCCTCATCCACTATGTCAGCCTGTCCTCTGCCGCGGACCATGTGGGCCGTCCCATCGGTGCGGGCCTGACGAGTGTCACGATGATAGTGCTCGCGCTCACCATCCTGTGGGAGCTGGGCACCAGCATGTGAGGCCGGTGGTGCGGCTGGCGCGCCATGGGATCGGGGCCAGGGGGTGAGACTGCCTGGTCCCCTTTCGGGCTGTTGGGTCTCGGCGTGTCGGATGGCTGGACCGACGCTGCCGCATCGACATTGTGTGAGATCGGCCGTGGATTTTGCGCTCCATCGCATAACGGCCGGAGATGCGTTGGGTCAGGCAGACGGGTCGGGCGGCGCGTCATAGCAGGTGAAAGCGATCTTGTTTCCGTCGGGGTCGCGGACATAGGCGGCGTAGAAGCCCGGGCCGTACTGCGGGCGGAAGCCTGGGGCTCCCTCATCCGACCCTCCGCTGCGCATGGCATGGGCGTAGCACCGGTCAATCCGTTTCGGGTCATCGATGAGGAAAGCTGTCATGGCTCCGTTGCCGACGCTTGCGGGCGCGCCATCAAAGGGCTTGCCGGCAAAGAAACGCGGGACGGTTTCGTCCGCCCGACCACCCCAGGAGACGACCTGCGCGTCTCGGTAGCATTCGTCGTATCCCATCTCCTTGAAGAGGGGTCCGTAGAATGCGCCAGCGCGGTCGAGATTGCTGACGCCGACCATGGTGTAGCCGATCATAGGCCGGGACCTTCCAGATCAGCCGCGCGCCGTCTCTTTTCGGACGACGCGCTGTGTGGGGGTGCGAAGGGAGACGATGTCAAAACCAAAGGCCAAATCCGGGCATGCTGGGAGAGTGTATCACCGGCGATTGCGGGTCAACTCCGTCCCCCGCAAGGCTCTATCGCGCGGCGGTTTTTTCGGCCTCCGGGGTGCAATTTCGTTGCTCTCATGGGCGCCCCGCGTGGTGCCATCTCTTTTCTGTTGCGACAGCTACGCGTGGAGGCGACCTACCGGATTTCGGTCGGTTGCGCGCGGATCTGGAGCTTTGGCGCAGCCGGTGGCAAGACGTGGCCGATGCCCTGCGTTGACCCCTTTTGAGCGGGCAAATACCCTGCCGCTATGACGTGGGTCGTGCATCTTGGCAACGCACAGGGGCACTTCGCCGGCGAGCTTTACGGGGAATGCCCGGAGCCTTGGGAGGAGGCGCTTTCCGACGCCGAGTATGCGCACGCCTCGACATTGGCTGCCACAGAATGGGCAAGTGAGACGTACAACCATGCGAAGTGGTTCTTTGGGGCTGGCGACCTTCCCCGCTGGGCCGGCTATACTCTGGGATATCGGCTTGTCGGCCGCTATCTCGCCGAAAACCCAAAAGAAACCGCTGCCTCCTTGGTGAATGCACCCGCCGAAGACTTTCGATCTGCGCTTGCGATGGCCGGTTGAGCGGAACGGCGCGCGCGCTCGATCAGGGCAAGCGTCCGCGTCTCCCCTTTGTGTTAGAGTCTGCGTGCACCCTCGTTAGGGTGTGAATGCCGGCGCCTTACGGCAGCTCTGTTGGAGCTTCAGATACCCAGGGCGACACCGCCGCCTCCCGGGTCCGCGCCGCCGTCGCTCAGACCGGAGGCGGTGAACCGCACGACGTGGACCCTGGGGGGCAGGTAGCTCTGGGGATGGCGCTTCACAGCATAGCCCCGTTCCTTCAACCTGCGCTCGGTGGCTACGAAGATACGGTCGCAGATCTCAATCGTGTTCGACGTGGTGATGAACCGCGGGGCGTCCACGGCTTCTTGGGCGGACATGCCGAAGTCGACGATGTTGAGGATTGCCTGAAGATTGCCCATCGTGATCGTGGTGCCCCCAGGCGCGCCCACAAGGAAGCTTGGCTTTCCCCCATGGAACCCGATTGTGGGCGACATCGCCGTGACGCGGGCCTTTCCTGGCGCCAGTGAGCCAATACGTCCGGGCCTCGGATCGAAGACCGCCATTCCGTTCGAATACATGAAGCCCAAACCCGGGGTGACGACGCCGGAGCTCGAGCCCAATGAATGGGTCAGGGAGACGCAGTTTCCGGCAGGATCGGCAACGCAGATGTGGGTGGTGTCCGTGCTCGGCAATCCGCCGGGATTGACGCGCGCCACATCGGCCTTTTCGCCGGCTTTGATCCGTGCGGCGCAGTGTGCGGCGTAATCGGGGGAGAGGATGTCCGCCACGGGGACGTCCGCAAACGCTGGATCGCCCGTCCGAGTGTCCTTGTCGATTGTGGCGATCTTCATGGCCTCGGACACTGTCGCCACGTAGTCCGGCGAATTGTGGCCCATGCTGGAGAGATCGAAATGCGCGAGGATGTTGAGCATCTGCAGGAGCATGAGCCCGCCCCCTGGGGGAGGGTTGGACGCGATCTCGTAGCCGCGGTACTGCGTCCGCAGGGGATCGTTGAGCTCCGTCGTTGCGCCGGCGAGATCCTGGGCGGTGAGAAGGCCGCCATTGGCGTCCATGTCCGCTACGATCTCCGATGCGATGTCGCCGCAGTAGAAATCCGCGACGCCGTGGTTTTGGATCCGCCGCAGCGTGCGTGCCATATCGGGGTTGCGGACAATGTCACCCACCTTGTGGGACGCGCCATGGCCGTTGGAATAGATCCGCGCGGCTTCCGGGTTGTCTGTGATCCCGCGCAGCCGTGCGATCCGGCCGTAGGCGGCGGGACGGTTCCAAAAGGCGTGGATGGAGGGCGTGACCAAAAATCCTTGGTCCGCCTGCGCGACTGCGGGGGCCAAGACCTCTGACAGGGATTTGGTGCCGTAGAGCGCGAGCGCATCCTCCATCGCGCGCAGCGTCATGGGAGTGGTGGCGGATTGGTAGCCAATCTCGTTGACTTCGCCCTTCAACACGAAGCCGAAGCCGTCGTCGCATTCTCTCAGCACCAAGTCCTCCCACATCTGGGGGGTCACCGAGGCTGGCGCGCGGCCGTGAAAGTCGAGCACTTTGTGCACGCCTTGGTCCGCTAGATAGAGGTGCATCGAGCCGAACCCCGCGATGCCGCAGGCCATCGGATCAACGACAGTTTGGACCAAGGCGGCGCAGATGGCGGCATCCACGACGTTGCCGCCCGCCTTCAGGCTCTCCAGACCTGCCTCGACCGCCGCGCGTTGCGGAGCGCTGACCATCCCGTATTGGTATCTCATTGGGTCGCTCTTCTGGCTGGTTGTGGCTGGGCGATGTGCGCCGGTTGTATACTTTGCTCTGTGGCCGCCTCGCGCGGATAGGACGCAGGCCCATCGAAATCGCACATTATTCGAAGATACAACCACTTGGGTTTTGGATCAGCGTGGGACCTCGGTGATCTGGGGGGTCGGCAGTTCAATTATGCCCATCGGGTTTTACCGGCCCGCGGTCGGGCGAGCAAAAGCCGGGGCACAGACATGCGGCACGCACGTTTGCCCCTCGATCATTGTGCCGCGCGGGAGGCGTAAGACTCCTGCGACAGAGCGGCGATGACAAATGCGCAGTGACGCTCAACCAACGCGTCCTGCGGCGGGTCCGCGATCGTGGGAGGTCTTTGCAGGTCCGACAGGCCGTGGATGGCCGACCAGGCGAAGAACTGATCCTCGGGTTGCGGGTCTTTGATGATGCCGAAGCTTGCCAATTCAATCAGACACTTGCCTAACCATTCATAGGTCGAAGGCCTGCCCGATGCGAGGCTGGGCGAGCGCCCCAAAGGCCCGAACATCAGGCGCCAAAGCTCCCTGCGGCGGTGCGCGAAATCGGAATAGGCCAGGGCGAGTTTGACGAACCGTGCGCGTGCCTCTTTCGCGTCTCGTGCACTGCTGTCGAACGGCACCGCGTGCTCGAACGTTTCGGCGAGCGCATCAAATCCCAGCGACGCCACGGTGCGCAACAGGGCGTTCTTGTCCGGGAAATGCCGGTACGCGGCCCCTGGTGAGACGCCCAGATCCCGCGCGGCCTTGCGGACGGATAGATCTGACAAGCCGCCATTGTCCGCCGCGGAAAGCGTATAGGAAACAAGCGCTTCCTTGAGATTTCCGTGGTGATGCGCGTCGCTCGGCTTGGTCTCTGCCATAGTCGCTGTGTAATCAGTGATTACTTGGAGGGATGCGCAATGGATGCTCGACTAAAACGAGAGACCGCAGGCCCCGCCACACATTTCGTGGAGACGAGCCTGGGGCGACTTCATGTGCGGGAGGTTGGAGCAGGGGCACGGACGATTGTGCTTTGGCCGTCCATCTTCACCGATCATCGTATTTAGGACGGGATCGTCGCGAGATTGGGCGCGACGTTTCGTTTTCTCCTGATGGATGGGCCGGCCCACGGCAAAAGCGAGGGGGGCGAGGCGGAATTCACGATGGAGGCCTGCGCGCAAGCGATGGGGCAGATGATGGACCATGTTGGACTGGACCACGCGATTGTTGGTGGCACGTCTTGGGGCGGGCTCGTTGCGGCGAATCTGGCCCTCGCCGCGCCACACCGCGCGGAGGCGCTCGTGCTCCTGAACACGCCGATGGAGGTCGGCGCAGCGCGACCTGGTCTGAAGGCGCATTTCATTGCCAGCGGCGCGCGGTGGATGCTGCGTTCGTCTGTGTTTCGGCACGGTGTCGCAAAAAGCTTCTTCACACCGGATGTGCTCCGCGCCAATCCGGACTATGCGCACGCGTTCCATGCGATGCTGGCGTCGGCGGAGCCAACGCGGTTGGCGGCCGCCATGTTGATTGTCAGTGAGAAGTGACCCGGTATTTTCACCGAGATTTGACCCACTCTCAGTTATGCGTCGCGGTTTATGACGCGGTCAATGTTGCGGTCTCCTTTCCTGTAATCTTTGCAGCCTCAGAGCTAGCTTTGAAGCG
>JBCCYI010000042.1:0-23724 GCA_039189975.1 Pseudomonadota bacterium
CAGCGGCAGATCCATCTCACGCAGGAGCCCGTCGACCTGGGTCTTGATGTCCTCGTGGCCCTGGGCGTAGCCAACGACGTAGCGCGCCAGCGGCCCCACCTCCATCGCGTGGCCCTTCCAGCGGGGCGCCTTGATCCAGCTGTATTTTGCGGCCTCGTCGAGCTCCTGGATGTTGGTGCGGGTGCCCTTGGCATTGGGACCCAACTCGTACTTGGCCTCGGTCACGCCATCCCAGGGATGCAGGCCCTTGCCCGGCTCACCATAGGTGTACCAGGAGTGATCGACGTATTCCTGGATTTCCTCGGGGTCGCGCAGGTCGACGTCGTGGACCTCGCTGAGGTCCCCGTTGATGATCGCGCCGCGGGGCAGATAGAGCTGCTCGGGCGAGAAATCATTGGGGTGCTCAGGGATGTCGCCATAGGCCAGGCAGGCTTGGGACGAGAGCCCGCCGCCATAGAGCCAGTTCTTGTAGAACCCGCCGATGGCTTTGACATCAGGGATATAGACGTTGCGATTGAACTCGTCGCACTTGTCGATGATCGACGAGACGAGGTTCAGCCGCTCCATGTTGATGGCGCCCGTCGCCCCGACACCGTCGATGTTGATCGGGCAGGGCACGCCGCCCACCAGCCAGTTCGGATGCGGGTTCTTGCCGCCGAAGATCGCGTGGACCTTCACGATCTCCTTCTGCAGGTCGAGCGCTTCGAGGTAGTGGGTCGTGGCCATCAGGTCCGCTTCGGGCGGCAGCTTGTAGGCCGGATTGTCCCAATAGCCGTTCTTGAAGAGGCCAAGCTGGCCGCTCTCGACGAACTTCTTGAGCCGGTTCTGCACGTCGCGGAAATACCCCGGTGACGAAAGTGGATGCGACGGGCTGACGGCCTGCTGCAGCTCGCTCGTGGCCTTGGGGTCGGCCCGCAACGCGTTGACGGGATTGACCCAATCGAGCGCGTGCAGGTGGTAGAAGTGCACCACGTGGTCATGGATCTGCAGGTTGAGCTGCATGATGTTGCGGATCGAGTTCGCATTGTCGGGGATCTCGATCCCCAACGCATCTTCCACCGCCCGCACAGAGGTCAGCGCGTGGGTGCCGGTGCAGACGCCGCAGATCCGCTCGGTAAAGGCCCAGGCGTCGCGCGGGTCGCGGCCCTTGAGGATCACTTCGAGCCCGCGCCACATCGTGCCGGTCGAGACCGCGTTGGTGATGATGTTGTTCTCATCCACGTTCACTTCGCACCGCATGTGGCCTTCGATGCGCGTGACGGGGTCGATCACCACCCGTTTCGTGGTGTTGTCGAGCGTGTAGCCGTTGGGTGTCTGGACAACCATGCCTTACGCCTCCTCGGTCTGCGTGGGGTGCGTCTGCGTCTTCTTCTGCGCGGACTTCAGCGCAGAGACGGCGGCATGGAGCGCGATCCCGCCGCCCACGACGCCCGCGGCGGCCAGACCAACCTGGTCGGCATTCGCTTCGACGCCGAACTGCGTGAGATCTGTCACCCGGTTGTAGAAGCTGCCCTGATCCCAGAACCCATCTTCCGAACACCCGATGCAGCCGTGGCCGGACTGGATCGGGAACGACGTGCCCTCGTTCCAGCGCACGGTGGAACAGGCGTTGTAGGTGGTCGGGCCCTTGCAGCCGACCTTGTAGAGGCAATAGCCCTTGCGCGCGCCCTCATCGTCCCATTCCTCGACGAACTGGCCCGCGTCGAAATGCGGCCGACGGTAGCATTTGTCGTGAATCCGCTGGGAGTAGAACATCGCCGGGCGGCCCTGACGGTCGAGCTCCGGCAGGCGATCGAACGTCAGCATGTAAGTAATGACGCCGGTCATGACCTCTGCGATCGGCGGACAGCCGGGGACCTTGATGATCGGCTTGTCGGTGATAACCTTGTGCACGGGCGTGGCGCGCGTCGGGTTCGGCTTGGCGGCCTGTACACAGCCGTAGGAAGCGCAGGCCCCCCAGCTGATGATGGCCTTGGCGTCCTTCGCGGCGTGGCGCAGCTGCTCGACGAAGGGCTTGCCGCCGACGATGCAGAACATCCCGTCCTCGTTGAGCGGCGGGTTGCCCTCCACCGCGAGGATGTAGTTGCCTTTGTATTTCTGGATCGTGTCTTCGAGCGCGGCCTCGGCCTGGTGCCCCGCGGCAGCCATCAGCGTGTCGTCATAGTCGAGCGAGATCATCGACAGAACGACATCCTTGGCCAGCGGATGCGCCGAGCGGATGAAGCTCTCCGAGCAGCAGGTGCATTCGAGGCCGTGGACCCAGATGACCGGTGTGCGCGGCTTGGTCTCCATCGCATGCGCGATCTTCGGGACATAGGCGGGGCCAAGGCCGAGCGCCGCCGCCGTGAGCGAGCAGTATTTCATGAAGCTGCGCCGGGTGATCCCCTGGCTCCGCATCACCTCGTAAAAGGTTTCGATCTGGCTCAAGGCTTGTCCTCCTCTGGTCCCAATGTCGGTCTGGGTGCCGCGTCGCGGACACCGTCAGGATCAGCATTCCGGGATGCAAAGGTATACGGGAGGCAAAGCGCCGGGGCGCGACATTCTGCGTAGCTCTTTGAATTTTATATATTAACCGCCCCAGGCAGCGCCGCTGGATGCCAAGCAGGCATCCGGCAATGGTCAATGGGTGATCACCCGCTTTCCAGCTGCGCCAGCGCGACGAGCGTTTGGCCAAAGGCCAAGCCGCCGTCATTGGCGGGCACCTGACCGGGCAGGCAGAGGCGGAGGTCGGAGAGCTGGTCCGCGACCTGCGCCAGAAGCGCGGTGTTCTGAAAACACCCCCCGGAGAGGGCGACCGTATCGCAGCCCTTGGCGTCGGCTTGCTGGCGCGCCGCGCGGGCGAACCCTGCCCCGATCCCGGCCTGCGCGCGGGCGGCGATCTTGGCCCGGTCCTCGCCGCGCGCGAGGTCTTGCGCGAGCGCATGGAAGAGGGGCGTGGGGTCGATGACGTCGCCAACCTCCATGGGGTAGGCCCCTGCAACCACGCCATGGGCCAGGGCCTGGAGCCGCATCGCGGCCTCGCCCTCGTAGCTCTGGCGCGCGGGGCACAGGCCCAGACAGGCGGCCACCGAGTCAAAGAGGCGGCCGGCAGAGCTGGAGAGCGGCGCGTTCAGCCCCGCCTCGGCCGCGCGTCGCAGCGCATCGCGCGGCTGGTCCGCGAAGAGGCTGTCGGCGAGGGTCTCGAGCCCCGCCGCATCGAGCCGCACCAGCGCGTTGCGCCAGGGTTCGGCCTGGGCGCGATCGCCGCCGACCAGCGGAGCGGGGCTGAGGCAAGCGGCGCGCGTGGCGCGGCGGTAGTCGCCGAGAAGCACCTCTCCGCCCCAAACCGTGCCGTCGGGTCCGAGGCCGAGGCCGTCCATCACCAGCCCGATCGCCCGCGTCCCGGTCCACCCGGCCTCGCCAAGCTGCGCCGCCATATGCGCGTGATGGTGCTGGACCTCAAGAAGCCGCAGCCCCTCTGCCTCGGCCCGGGCGCGCCCGTGGCGGGTCGCGCGGAAATCGGGGTGCAGGTCGACCGCGACGGCCTCCGGCGCATGGTCGAAGAGCGCGGCAAGGTCGGCATCCGCCTTCAGGAACTCTTCCCAGGTCAGCGCCTCGTCAAGCTCGCCCAGATGGTGGGAGAGCATGGCCTGCCCCCCCTTCGCGAGGCAAATGGCAGACTTCATCTGCCCGCCGTAGGCCACCACCTGCGCGTCCGAAAACCGCTCCGGCAGGTCCAGCGTCCCCGGCACTCGCCCCCGCGCGCGGCGCAGCACCATCGGTCCGGACGGGCCAAGCGCCTCGACGCCATCGTCGAGCCGGCGCGCGATGTCCCGGTTGTGCATCACGAAGCTGTCGGCAAAGCCGGCGAGCTTCTCGCGCGCCTCGCTGTTGCCGACGACCTGTGGCTCGCCCGAGAGGTTGCCGGAGGTCATGACGAGGACGCCGCCAAAGGCCCCGAGCAGCAGATGGTGCAGCGGCGTGTAGGGCAGCATCACACCGAGATGCGCCATACCCGGCGCCACCGCCTCCGGCAGCGCTTCCGGACGGCTCGGGACGAGCACGATCGGCGCGGCGGGGTCCTGCAACAGCGCCTCCGCCCTGCTCAGGTCGGCGACGTCGCTCAAAGCGGACAGTGTCCCCATAAGCGCAAAGGGCTTGGACGGGCGGCGTTTTCGCATGCGCAGGAGGGCGACAGCGTCGCGGTTGGCGGCATCGCAGGCGAGATGGAACCCGCCAAGTCCCTTGATCGCAAGAATCTCACCCCTGCGGAGCCGCGCGGCAGCTTCTGGCAGGCCGTTCCCCGCAGGTTCGAGCCATAGCTCCGGCCCACAGACCGGGCACGCAATCGGCTGGGCATGAAAGCGCCGGTCGCCCGGGTCCGCGTATTCGGCGGCGCAATCGGCGCACATGTCAAACGGCGCCATGGAGGTTTTGGCGCGGTCATAGGGCAGGCCGCGCAGGATCGTAAAACGGGGCCCGCAATGCGTGCAATTTGTGAAGGCGTAGCCCTGCCGCCGCCCCGAACCGCCAATCTCGCTGACACAGGCTGGACAGGTGGCTGCGTCCGGTGTGACACGGGTGTCAGCCCCGGCCGCGCCGCTCGCCACAATCTCGAAGCTGTCCGAATGGGGAACCTGGCCCGGCACACGCTCGACGCGGTCAACCTCCGCGAGGGGTGGGGCCTTGAGCGTGATGTCGGCCTCGAACGCTGCGAGCGTCGTCCCGCGTGCACGGATCAGCACGCCCTCGGCATCGTTGAGAACTTCGCCTGTAATGCTGTAGGTCTTGGCCAGTTGCCAGATGAACGGGCGGAACCCCACCCCCTGGACCTGCCCGCGTACCCGGATGCAGGCGGTCTCCGTCAATGCACCGTACAGACCATGCAGGGGTCGTAGCTGCGCACGATGTGCTGCACGGAGAGCGGCGTCTCGGCACCCGGCGGGACCTCGGCGCCGACCAGGGCCGCTTCCAGGGGCCCCGGCATCCCGGCACTGTCGCGCGGCGAGAAGTTCCACGTGGTGGGCGCGATGATCTGATAATTGGCGATGACACCGTCTTCGATCCGGACCCAATGGCCAAGTGCGCCGCGGGCCGCCTCCACAAGACCCACGCCGACACCATCGCGCGGCACCTCAAACGCACCCATGTAGCGCGCCTCGGGATCGAGCGCCTCCGCCCAGTCCTCCAGCCAGATCTGGGTGCGGGCGATCTCCAGAAGGCGCCCGACGATGCGGCTGCGCACACTGTCCTCATCCGCCAGCGCCAATGCCAAAGGATGAGCGTCCACGATCCCGCGCGCCAAGGCACCGACCTCCATCGGTACGCCGCCAAGGCGTGGGGCCTTGCACCAGCTATAGGCGCTCTCGCGCATGGTCTCGTCCGGCTCGGTCTGCCCGTGCGCGGGATGGGATGTCGTCCCCAGCATCCAGCTGTGCGTGACATCCTCTGTGACGGCCGTCAGGTCAAGCGGTGCGACCGCGCCCTCTGTCCAGATACCCTGACGGGTCGTGCGCCGATCCCCTTCGGGATAGGCCCCAAAGGAGAGGTAGCGCCGCTGCCCCTGGCCATACGTGTCCAGCCCCAGGTCCCGCGAGATCCGAAGGAAGAGCCCCGCATCGCCCGACGTCCATCCGTCGAGGTCAGCGCGCGTCGCGAGCCCGGCAAACGCCTCGACTGGGGCGCCAAAGAGGTGCTGTTCGAGCGCCCGGCGAAACGCACGAAGGGTGGTCAGGATACGGACGCGATCCCGCGCGTCAGGGGTCTTCGTGACGCCGGCGGGTTGAATGGCCAACGTGTGTGGCCATTTCCCGCCCAGCAGCCCGACAATGTGGAGAAGACGGGCGCGCGCCTCCGTCAGCTCGCGCGCCGCCGACCCCTTTGTGGCAAGAAACCGCGCGCGCACCTCAGTGTGCCAAGCGCGTCCGGCATACTCCTCCCTGGCAAAGTCGGGCATGAAGAAAAGCGCGAAATGGGTGATGTGGTCTGCAAGGTTCTCTGCCCCGTGCAAGATCGCAGCGGCGCGCGCGCCGTCCGGAGGCGGAGCGACACCGGCGGCATCGGCCAGCGCGCGCGCGGCGGCGGCGGATTGGCTGATCGAGCAGATGCCGCAGATCCGGGGCGTCAGGGTAAGGGCATCGCGCGGGTCGCGCCCGCGCAGCATCATCTCAAAGCCCCGAAAGAGGGGAGAATTGGCGTAGGCCGCCGCCACCTGTCCGCCCTCGACATCAAGGCGAACTTCCAGATCGCCCTCCACGCGATTGAACGGCCCGACAAGCAGTTGCGTCATTGCGCCTCGCGCTTCGGTTTGGGGGCAACCAGCACGCGATCCGCCGTGGCGTTCCGCGCGATCCGATCCGGCGTAGCGGCCTTGGAGAGCGACGCGAGCGCCATGAACCACGCCTTGGGCATGTCCGACGGCAGACCGACCGGGATGCCGGCCAGCTTCGGCGTTTCGGTGAAGGTGAGCCGGGGGTCCTCGAACTCGGGACTCGTGCAGGCGATGCAGGGATATCCCCCACGGGTACAGGAGCCGCCACCGTTCCAGGGCCGAATGTTGCAATCGCCCACCGCCTGCGTGCCTATGCAGCCCAGATGCTCCATCATGCAGCCCCTGTCCGAGAGCTTCAGCGCGCTGGCCTTGTACTCGTAGAACTCGTTTTTGGGGCAGGCGTGATGGACCAGATGATCGGTGTAGAACCGCGGGCGGGCGAAGCTGTCGAGCCCGTCCTCCGACAGGGCCCCGGCGGCGAGCAGGAGCAGGGTCTCCGTGACCCAGTCGGGGTGCGTCGGGCAGCCCGCAACGTTGATCACAGGCCGGCCGGAGCCCGCGCGGAAGCCGGACGGAAGTGCGCCCCCGAGCAACGCACCATCATACTGCAGACCGACAGCACCGGCAGGATTCCCGCCCGCCGCCGTGACCCCTCCGAACGCGGCGCATGTGCCGACGGCGACAACGTCGTGCGCCAGGGGGCAGAGGCTCTGCACCCAGTCGAGCATCGACCGTCCGGTTCCCGAGAGCTTCTGGAACATCCCGGTGCCGCGCGGACCCGTGAGGATCGAGCCCTCGACGCAGAGCACATCGAGCGCGATCTCGCCGGTCTCGATCTGCGTGAGCAAGGTCCTGACCACATCGCCGCTGGCCTCCGAAAGCGCAGGATGCCAGAGCAATTCGATCCCCGCATCCGCGAGCAGATCGAACACACCCGGGTTCTCTGCGCAGAGCAGAGACATCGTGCAGCCCCCGCAGCCGGCGGATTGCAGCCACAGCACGTTCATTCCGGCGCTCCTGTCATGCTTGCGGCCCACCGGGCGACGCTGCGGGCGCCGCGTCTCCTCTTGGCAGGGTCAGGCAGAACGCGCTCCCGACCTCTGACGGACCCAGGGTGAGCGTACCGCCGTGCTCCTCGGCAATCTTGTGGCAGATCGCGAGACCAAGCCCGGTGCCCTGGCCGACGGGTTTGGTGGTGAAGAACGGATCAAAGACGGAGCGTGCGAGCTCGGCGGGAATGCCGGGGCCATTGTCTGAGACAGTCAGGCGCGCCGTCTCAGCGTCATCTTCGATCGAGATGACGATCTGGGGGTCATCGGATTGTTTCAGAGCGTCCATCGCGTTTTGCACCAGATTCATGACGATCTGCTGGACATGGCCCGGATTGCCAATCACTTGCAGCGTTTCCGCCCCCTCGAAGCGGGGCATGATACCGGACTTCGACCCACGTTCGACCCACCGCGCCGCCACGCGGCTTACCTCGACCAGATCGAAAGGCTCAGCCTCTTTTGCGCCGTCAGAGGACAGGCGCCGCAGGTCGTCGACGATGTCGCGCACCCGTTCGCTGCCGTCTTTCGCTCCGTCGATCGCGGAGCGCAGATTGCGCAGGGCACGGTCGAGCCGAAGCTCCTCGCGCAGACGGATCAGCCGTTCGCGAGCGGCTCCGCTTTCCACTTCCGCGAAATAGGTCTCGAACCGGCCGATGTAGCGCTCCAGCGCATGGGCATTGGCGTAGACAAAACTGATCGGGTTGTTGAGCTCGTGCGCCACTCCGGCGAGCAACCGGCCGAGGCCCGCGAGCTTTTCGTTCCGCACCAACTGCGCTTGCGTGCTCTTGAGCGCGTCATGGCTCGCCGCAAGCTCGGAATAGGCCTGCCGAAGTTCGCCCAAAGGGTGGCCCAGGACAACGGCTCCGATCAGGCGCCGCCGCGCATCGTACCGCCCGGAGATCCCAAAATCGAAGGGGACGGACCCCTCCTGCCCCTGAATCGACGCCTCCACCGCCATGCGTCCCTTCGACAAACGCAGCCACTCCAGCGTCCCGGCCAGGGTGTCCCGATCCGCGCCGGAAAAGAACTCTTGAAAGGAGCGCCCCCTGAGGCCGCCGGTTTCGGCTCCCATGATGTGCTCCAGCGAGGCGCTGGCGTCCTGCACAAGGCCGTCCCGATCCAGCACGACCATCACATCCTTGATCGACTCCAGGATCGACGTGAAGAGGCGGCGAAAAGCATCGAGCTCCTGGTTCTGATTCTCGAGCTTGGACTGATGTGCCACCAGCTCCGCATACGTCGCGTCCACGGCAGAAAGGACATCGGACCAGTTCTGGTCGATCAGGGCTGATGGCTCAGCATGTGGATGCGAAAAGTCGGACGTCATGCCGCCGCAGTCTAGCAAGGCTAGAGGGAGCCAGGAAGATACGTGATGACGCAAGCGGTCCCCATGGCCTGTCCCGCCCTCTTGGCACGCAGATGCTCCTGCTGTGATCGACCGCTCGGAACGGGTTGGGCGCACCCTCAGCGCCACCACGCGGCGGCGCGACCGAATCGAGGGCTCGCCGTATTTTCGCGCGTGCGATAAGCCAATGGCAGACACCGGCGCAGTCGGGTCGCGCGCGCTTTGCGCGATCCGGGCAACAGGACTGAGGACCACACATGAAGAAGGTCACATCACAGGACGTCGCGCTGCGCGCTGGGGTGTCGCAATCCTCCGTCAGCCGGGCCTTCTCGAAATATCCAACCGAGTCAGGCGTGTCTGACGAGATGCGCAAGCGTATCCTCAAAGCCGCCGAGGAGCTGGGGTTTCGGCCAAACGCCATCGCGCGCACCTTGATCACCAGCCGCTCCCGGATCATTGCGCTGCTTTTCAGCTACCTGGACAATCCGTTCTACGCCCTCGCGCTCGAGGCGTTCTGCCTTGCCCTGCAGCGCAACGGCTATCATGCGATGGTGTTCATGATGCCCAACACGCTGGCCAAGGTCGACGAGATGGTCGATGAAATGATCGACTATCAGGTCGACGGCATCATCACCGCCAGTGTCGAGCTGTCCTCGGCGCTGATCGAGAAATGCGCACGCCGGAACGTGCCGATTGTCATGTTCAACCGGACCCAGGAAACCAGCCCGGCTTCTGCCGTCACCACAGACAATATCGCCGGGGCACGCGAGATCGCGCGGCATTTGCTCTCCGGCGGCTTTGAGCGCATTGCCATGCTCGGCGGCTGGGAGGGCGCATCGACCAATCGGGACAGGGAGTTTGGGTTTCGCGCTGAGCTGGCCGTGCATGGGCAGACGCTGTTTGCCTATGCGCGCGGAGATTTTGACCTTGAAACGACGTCAGATGCGACGCGGCGCCTCTTCGATGTCCCGCCGCCGGACAGGCCGGATGCTGTCTTCGTGACCAATGACTACATGGCGTTCCGCGCGATGAGTGTGCTGCGCCACGAGTTGAAGCTTCGTATCCCGCAGGAGGTCGGCGTTGTCGGGTTTGACGACGTGCCGCGCGCCGCGTCGCCCGAATACGATCTGACAAGCTATCGCCAGCCGCTCGATCGGATGGTCGAGCAATCCATCGACCTGCTGCTACGGGCAATTGAAGCGCCGGAGACCGAAACAGAGCGTCTTTCGCTGCAGGGGCGTCTCATCGAACGCAGCTCGGCCCGACGCACAGGATAACACCCGGCACCGCGGCTCTTGGCGTTTGGGTCCCGTAGTCCGCTGGGGGGGCGGCCCCGCAGCAGTGCGACGCCAGCTCAGCGCGCCGGAAGGGATCGGGCCTGCGTCAGGACGTCGATCCCCTGCATCAGCAGGAAGTGCGGAACGTCGATGAAGATCCAGTTCTCGGCCAGCTTGTCACCCTCCCGGCGATATACATCGACGATGCGCATGTCTGCCTCCCGCGCCGACGCTGGCAGGCCCAGGAACCCGCCCCGCATCTTCATCGTCAGGCTGGGATAGCCGAAGAACGCAGCATAGTGACCCTCGGCCACGCGGCACTGGTGCCCATTGTGGCGCACGAACTCGAGCGTCTCCTCGAACGGGCCGGCGTGCTGCTCTCGGTAGCGCGGCCGCGTATAGGTCGTTCCGATCCCCGCGGGCCCGAACCACACCATGTCCTCCGTCCAGCTCCGTGCGAGGTCCTCTTCAGGCGACTCCAAGCCACCACCGATCAGATCATCGAGCATGGCATTGAGCACGTTGAGCGTTGTCTCGCCCACCTCGTCGGGCTGGCGCGCGTGAAGCAACCCATCCTGTGTCCGGGGACCGAGGGTCAGCACATTGGCGCCTGTCGGCGTCGCGAGGGGCAGCCGACCCGCTTGCAGGAGAAAGTCCATGATGTCGACGTAGCACGCGGTCTCGACAATCTGTTCGTTCTCCACCCTGTGAAAGTCCGCATAGCGCAGAAAAGTCGCCTTGCGGGTCGGCGCAATCCCGAGGAACGGCGCGTCGAAAAGGCCCAAGAGATGCCCCATGCTGACCACCCAAGTCGACGCGTGCCCATCGATATGGTTCGTCCCCGCAAAGAAGACCTGCTCCCGCCTCTGGATATCCCTGAACGCGGTGCGAAGCGGCGTCCAGAATGCCGCCGCGACGGCATCGGGACCGTGAATTGTCCCGAAAGGATGCATGCCCCGCCATAGCAGATCGGGAGCGCAGGCAGATTGCATCACCTCCGCCGCCGCCGACGCGTGCGAACCGAGATCCGCATAGAACCTTTGCACGATGGCCTTCGCCGCCTGCCTGTCTGTCATTCCATAAGCTCCGCAATCGTATGCGAACATATGCCGCTTCTTCGCCGCCTTCAGCAAGTAAATTTCGCTGAACAGGCAGAAATTTCTTGCTGTATGGCGAGAATCAGCACATTTAATCCGCATACGATTGCGGATATCTGATCGGCGGGAGAAGCTCCATGGGAGACGCAACACTGGCAGACAAAGCAGGCAGCGCGCATGGCATGCCGGTCCTCTCCGACGATACGGGAGTGGCCGCACAAACGACGTCCGCCCTCGCCTTGGAGCCCCAACACATGCCGAGGGACTTTTCGATCTCGCTGGATGCCCTGCGCCGCGGCGGAACTGACGAGTTTCTGGCACAAGCGCCGCAGAATGCCCGGCGTCACCCTATGGCTGGGTTCGAGAAAACCTACGTCAACATCGTCGACTACATCGTCCGGATCACGCACAGGATCTGGGAGGAAAAGGATATTGGCTACATCTACGACACTTACAGTCACGATTGTAAGGTGTGGGACGACTTCGGCCTGCAATACGGCCGCGACAAGATCGTGGCCGACACCGTGCACACCAACAATGCGTTCCCCGACATCCGGCTTGTCGCGGACGAGGTTATCTGGGCTGGCGACGACCAGGTGGGCTTTCACACCTCGCACCGCACCAAGATCTTCGGCACCAACACCGGCTATTCGAAATTTGGCCCGCCAACGGGACGCTCTGTACGCCTCTGGTGCATCGCCAATTGCATCGCGCGGGACAATGAGATCTTTGACGAATGGGTGAATTACGACACCGGCGCGCTCATCCAGCAGCTCGGCTTTGATGTCGCCGAGACGGCCCGGCGCTTCGCAGCCGAGATGGCCTCTGCCAAGCCCCTGAGCGACAACTTTCTGGCCAGCGAGCCCGTGCGCCTCGGCGGGCAGAACAAACCGCCCGTCATGGATCTGCCCGCGCGCCCCGAAGAGGATCCGCGCGCCTTTGTCGAGGCGGCGTTCCACTCGATCTGGAACCGCCGGAACTTTGGCACCATCGACCGAATCTACGCCCCTTCCGCGATCCATACCGGCTCGACGGACCGCGTCTACAAGGGTCCGGGCCAGATCCGCTCCTTCGTGATGTCCATGGTGGCGATGTTCCCCAACCTGTCCCTCCGCGTCGATGAGATCTACTGGATGGGCAACCCCGAAGACGGCATTGCCGCGTCGATCCGCTGGTCGGCCAGCGGCACCCATACGGGCCACGGCATCTACGGCGCGCCCACAGGACGGGAGGTCCAACTGCGGGGGATCACCCAATGGGATCTGCGCGATGGGCGCGTTCAGAACGAATGGGCGCTCTTCAATGAACTGGGCGTGCTGATGCAGATCCTCGCCCCCTGACCCGCCGGACATTCAACAGAGGAACCACCGATGACCAGATCTGTCCTTGTCGCGGCCGCTGCCACGGTCGCGCTCTCTACCGCTGCCTCGGCGCACTGTGCCTTTGAAAACGACGTGCCCGTCAGCCTGATCGCGAATGCGTTCGATGCGTGGAAAATCGTCGGCGCCGCAATGTCCGAATGCGGAAATGTGACGGCCGAACACAGCAACGAATTCATCTCGAAACAGGGCGTCGCGTTCGAACAGCGGGAATCGCTCTATCAATTGGGCGGCGTCGCCAATTCCTCGATCCAACCCTTGCTGGGCGGAGGCCTTCTGCGCCCGCTTGACGATCTTGTCGACAGCCACGGCGCCAGCCTGACCCCCAATCAGCTTATCCGCTACGACGGCCAGATCATGGCGATCGCGATGATGGTGAACACGCAGCACATCATGTACCGAGAGGATCTCTTCACCTCCCTTGGCCTCCAAGTGCCGACAAATGTGGCTGAACTCACCGCCGTCGCCGAAGCCCTCCGCGCCTCGGGCGAAATCGAATACCCATTTGGTGCCGCTTACGAATCCGGTTGGAACCTGGGCGCCGAATTCGTGAACCTCTACCTCGGCAACGGCGGGACCTTCTTTGCCGATGACGGGTCCGCGGCCGTCAACAACGACATCGGGACTGCAACCCTGGCCGAAATGGCTCAGCTCACCGCCTACATGGACCCGGAGTTCCTGTTGTCGGATTCTGCGGAGGTGATCCGCCAGCTGCAGCAGGGCGACATTGCCATCGCGACGCTCTGGGCCGACAGCGCAGGCGCGGTGAACGCCGAAGGGGAGTCGCGCTTCCCCGGCCAGATCAAGACGGCCGCGGCTCTCATGGGCGCCGAGCGCCCCGCGGCGACCCTGTGGTGGGACGGCATCGTGTTGGCCAAGAACCAGACCGAAGAAGAGGCCGAAGCCGCCTTCAAGGTCGCACTGGAGGGCATCGACCGCCAAATGGCGCAGGCCAACCCAGACGCCGCAATCTGGATCATCGACGGCGCCCCATCGTCCGATCTGGCGACCGGCGCGAAGGCAACCGCCGCGGCCGGAGCCTTGCCGTACCCGGCGAGCCTGCCGATGGGCCTGCTCCATGACGTGATCGGAACCGGACTTGCGCCGTTCTTCACCGGTCAGCAAAGCGCAGAGGAGGCGCTCGCCGCCATCGAGTCCGCCTATGACGTGGCGGCCAAGGAGGCGGGCTTCCTTCAGTAAGCCCGCGAGCCAAGGACGCGCGCAAGCACCGGGCCAGGAGCGACGCCCTACTGCGTGGCTCACCCCTCTTCTGCGGCGTCACGCGCGCCTCGGCCATGGCCCCACTCTGAGGCGAACGGCAGCCCGGCGGCAGGAGGGCCCGCCAGCGGGTCGGGGTTCACCACATGCCGGCTGGCTGTCGCGTTGACCCAGGCCGCACAGCCCGTGCCGCAATCAGGCACCGAACGCTCCTATCACTTTGCGCGCCGTGGCCCGGGGCGAACCCTGCTGCTGGCCGGTGATCAACAGACCATCTCGGACGGCAAACTCCGCAAGCGGACCGGCGGTGATGAAGTTCGACCTGACTCGTTTGCGCGCTTCTGTCTCGATTCAGACGGGCTGGATCTTCTGCCCGACCGCGCGCTCCGCATAGCGCTCCTCGCGATCGGCGAAGCCTGTCCAGGTCTTGCCGGAGACAAGCAGGCAGCCGTCCCTCAGCCTGGTCTTGAGTAAAGCGCAGGTGCCGTGGCAAACGGCACAGGTGCCCTTACCCGCCTCATAGAAGATGGCGACGCTTGCGTGGACCTGCGTGTCATCGACACCATCGGCGCCTGTCCCCCATTGATGTAAATCGCGTCGAAGGCCCCGAGCTCAAGATCCGAGAGTCTGGGCGTGCCCTTGATCAGATCGCAGGTCAACGGCGCCCGCTCGAACCCCATCGAAACGCTATCATGGGCCGAACAGCCGCTCTCGTGCGCGGGATCGGAAAAGGCGTCCACTTCGACGTCGCCACCGTCGGACGAGGCGAGCGTGATCTCGTAGCCGGCCTGCTGGAACTCCTGCCAGGCATGGCTCAGTTCAGCCCCACCAGAAGCCGACGCGCCAGCCGGTGACGGGCGAGATCGTCGGATTTGCCGCGAGCATGAGGATCTTCCTGACCATCCGTCTCCACTCCTCCCCGAGGGGTCATCCAAGCTGAGGCGGCGCTGTCTCGGCCCAGGCCGGCAACGCGGCGAGCCGCGCCCACCAGCGCTCAACGTTGGGGTAGTCCGCCAGCGGAAAGGCGGCGTTGGCCGCGTGGCTGAAATCCCCGGCGACGGCAAAATCCGCGACAGTCAGACGCCCCCCGACGAGGGACGTCCGATCCAAAAGGGAGGCCTCAAGAACACCGAGCAAAACGCGCAGCCGCGCCAGTGCGGCATCGCGCACGGCGGTATCCGGAGCAATTCCGCGCACGCGTTTGAAGTAGCTCTCTCTATGGAGCGGCACGACCGCCGGCGACAGCTCGGCCGTCTGCCAGAGCATCCACTGTGTGATCGTGCCCCATTCCTGCGGCGTTCGGCCGAGCAGGTCGCTCTCTGTCTGCCCAGCCAGGTAGATCAGGACGGCGTTGCCTTCCCAGACGGTGTAGTCCCCGTCCGTGAGTGCGGGCACTTGGCCCATTGGGTTGATGGCGAGAAAGCGATCTGACTTGTGCTCGTTGTCCTGCATCGAGAGCACGACTTCGGTCACGTCAAGGTTGAGATAACGCGCGAGCGCACGGGCCTTTCGGGCGTTGTGTGACATCGGCCAGTGATAGAGGTCCATGGTGTGATGCCCCTCACGTGCTTGGAAACGACGCGGCGCGGCCAAAGCCGTAGTTGAGCCGCACGCTTAGGGGCACCCCGGCTTCGCGCCAATCGCACGCCCGAGGCAGACTTGCTCCGGCGGACAGCGCGGCATCGCGCATTGCCTGCCGGCGAGGAAGGATCGGAAGGGTCATGTGGGTTTCGTCCTTGCTTTGGCTGTGCAGCGGACGTAGCCATCGAACGATCATTACAAAACTGAAATGAGTTCATGTCTGAATTCGACACGATGAAGATCAGGCGCCTCGACCTGACAATCCTGTTGATTTTCCTGGCTCTGTTACGCACGCGCAAAGCCGTCGATGTGGCCGGAGAGCTCGGGCTGACAAGCTCTTCCATCAGCCACGCCCTCAAACGTCTGCGCGACGTGTTCGAGGATGACCTCTTTCTGCGCCGGCCCCACGGTCTGGAACCCACCGCCTACGCGCTCGAACTTGAGCCTTTCATCCGCCAGTCCGTCGAGAGCCTTCAGTCCGCGCTGTCCGGCCCGTCGGACTTTGACCCCGCGACCGCACAGGAAACGATCCGCATTGCCGCCCACGATCGTGAGGTCGCGGCCTTCATCCCGGATGTCTACATGCGCATCGCACGCCTCGCGCCCGGCGTGCGTTTTGCGGTGCGCACCCTCACAGCGCGTGAAAGCCTCGATCACCTTCGGGACGGTACGCTGGATCTTGCCATCGGGTTCTTCAGCGAACTGGGGGACGAGTTCGTGGCGGACCATCTCCGCACCGAGGATTACGTCGTCATCGCCCGTGCGGGGCACCCCATCTTGAAAGGGGGATTGACGTTGGCTGACTATGTCGCGGCGTCGCATGTTCTGGTGTCCAGGGACGGATCCATGTCTGGCATCGTCGATACGACCCTGGGCGAGATGGGCCTGAGCCGAACGGTCTGTCTGGCGCTGCCCGGGTTCCTCCCGGCGCTTGCCGCCGTAGCGCGCTCAGACTTCGTCGCGACCCTGCCGCGGGCCGTTGCGCTGCAAAATATCGCGCGGTTCGATCTTGCCTACGCCGAGCCCCCGATGCCCATTCGACCGTTCGATGTCTCAATCGTAAGGCACCGCAGAAACCTGCGAAGCCCGCTCCTCTCGTGGTGCCTGCGGGCCTTTGTTCATCCGGTCGCTGACACTTGACTGTCACAGAGGGTGGGTCAGGCACAAAGCGCCCGCAGGCCCAATGCGCTCGCAGCAGCCGCGGCCAGCCCGCGGGCGCGCTCGTCGTTGACGGGCGCCCCCTGCTCTACGCCGCCCTTAACGCCGCGGCCAGGGCGAGCCCATCTTCGAGGTTGCGCTGGCGCCCTTCCAGAAGTGGTTTTCCGGCGTGAACATATCCCGTTGCCTGCATCAGGGGGCCCAACGGCGTATCCGCCGCGAAACCGCTCAGCAGGGCTTCTATCGGCACACGCCGGTCGGCGTAGTTTCCGCTCCAGAAATACCCGTGCACGACACCGGCGAGCAGCTTGGCCCCACGGTCAGGCCGATCCGCAATGCCCGTCGCGCGGAACAGATCGGTGTAGAGAACGCGCCCCGCAGAGGTTTTGACCGGCTTGTTCTTCAGCGCACCGAGATAGGCCAGATAGGTCTGCAGATTGTCGCCCAGCGCCATGGGCGCGTCATATGCTGGCGCGCCCGTACCGACCCAGAAGTCGATGTTGTCGGGGAGCGGCAGCAGCCCGTGCTCACCGTTCGAATGAACGAAAGTCGGATCGATCAGACCAGCGGACGTCACACCGGCCTCAGCCATAACGATCGCTGCCACGTCCTCGGCAGTCAGCATGATCGCGTCTGCGCCATATTGTGCCCGAAGTGCCGCATTGGTCGCGGCGATCTCCTGGGCGAAGCGCAGCCCATTGTCCCGCAAAAAGGCGCTCTTGGTCCGCTCGCCGGCCAGCCACGCGGAACGCGTGCCTCCCGACACGGTCGTCAGGGCTCCCGCGGCCGGAGTGGCGCGCTGCGGCGCGGCGGCACCCGCCGCCGCGAGCAGCGCCCGAAAGGCCGCGTCGGCGTCTCTGTCCGCGCCGGGGGCTGCGCCCGTGCCTTCGGCGGGAGCGTCGGGCAGATCTGCAAGCGATAGGCGCATTGCGATAGGGCGATGATCGGAGACGTCCTGGACAAAGCGGCTCACAGCTCGATCCGTAGCGACGACGAAGAACTGATCCGGATCGACACTATCAGACAGATTGGCCGAGACAAAAATGTTGTCGATCAAGCTCTTGTAGGGTGACTTCAAATAGGTGAAGGCACCGTTGGCCTCGTCGGACGCCGAAAGCGGGGTGAACCCGCCCTCGATCAGCGGCTCGAAGTCCTGGCTGGCGAGCGTGGCGTTCACATCGCCCAGAAGGATCCAGTCCTGGTCCCGCCCGTGGGTGTCGATCATCCGCTCGACGGCATAGGACAGGACCCGTGAGGCAAGACGCCGGCGAAGGCTGCCTTCGCCGCGGGCCTTAAGGTGGAGCGGCACGAGATAGAAGTCGAACGCCTTCGTCTCGCTCTTGAGCCGAAACCGAAAGAGGCCGGGATAGCGATTGAAGATCTTGCCATGGACGGCCTCGAACGGCAGATCCTCGCGGCTGCTCTTCCTGAGGAGCTCATCGATTTCGTCAGGCCAGGGCACGGCACCGCCCTCAACGACGTTCGGTCGCCACAGGACAGCGGTGGCCTGCTTGCCGGAACCGGCATCGGGCTCTGAATAGTCAGCGCGGTACTGTTGCTTGAAACGCTTCTGCAACGTCTCGACCAACGCGTCGACAGCCTCGCGTGACACCTCGACCAGGGCCCAGATGTCGAGGTTGAGATCGGTTATGATCTTGGCAACACGGTCGAGCTTGCCGGGCTCTTTGTAGTTGCGGTTGAACCACTCTATGTTCCAGGCGCCGATGTCGATGTCCATCTCACTGCCGCGATAGATCTGCACGACCTTCTCGTAGGGCGAAAGCTCTGCCCCTCGCTCCGCCCCTCGCTCCGCGTCCCGGCCACGCTCCGCACCATGGCGCCCGAGGCTCCCGAACAGCCCGGTGAGCGTGTCCGACCCCGAGAATGCCGAAAGAACGGACGCGGCGGCCGACGCGTCCTCGCCGCCCATGGCCACGCGCCCTTCCAAGTCAATTGCGATGGCGGAGAGCTTGATCCCCTCGTTGACAACATCGGTGTGGCCACCGTCGTTGAGCCGGCCCGTCAGCGTGGGAAAAAGAGCCTGCGCTGCGCGGGTCCGGCGCCATGCATGGTGCAGCGCCACCAGCCGGCCCCTCTTGCAGAAGACTGGGGCGCCGGAGGATCCACCCGCCGTATCGGCGGCATAAAGAACAGCGCTGGAATTCAGAGACAGCACCTCCGTGTCGTCCAGCGATACCTGCTTGGGGGCTCCGTTGGGATGGTGAATGATGTAGGTCGGCTCGGTCTGGCGTACGGTGAAGGAGCCACGCGTCATCCGAATGGCACCGAACGCCTGCGCTGCAGCCGGCTCGATCCACACGAAGCTGTAGTCAAAGCCGGTCATCGGGCTCGTCACGAAAAGCCGCCTGGGGTTGAGCCGAAAGACTGTCGCCGCAGGGACGCTGTCCGGCGGGCCATCGAGCAGGTCGGGCTCGGTGATCTGGTAGTTGAACTCCACCGTCGCCGCCTCTGCGACCTCGACGGAATTCAGCACGTGGTGATTGGTCAGCAGCAGGTTGGGCGACACGAGAAACCCCGTCCCCACCCAGGGCGCGTCGGCGCGCTCGCCAATGAAGTCCGTGTAAGGGCCGGATGGCACCGACACGCGACATACAGCGCGGCTATGCCGGGCCAAGAGCGGTAGAATGGATGCTTCGGCCGTCTCCAATCGGCCGACCGTCGCCTCTACGCCACCCAGACCCGGCGGAATAGGATCGGATCTCCACTGCTCCAGCATGCGGTCTGGGTCGTCCACCTTTGCAATGCCGTCGAGGTCGCTGAAGGCGCGCAGATCGTTCCAATCCGCGATGAAGGAAACGTCAGAAGACGCCTTTGTGGGGGTGGATCCCTTTGGCGAACGGGCCATGGGGCGCTCCTTTTGCTGCGGTCACAGGACGGCGGTCGTCCGTCAGGCGTGGCGCGTGTCGATGTGAACGAAGGTGTCGTAGACGTCGATAAAGCCGCTGAAAGCACCAGGATTATCAGCGCGCACCGCCTTCGCGACGGCGAACCAGTCGGACGGTGTGCCCGTCCCGCAGGCCCAATCCAGCGCGTTGAACCGCATGTGCTGCGAGGCCGCCGCGCCACCGATGCAGGCGTTGTAGGCTGGCGCGCGATAGGCCGAGCTGATGAACACGGGAGCGCCCAACCGTTCGCGAATCTCATCGATCATGCGGGCGGTGCTGCGAATGTTCGGCCACAGGGATTGCAGCGGCAGACTGTTCTTACCCGCGCAGGAGCCCGCGTCGTTCTGATTTCCGAGTACCAGGAATTCCGCCGGGCTGAAGTGCCGCAGGCCGAGGCCCAGAACGAGCGCCTCGAAGGCGGCGAAGTCGAACCCAGTGGTCTCGACCCGGCCAAAAAGACGCTGGAGCGGGCCGATGTTGCGCTCAACCTGCGCTGTGCGTGCCCCAAAAACCTCGCGGAGGAGCGGGCCCTCCTCCGAAGGTTCGTCACCTTCGGCGCGCTGTCCCGCACTGGCCTGGCGGCCAGCCACATAAATTGCCTCGCTCTGCGCCAGGGTCTGTACGAAGCTGCCGCGCGGCCCTGGCGCGCTTTCTGCTATCCTGTGACCGTTGGAGACATCCGACTCCGTAGCGCCAGCAATGCGCTCGGGGTGGCGGATCCCGAGCTCGAACCCGTCGCCAAAGTCTCGATCGGACCCATCGCCGCCGCGTTCAGTTCCGAATGAGCCCGCGAGGTAGGTCTCGATACCGTCCGCCAGAGCGGTGGCAATCCTGCGCAGGTAGGAGACGGTCTCGAGCCGTGCTTCTTCGTCGGCCACGTCCATAAAGCTCACTTCGTGCAGCACGGCCGCCGTCTGCGGATGATGGTGCGCAGGTCGTATGACGCCGAAACTGCCAAGTTTGACGCCGCCCGCCGCATGCCGGTTGCGGTCGCTGTGGCCGAGCGCGGCCACCATCTCCGCCTGAACCGCGCGACACAAGGCGCGCGAGCGGTCTCCACCGTCCGCGCCCAGCGCAGAATGCACAAAGGTCTCCGTGCCCTGCACCACCCCGTTGAAACCGTTGAAGTGCAACGACACGAAAACGGCGGCCTCGGCGGATTTCGCCACACCTGCGCGTGCGGACAGAGCTGAGTTGACGTCGTCCTCCCGGGTCAGGCGCACATCGAAGCCGCGCGCTTGCAGGATCTCACGGGATCGCTTTGCGACGTCGAGCGTGACGTGCTTCTCCAGCAGGCCCATGGGCCCGATCGCATTGTTCGGACTGGAGCCGCCGACGGTCGCTGTCCCGCCGTGGCCCGGATCGATCACGATCACCCCAGACCGACCGCCGCGCTGCCCCGCGGCGCTATCGCCGGAGCCGTCTGCGGCCGCGCCTCGCTCCACACCCTGGGTGCTCTCGGCACCCGCCGTGGCCCGCATGCGCGCCCGGATCTCCTTCTCGATCACGGCGGCGGCCCGTCCATAGCCGGCGTTCTTGGGATGCAACTCATCGAACCAGCTGTTGGCGCCGCGATCCACCTGTGTGCGCAAGTCACAAAAGACGAAGTTGAAGATCTCGGCGTCGAGTGCTTGCAGCGCCGTATTGAAGCGGTCCATCAAGAAGCGCAGGATCTCGCGGCCGACATCGAACGGAATCCCCTTGTCCTGCAGTGCCGGGCCGATCCAATTGCCATCCTTTTCAGGGAACGGCAGGTCATACCCATGGCCCAGCACGACGACATGGGGAAACTCCCGCGCGACGTCGGACAGAATGACTCGATAGCTCGCGATCACTTCGTCGAACAGCGGGCGAAACCTCTGCTCATCGACCAGATCCTCCGGACCGGCACCCGGAAAGAAGCCCAGCAGTACCTTGCCAAGATCGCCAAAAAGGTCGTTTCCACCGCCGGAAAGGACCATAGCCGTTGCCTTGGCGGCTTTGATGGCCTTCAGGTACTCCTTTTCCCGGGCCATGTCGGCAACGAGATCGCCCGCTGCCCCGACGGAGAAGATTGCAAAGTCAGCATTCTTGCCCAGATGATCCGCGATGTCCTCCAGCAAGATGGGATATTGTGTCCAGCTATCGCCCTCCTCGACAATGCGAACTCCTTTGAAGCCAAAAAGCGTTTTGAGACGAAACGCGACGCGACGCTCGGCATTCGCCAACGCATTGGCCGCGTCGAGCGCCATGCCGCCGATCGTGCGGCGAAACCCGGCCTCGACGCCAGCCTCTGGCTCCAGGGCACCCGGGAAATACGCCTCTCGGAACGCTTCGGTCATCTCGATCGCACCGGCATAAGGCGCCGCACTCTTTTGAGCTGCCATGAACCCTTCGTTCATCAGCTTGCGCAACTCCGCTTGGGCAGCCGTTAGCTCGGCTTCCGTCGATGCGGCGTCGGCCTTCTCAATCACCTTTTGAAAATCGTGCTTCGCCGTTGCCATGATCCCTGCTCCCCGTCGCTTCTCTCATTGCCGTCATTTGAGGCTCGAGATCCGCGCGCCTCACAAACGAAATGCCCAATGGGCCTTTATGGAATTTGATAAATTCGATAGAGCGTTTCCAGATATTCTGAAATCTGCTGATCAGGGAAATAGGTCAGCACCCTGTTCTGCGCCTTTACCGAATTTCCAAAACTCGCGTATAGCCCCTTGACGAAGTGGTCATAAAAACCTTCCGTCCGATCTGTAACGACAAGCGCATAGGGTTCGTAACTTACGCTCTTGAGCTTGGGGACCGGTTTGCAATCCGGATGGAGCGCGGCATAGGCATCAACAATGTCGCTATCACCGAAGTAGACATCAATTTCTCCGTTGCATAGCTTCGAGATACCCTCCGCATGGTTCTCGAACTCGAAGGAGCAAATGCGATCGGGCTGGTCCGGCTCTTCGAGGATCCGGGCAGGATTCCGTCTCAGAACCCGCACTTCGTCCTCGGCGGTGGTGCCCACCACAAACCCTGCCAACAACGTGGCCGCGCCCTCTGTCTCCGGGTCCGTACAGGTCCATCCCGTCAAATCGACATCGCGGTCTTCCATGCTCTCGCGGTCAACATCCGAACGCATGCTGAGCGTGCCATTGGCCAGAAAGACGATCGGCGAAAAGCGGAAATTGCGCGTCTCTTCACGCTCAAGAAATGTCGTGATCCTTCCCATCGAAATGGTTGTCGGATCGCACAGCAGATCAATGTCGGGCACGGGAGTATTCCCAGTCGGGTCCCCTGCGAGAAAGGCGTCGCGCTGTTTGGCTGTAATCGGAACACCGCGCGGCAGATAATTCGCGTGCCGCACGGCCTCGTAACACAGGTCGGTGAGGTACCCACGAAACGTTCGTGTCTGGGCTTCGTACCAGGCGAACGGGCGTGCCTCCGCCCGGATGCCGATCACGATGACCTCCCCGCCTACTTGCGCCCATGCCGGTGTCATGCCCAGCAGCAACGCCGTGATCATATGGCGTACCATCACGCCCCCTCCTGCCCCGCCGCGCCACGGGCAGGGCCCTGCGCGGTGCTGCCCTCCTGCCCTTTGCTGCCGGGCGCCGTCGGATACACCAGACTCCGGTAATCCCCCTGCAAGGATCCCCAGATCACGACGCACACGGCTGCCCCAATCAGCATGGCCGTCAGTGCCGCGGTGAAGGTAAACTGCCACTTCTTCGCGAAGAACCAGCTTGCCATTTTCGACAGCGACGCAAAATCTGCCCCATTCGCATAGAGCGACGCGCTGAACCGGCCGACGGTCGCCACGAGACCAAGCGCCACAAGCGTGCAGAGGGTCGCGCGCCCCATGCGCGCCTGAATGACACCCGCATCAACCATCGCCTCACCGGGGCGTCTGCGCCCGGATTCCCAAGCGTCGATCAGGACCAGCGCCCCGACCGCGAGGGTTGGGCCGACCAATGCCGTGGGTCCATTGAACAGCAGCGAGTTCAGCAAGACATCGCCAGCCCTCGCCGTGACAACCTCGACCCCGAACCGGCTCATCGCGGACGCGAAGTCTTGTGCGACGGTGCAGACCACCGCAATGGCGGCCGTGGCAAGCCAGATCTCGGCAAGCTGGAAGCCCCAGTTCACCCAGCTGGAGCGAAAGGCATTGTGCCACTGCCCGCTTCGGCTGACCGAATGACGCATCGCCAGAGCGGCAATGAGGGGCAGCGTGTAGATCACGATCGCATTCTGCGCATAGGCCGAGATCGACGCCCAGATCCCAATCTCTTGTCCAGACTGCAGATTGAGCATCGCCGCCATCAGGCCCGCAAAGGCAGAAGCCAGCACAAGCACAGCAAACGAACGTCCCCACAGCGCAAAGGTCATCTCGGACCAATCCGCAAAACTCTGCGCCCTCGACAGGCGCTCACGCAGGACCTTTCGATGTTCCTCGACACGGTGATAGCGCTCAGACTCGTCGTCGCCGGGATCGGTGAGCCC
>JBCCYI010000043.1:0-23568 GCA_039189975.1 Pseudomonadota bacterium
CGGAACGTCCGTCAGTGCCATCACCGTCTGGAGCACTTTGCGCATCAAGGGCGGCTCGGTCTGGTTCGGATCGGGGTTGGAGTTATAGACGACGCCTGCATTTACATCGAGCACCATTGCTCCGCAGGCGACCTGCTGAAGGGCATCTTTCTCCACGGTGGAAAAGTCACCGGCTTCAAGCTCGGCGGCCAGCTTCTTGCGCCCGGTGGGGTTGATGCGTTCCCCGATCACGCAGAACGGCTCGTCAAAGCCAATCGTGACGGTCTTGGTCTTACTAGCGACGACGGTGCGCGTCATGGCATCCTCATTCTTGGCCCGGATCCTTCGATCGGGCGGTCTTAGATCACCTGTAGGGGAGCGTGTCTGCTCCGCAACTTATCTTTGTGAGACGGCCTCGGCAGGCGCAGCCTCCGCACCCAGGGTGCGCCGCGCCCACTCCGCGGAGGCCTTGATGCCGCCGAGCGGGAAGAGATGAACCTGCTCAATGCCAAATGCGGGGTTGGCGGCTTTGTGAGCGCCGAGCCGGGCGACGAGATCCGTCGGCTCGAACGGCAACACGAGCTTGGTGACGTCGCGCGCCCGGCGCTGGAGCACGCGCAGCGACGGGCCCACGCCGCAGGCCACGGCGAATTTGATCATTGTCTGTAGCTTGGCCGGCCCCGCGACTCCGATGTGGATCGGCAGGTCAATCCCATCAGCCGCGAGACGGTCGGCCCAGGCGATAATGGGATCGGCCTCGAAGGCGAACTGGGTGGCGATGGCCACACGCGCATCGGTGCGCGCGGCGAAGGCCTGTTTCCAGCGCAGCGCCTCCATGACCGCCGCGTCGCCACCGTCTGGGTCGATGTCGCGATTGCCTTCGGGGTGGCCAGCAACGTGGAGCCGGGTGAAGCCTGCCTTGTCGAAGAGACCGCTCTCCATCAACTGCATGGAGGAATGGAATTCGCCTTCGGGCGCCGTGACGCCTCCGGCGAGCAGGAGCGCCTCGCGGACACCCGCTTCGCCCTGATAGCGCGCGATCCAGTCTTCCAACGTCTGCGCGTCCGCGATGATGCGCGCCGGAAAGTGCGGCATGACGGTGAAGCCCTCGCGGGCGAGACGCGCCGCGGTCGCCACCATGTCGTCAATCGGGGTGCCCTGGATATGTGCGATGTAGACGCGTGTGTCTTTGGGCAGGAGAGCGGAGAAATCCTCCACCTTGGCCGCCGTGCGCGGCATCACCTCGATCGAGTAGCCGCGTAGAAAGGCCGACGTCGACCCTGCGGTCGGGGCGGGGTCGCGCGTCTTGAAGTTGAGCAATGCCATGGCGGCCTCCCATAGTCGGTGGGCATGAGGGGGAAACGAGCGGGTGGTCAGGGGGCGTCCCAACCTGAGTTATCAATCAGCGCCTTGACACGCTCGGGCGTGTATTCGGCTGCAATCCGTGCGGCTTCGGCGTCGGCAACGGCCTGCGGCTCACCCTCTAGGGCGAAGGGCTCTGCCATGCGAAACTCCGCGGTGTAGGCGTCGCTGTCGGTGGCTTGAGCGCGCATCGCACATCGGTCGATGGCTTGCTCGAAACGTTCGGGCAGAGCGGCCTTTGCGGCCCGCCGCCCCCGGCCGACCTTGATTTGCGCGGGAATGTCGCGCCAGTAGACGATGGTCACATCAGGCATGTCCGTCGCTCCTTCTCGCGCTTCGTGCCCCACACATACGCGCGCCGGATCGCAGGGAAAGGGCCAATTTCGACATCGTGACGCGTAGAGGCGACCTTTTGCGCGCCGGGCCCTGCGCCGCGCCGGGATCGCGCGCGTGCGGGCGTGCCCCGATCACTGCAGATCCGGCGGGCGTGGCGGGTCAAACTGTGGTGGCGTCCCGCACAATTCTTGCGTGAGGCCAAGGTTGTCTCTACGTTGGGGGTAACTTGATATGGAGGGCGCAGAAGATGGCGCCCAAGCGTCCTGAAAGCGCGGGCGCGTTCCCAAAGCCGGTTGTAACCCCCGCGCCGCAATCGCCCGATCCCGTGTCGCCCTATGCGGCGCTGGATCTGGGCACGAACTCGTGTCGGATGCTGGTGGCCCAACCGAAGGGCAGCCAATTCCACGTCGTCGACTCGTTTTCGAAATCGGTGCAGCTGGGAGCCGGGCTTGAGGCAACGGGCCGGCTCAGCCGGTCTTCGATGGCGCGCACGGTGCAGGCGCTGAAGATCTGCAAAGCCAAGTTCGCCAAGCACAAGGTCGTCCGCATGCGTCTTGTGGCAACAGAGGCCTGCCGACGCGCGACCAATGCCCGGGATTTCATCTCCTACATCAAGCGGGAGACGGGCCTGAGTCTGGAAGTGATCGAACCGGAGGAGGAAGCCCGGCTGGCCGTGGTCTCCTGCGCGCCGCTTGTGTCGACGAAGACAGATCAATTGTTGGTCGTTGATATCGGGGGCGGGTCGACGGAACTGGTCTGGATCGACTTGTCTCGGGTGCCGGCGCTTGACCGGCCGCGCGCGATCATGCGGTTGCACAAGGGGTTTCAGTCCGCCGGAGATCCGTTCCCCTCCGCGAAGGTCGTCGATTGGATTTCGGTGCCGCTGGGGGTGGCGACCCTGCGCGACCAATTCCGCGACGTCGAGGACGATTCGGCCCGGTTTGCTCTGATGAGCTGGTATTTCGAGGAGCAACTGGCGGAATTCTCGCCGTATCAATCGGATCAGGCGCGGCAGGGGTTTCAGATCATCGGGACGTCGGGGACGGTCACGACCGTCGCCGCGACCCATCTGGGGTTGCGTCGGTATGACCGCACGAAGGTGGACGGTCTGCGAATGACGTCCGACCAGATCGACGCGGTGATTCGAAACTACCTCACGCTTGGCGAGGCAGGGCGGCGGCGCGACCCGCGCATCGGCAAGGACCGGCAGGCGTTGATCATGTCGGGGTCGGCGATTCTGCAAGCGCTGATGCGGCTCTGGCCCACGGACCGACTTTCGGTGGCGGACCGCGGACTGCGCGAGGGGTTGCTTTACGCTCAGATGTCTGCCGATGGCGTGCTTGAGGAAGGTCCGTTCTAACGCCTTCGGCGACGGTATTTTCAGCAAGAAGAAGGTGAGCGCCGCGCGTGGTCCGGGGTAGGGGCTTTTAAGCGGCGGCGCGATCGGACGTGTCGCAAGGATCTGGAAGATGACGAAGAAGACGAGCGGGCGTGGGCAACGCGATTTGCGGGTCAAAGTGAAGACTGCGCGGGGTCGTAAGATATCGTCGACGCTGTGGCTGGAGCGGCAGCTCAATGATCCCTACGTGCAGCGCGCGAAACGGGAGGGGTATCGCGGGCGCGCGGCCTATAAGATCCTGGAGCTAGACGACAAGTATCGCTTTCTCGTTGCGGGAGCGCGGGTGGTTGATCTGGGATGCGCGCCAGGGGGATGGTCTCAGGTGGCCGCAGCACGGGTGAATGCCCTCGGGGAAAAGGGCGGCAAGGCGCGCGGGCGCGTTCTTGGGCTCGACCTTCAGGAGGTCGAGCCCATCGCAGGTGTGGAACTGCGGCAGATGGATTTCATGGCAGACGATGCCGAGGACGCTGTGAAAGCGTGGCTGGGGGGACGGGCTGATGTGGTTATGTCCGACATGGCAGCAGCGGCCTCGGGCCATAAGCAGACAGACCATCTTCGCATCATGGCCTTATGCGAAGCGGCGGCTGCCCTGGCTTTCGACGTTCTTGAGGAGGGAGGGACTTTTGTGGCCAAGGTCTTGGCCGGCGGAGCGGAGGGGGGATTGCAGGCTGCGCTCAAGCAGAACTTCCGCAAGGTTGCGAATGTCAAACCCGACGCAAGCCGGTCTGATTCGTCGGAGAAGTTCGTCGTAGCCGTTGGATTTCGTGGTGGACGCGCTGGGGCGCGTGGCGGCGCGGCCAGCTAGATCGGGCGTCGTCTCGGAATGCGCCGCCGGCGATATGTGCGACGTTTTGGTGGAGCGAGCGCTCTATCTGGGAGCGCGCGCCCAAACGGCGCATTCACAAACTTTCGACTGGTGCGAAGATATGTTTCTGAGTAAGGTAGTCAGGTATTGCGCGTCGATGTTCCGGCGCCATCGGAACGAGACCTAAGATACCTGAGATGCCGACACTCAATGTAAGTCCTGCTCCTTTCGCGGTGGTGCGCAGCCCTGAGCGGCCCTGCAAGACGGGCATGCCCCCAGGGGTTGCGATGGACGCGCTTGATGCGGAGGCGCGCGCGCTGATTCTTCGGCTCAGACATGCGGCGCGATTGGCGCGTTGCGGTCGTCACATCAGTCTTATTGAAGCGCATCGGGCGCTTGTTTGCCCCGGAGCGGCGTCGGGCTCTGCGGAGGTGCTCGTTCGGACGTTGGGTGAGGTGCTTGGGCGGCGGCCTGTGTTCCACGCACCTGATGCGCGTGTTGCATCCTTCGACGAAGCTTGGATCGCCCAGTGTCATAAGGCACAGGCACGGTTGGATGTCGATAGTCTGACGATGCTCGTGCGGACCCGGGTCGCAGCGCCGCTCCGCCGCTTTTTCCTGGACGTGCTGCGGGCGGTCTGACGCCACCAACCCATCCGCTAGGCTCGGTTTTTAAGGCGTGGCACGCAAGTGGCGCGCTTTTTTGGTTGCGCGCTTTCTTGGCGTTGCACGGTTTTTTTCATCGCGAGGTCTGGCATTCTCGAAATTTTGGATTAGAATAGTTCCAAGCTAGCCGCCGCCAGCGACATTGAGCAGATGCTAGGCCCGTGTGGGCATGAAGAATTCGGACGCAAGAAGAGGATAGGCCACCATGACGAGCACCGCAGCCGACCTGAGCCCAGACGCCACGGCACAAATCGTGGAAGCTATGAACCAGACCGTTGCGGAGACGGTCGTCACGACCATGCTGGCGCAGAACTTCCACTGGAACGTGACCGGGATGGCTTTCGGCCCCCTGCATGATCTCTTCCAGAAAATCTATGAGGATCACTTCGAAGGTCAGGACGATCTGGCTGAGCGCATCAAAGCCCTCGGCGGCTATGCAGAAGGCACGCTGAAGGGGATGCTCGCGCGCTCCAAGGTTGCCGAGCAGGAAGGCCCGGCCACGGATCGCGAGATGATCGCGATGATGCTGGAAGCGCAGGAAACGGTCGCTGCGACCCTGGCCCAGACGGGTGCGCTGGCCGCAGATCACGGAGATACGCTCACCGAAGATCTGTGCATCGCGCGCGGCCAGGTGCATGAGAAGTTCGCGTGGATGCTCCGCTCTCATCTCGCCTAGGCGCGTCGCGCGCGACTCGAAGTGTGTAGATCTCTGGGGCGTGTCCTACTGCATTGGCAGCAGACGCGCCCCTTTCTTTTCAACACGGCGGAGATAGGCTGGAGCCCAAGCCGAGTACTTGCCCATCACCGTTTGTTGCAGGGTCAGCATCGATAGAAAAGCCGAGCGATGCTCGTCTTTCTTGAGGGCCTTGAACATCTTCTTCTGCGTCTTCGTCATCGAGCAACCGATGCAGTGTTTCCCGGAGGGGCCGTCTCGGCGGAACTTACAGACGCTGATGCAGGGGCTGAGGATCTTCCTGGCCAATATCGATGTCCTTCGCTATTTCGTTAGGATGAGCTTTCCGCTTCTGGTGATGCGCAGGCAATAGGTCTGACCATCGAGGACCATGTGAGCCGTTGTGCCGTCGCCCATCAGATGACGTACGTCAAAGGCCGGAACCGTGTCAAACCGCGGAACTGTCGCGTGAGGCTGCGTGTCCGTTCCATTGGAGGGTGTGGTGCGCGGGGTTGCGCGGTCGTCGAGCGGAAAACTACCGTCCATTGTTTCGTCTTTCGGTGAAGAGCGTGGCCCAGGTGGAGAAGATGTGGTCATGGTTAGGGCGGGCTCGGTCGGCTTGAGGTGGCTCCCGGCGGGTTGCTGCGATTAACTTGAGTGATTTAATCGGACTTGTAAAGAGAGGAGCATTTGCGGTGACGAGACGCCGCGCTCTCTCACGAAGTGGCATGTGAAATCGGCGCGCGGGCCCGAAAGCGCGCAGCGGGTGGGATTGGTCAAAGTTTCTCTTCTGATTCGGGACGATGCGCCTCGGTCATCGTTTACAGACCGGGAGCCCGGCGCTATCTGCCGCCCATGTCTGATGCAGCCCAAAGGTCGACGCTTGTTGACCATCCGCTCCGTTATGAATTGGCCAACGAGCTCCACGCGCGCCCGTTTCCGTCGCTTGATGCGCCGTGCCATGTTGTGTTCCTCGCGATCAAGGAACCCAAGGACGCCGCAGCGCGGGACCGCGAGCAGGACCGGGCGCATCTGCTGGAGTTGCTGGACCGGTTTGGCGCGACGCACCCCAAGCCCGGGGCGACGCATTACTTCGGCGAGCTGGGGATGCACCGGATCAAGTGGGAGTGTCACACCGAGTTCGTGACGTACACGATCTTCACGCCCGGCACTGCGGATCGGCCGTTTGACCCCGCAGCGTTCGACGTTTTCCCGTCCGATTGGCTTGCGCGCGCGCCGGGCGCCCGCATCACCTCCGCCATGATCCGGGTGGAGTTGCTCGAGCAATCTGAGGAGGAGTCGGTCCTGCCCAAGGCGTTCGACTGGTTTGTGCCCGAGAGCCTCGCTGTCTCGCGCATCCTTGATGGGACCGCGTATATGGCGGCCGACTTTCGCATCGATTCCAGCGGACATATGCGCTTTGCACTCTTCGTGCGGCCGGATACGGGCGCCCGGCGCATTGGTCGGATCGTGCAACGTTTGATGGAAATCGAGACCTATAAGGCGATGTCGATGCTGGGCTATCGGCGCGCGCGGGACCTTTCCGAACAGATGAGCGGGCTCGACCGCGAAGTCACCGCGCTCATCTCAGAGATGTCGGGCGCGATGGGGGCGCCGGAGGATGCACTCAGGCGGCTGCTGCGCGTGGCCTCGGAGCTGGAGCGGCTCCGTGCGATCTCGACGTTTCGCTTTGGGGCCACAGCCGCCTACGAAGCGATCGTGCTCGACCGGATCCGGGTGCTGCGCGAGGAGCGCTCAGGCGGGCGACAGACCTTCCAGGAATTCATGACCCGTCGGTTTGATCCTGCAATGCGCACCGTGAAATCGACGGAACAGCGGTTGTCGGCCATGGCGGAGCGCGCGATTCGCGCCGGCGACCTGCTGCGGACGCGCGTGGATGTTGAGCGCCAGGCACAAAACGCGGAGCTCTTGTCTTCGATGGACAGGCGCGCCGATCTTCAGTTGCGGCTGCAACGCACGGTGGAGGGCCTCTCTGTCGTGGCGATCAGCTACTACGCAGTCAACCTGGTGGCCTATGTCGCCGCGCCCGTCACCGAGCCGATCGGTGTTTCAAAGACGCTTGCAACAGCGCTCCTGACGCCGATCGTTGTGGGGGCGGTGTATCTCCTGGTGCGCCGGATCCGAAACTCGATTGATCACTGACCCACGGCGCATTGCTTCGGTGACCGCCCGCCCCGGCCTTTGGCCGTTGCACGGGGGGGCGCGAGCGGCGGCCGCTAGGAGCGGGTGTCGGACCGCTCGCGCGGCTGATCGGGCTCGGCCAGACGCATCACCGCGATGCCAAATTGTACGCCCGAAAACACGATGCCGTTAAAGACCCACAGCAGGAAGACCGCCAGCAGACCGCCCTGGGCATGCGTGACAAGGTGCCAGAGGTTGGCCACGTTGAACCACAGAAGCATTACAACGAAAGCCGCCGCAATCGCGAAGCCAATGGCGCATTGGACGATGTAGAGGCGCACGAGTCTGGGCATGGTGAGCTCCTTGTCGCTGAAAGTGTAGGCCCCACGTTTCTGTCGCCAAGCCCCCTCACCCTAGGCCGGTCGGAAAAGGCCGTGCTGCAATGACATCGAGGGGCGTTCCGTCCCACTCAGCGCGACACCGCCTAGAAGGCCTCCGGCTGGGCCTCGCGCGCCATGTGGTCTAGCACGGCGTTGACGAACTTGGGCTCGCGGCCTTCGGGGAAGAACGCGCGCGCCACCTCCACGAACTCGACGATCACTACACGGGGCGGTGTCTTAGCGGCAACGAGCTCGGCGCCAGCGGCGCGAAAGAGCGCGCGCAACGTCGGGTCGATCCGCGCGATGGGCCATTTGGCGACGAGGGCTCGGTCCGTCATCTGGTCGATCCGGGCCTGTTCATTCACCGCGCCGTCGACGAGCGCGCGGAATGTATCGACATCGCCTTCCTCCATCTCGTCGCCTTCTGACGTGGTGGCGCCGAAGCGAAAATCCTCGAACTCGCGCTCGACGGCGATGGTCGTCTGCCCCGACGATTCCATCTGAAAGAGCGCCTGCACGGCATAGAGCCGCGCGGCGGACTTGCGTCGTTTCAGGGCGTCCCGCTCAGCCCGCTTTTCGGTATGTGTGTTCATCGGATCGTCCTACGCCGTAATCGGCGGATCGCCGGCGAGGAGCGTATCCTCGCCCTGCGGCAAAAAACCGACGCCCTTCGGTTTGCGTCCAAACCGGCGCGTAAGGGCGATGAGATGCAGCGCGGCGGCCGCGGCGCCCGCGCCTTTGTTCTGCTGGGCGGGATCGGCGCGCACGAGGGCCTGTGCTTCGGTCTCGACCGTCAGGATCCCGTTGCCGATGCAGGCGCCTTCCAGCCCCAGCAGCGTGATCGCGCGGGAGCTGTCGTTGCAGACCGTCTCGTAATGCGTCGTCTCGCCCCGGATTACACAGCCCAGAGCGACGAACCCGTCGAAATTGGCCTGCCGATACGCGATTCGGATTGCGGTGGGCACTTCGAGTGCGCCGGGAACGTCGACCCGCTCATGCGTGGCGCCGGCGGCGGCGATCTCGGCTTCGGCACCCGCAACCAGGTGGTCCGCAACCGTGCGATAATACGGCGCCACGACGAGCAACAGCTTGGGCGCGGGGGCCGCAAAAACGGGGCGGGGCAGGGTGGTGTGGCTTTCCCCGGCCATTAGCCCAGCTCCGATATCTTGCGTGTGCCGACGATCTCCAGTCCGTAGGCTTCCAGCCCCACGACCTTTGGTGTCGGTGAGTTGGTCAGCAGTTCGAGCTGTGACAGCCCGAGCGACGACAGGATCTGCGCGCCCAGCCCATATTGCCGGAGCGTCTGGGGCGAGGCTTCGGCCTCGGCGGCGAGCTTCATATGCAGGTCGCGCAGCAGCACAATCACGCCGCGCCCCTCATTGGCGATCATCTCCATCGCAGCGCCGAACTCATTGGCGCGCCCGCGCGGCCCGGTGCCGACGACGTCGAGAAGCGGATCGAGCGCGTGCATCCGTACGAGGACGGGCTCCGCCGTGGTGATGTCGCCCTTGATCAGCGCGATATGCTCGGCGCCTTGCGTCTCATCGGTATAGATACGCATGGACCAGGTGCCGCCAAACTCGCTCTCGATCTCGCTTTCCGCGCGCTTCTTCACGAGGTTGTCGTTGCGTCTGCGGTAGGCGATCAGGTCCGAGATCGTCCCGATTTTCAGCGCGTGGCGCTGGGCAAAGGCAACGAGGTCGGGCAGGCGCGCCATTGTCCCGTCTTCGTTCATGATCTCGCAGATCACGCCCGACGGATTCAGCCCCGCGAGCCGCGCGATATCAACGGCGGCTTCGGTGTGCCCGGCGCGCACCAGCACGCCGCCATCACGCGCGCGGAGCGGAAAGACGTGCCCCGGCGTGGCGATGTCCGCGCCGGTCTTGCCGGCATCAATGGCGACGGCCACGGTCAGCGCCCGGTCATGCGCCGAGATGCCCGTCGAGACGCCTTCGCGCGCCTCGATCGATACGGTGAACGCCGTCTCGTGGCGCGACGAGTTGGTGGACGCCATGAGCGGCAGGCCCAGCGCATCGATTCGTTCGCCCGGCAGGGCAAGACAGATCAGGCCGCGACCATGTGTGGCCATGAAGTTGATCGCGTCGGGCGTCGCCATTTGGGCGGGAATGACGAGGTCGCCCTCGTTCTCGCGGTCTTCATGGTCGACCAGGATGAACATCCGGCCATTGCGCGCGTCGTCAATGATCTCGTCGATCTTGGAGACGGCGTCGTGGATCGAGTTTGAGGCGGTGTCGGGCACAGGGGCGCTCCGGAGCGGTTGGGAAAGGGTGGGGCGACGCGTTGGCGAGCCAGATAGCTCAAGCGTTGTGGCTTGGCCATAGGCCGGAGTGGCCCGCGTGCCGTCTGACGCTGCGCTTCGGTGTTTGCTAGCTGGCCTGGGCCGTGGCCGCATGCGTGTCGAAGTGAGCCGTCGCCATGTCGAAGAAACGCGTGCGCACGTCGGGGCGCTCCATCATCAGTTCGTGCTCCGCGCCCGGTTCGATCACCAGTTTGCCGCCAGGCCACTTGGCCATCTGTGCCCGGATGGCGGGCAAGTCGACGATGCGTTCGTTCGCGCCGGCCACGCAGAGGCACGGCACGGGCGGGGCTGCTGCCCGTGCCAGCGCGCGGGTTTCGAAGAGCGCTTCATTCACCCAGGTCATGGAGGGCCCGCCAAGCGCCAGTTCCGGATGAGCGATGAGCTGAGACTTCATCCAGGCGAAAACCTCCGGATCCGTCGTCAGCACATTGTCCTCAAATGGCGCTTCAAGCACGTAGTTGCTCGCATCGGAGCCAAGCACAATCCGACCGCCCAGGCCAAGTGGCCGCGACAGCGTGGTGATCGCCCACGCGGCGGGACGCATGGCTGGTGACATGGCGATGCCCCACATCGGGCCGGAAAACACGGCGGACGCTACGGGCAAACCGGCATGCAGCGCGCTCAGGCCGATGGCGCCTCCCATCGAATGCGCCACCAGATGCCAGGGGCGCGGCAAGTCCAGCGCGGCGGCGGTGGACACAAAGGCGCCCACGTCCAGCTGGTATTCCTCGAACCGGTTCACATGACCTGTCGCGGGATCTTGCAGCGGGCGCTCCGTCAGCCCTTGTCCCCGCCAATCGACGGCCACCGTCGCGAAGCCGCGCTCTGCGAACATCTTGCCAGAGGGGCCATACTTCTCGACAAATTCCGTACGGCCCGGAAAGAGAAGGACTGTGCCGCGCGCGCCCGTGCCCAACTCTGCGACACGGACGCGAATGCTGTCCGACGCGGTCACCCAATGCGCCCTGGCGGAGGGCGCAGCATCGGCGATCGCGGTCAGAAAGGGCGCGGGCTTCACGCTTCGCGCTAGCCCAGAACCGTTCCCAGCTTCATGGCCAGGCCCATATCGCCATCGACCGAGAGCTTTCCTGTCATGAATGCCGCGGTTGGGTTTGTCTCGCCGTCGAGGATGGCGCGAAAAGTGTCAACATCAGCGGTCAGCGTGACGTCGGCTGCTTCGTCTCCGGCACGAATTCCCTCATCGTCGAGCATAATGGCGCCTTCGCCGGTGATGGTGAACTTGGCCGTTCCGCCGATTTCGGCGCCGTTGAACTTCTCCTGCAGCGCCGTGACGGCCTGATCGATGGTCTCGGACATGTGCACTCCTGTGTCAGACGTTTGCTGTTGCGTCCGATGCGTTCGTTGGCTCCGGACACGGAGCACGCTCGGATTGTTGTCCCGCGACAACCTTGGCAGGGTCGTACAGGATGCTACACTCATTGTCATGATGCACACCACACCCCTCTTTCGATGTGCCGTAACGGCGCTTTTCATGCTTTTTGCCGTACTCGCTCCGCAAGCGCAGGCGCAAAGCGGGCCGGATCAAGAGGAAATCGACCGACTGTTCGAAGAATTGGCCAAGTCTGATCAACCGGGATGGCAGCAAATCGAGGATTCCATCGCACGGGAGTGGGCGAAATCGGGGTCGGCTTCTATGGACCTGCTTCTCCAGCGGGGCCGTGATGCCTTGTCCGAAGGCGATTATGCAAAAGCGGTTGAGCACTTTACAGCGCTCACCGATCATGCACCGGGCTTTGCAGAAGGCTGGAATTCCCGTGCAACGGCGTGGTTCCGCTTGGATCGGTACGGCTTGGCGATCAGCGATATCGGCCGTGCGCTTGCTATCGAACCGCGACACTTTGGCGCGCTGATTGGCTTGGCTACGATCTTGCGAGAACTCGACCGTGGACAGGAGGCTCTGGCGGTCTTGCGCCGCGTCGAGGCGCTTCACCCGCATCGCCCGAACGTGTTAGAGGGCATCGAGGCGTTATCCTCAAGATTTGACGGCGAAACGCTCTGAGAGCGCCGTCGGACAAAACTCTTGGTACAAGAGTTTTGCAAAAGACTTGCTCAAGTCTTTTGATCGCTCCAGTTGGCTGACAAGTACTTTCCACAGCAGCCTGGGATGATCAGGCGATCGTGAGGACAGTAAGCGTGCGCACGAAGACTCTCACCGCAGTTTTGGGTCCGACCAACACGGGTAAAACGCACTACGCTATAGAGCGTATGCTCGCACACCGGACGGGAGCGATTGGGCTGCCGCTGAGACTTCTGGCACGGGAGGTCTATGATCGCATCGTCGGCCTGCGTGGCCCGGGTGTCGTCGCGCTGGTGACCGGTGAGGAACGGATTGTTCCGCCGCGTGCGCAATACTGGGTGTGCACAACAGAAGCGATGCCGGTGGGCACGGGGGTCGACTTTCTCGCCGTCGACGAGATCCAGCTCTGTGCGGATCCGGAGCGGGGCCATGTCTTCACCGACCGGCTTCTCCATGCGCGCGGGCACGACGAAACCCTCTTTCTTGGGGCGGATACGATGCGAAGCGCGTTGCAAGCGGAGCTGCCTGGATTGACGGTGTTGCGGCGCGACCGTTTTTCCACTCTGAGCTATGCGGGCTCGAAGAAGATCAGCCGGATGCCGCCGCGTTCCGCCATCGTCGGCTTTTCGGCCGACAGCGTCTATGCGATCGCGGAGCTCATTCGGCGCCAGAAAGGCGGCTGCGCGGTGGTCATGGGTGGGGCTTAGTCCACGGACGCGGAACGCTCAGGTCGATCTCTACCAGAATGGTGACGTGGACTATTTGGTTGCGACGGACGCGATCGGGATGGGTCTTAACCTCGACGTCCGCCACGTAGCCTTCTCCGGATTACGCAAGTTCGACGGGCGACGCATGCGCAACCTTGCGCCGAACGAACTGGCTCAGATTGCCGGGCGCGCGGGGCGCTACAAGACCGATGGAACCTTCGGCGTGACAGGCGAGGTCCCGAGTCTCGATGACGAGGTGGTCACGGCGATTACGGAGCACCGCTTCGCTCCCATCCAAAAGCTGCAATGGCGCAACGCCGCGTTGGACTTTGCGTCGATTGACCGGCTGATCGCTTCGCTTGAGGTGACACCCACCGACGAGCGCCTAGTACGATCTCGCGAAGCGGACGACTTGGGTGCGTTGAAAGCCCTAAGCGAGGTTGCGGAGGTGCGGAGCAGGGCGGCGCACCCACGCGATGTGCAACTTTTGTGGGAGGTTTGTTGCATTCCCGACTTTCGTGGGATCAGTCACGCCGAGCATGCCAGCCTTGTCGAGCAGCTCTTTTGCTTCCTGCGTGATCTAGGCCGCGTGCCGGACGATTGGATGAGCCAGCGCGTCAAGCGGATCGACCGAACGGACGGCGACATCGACACGCTGTCGAAGCGACTGGCGTATATCCGCACATGGACCTATGTCGCGCAGCGTCCGGGCTGGCTCGATGACGAAAGCCATTGGCGGGAGGCAACCCGTTCGGTAGAAGACCGCCTGTCCGATGCGCTGCACCAAGCGCTGACACAGCGATTTGTCGACCGCCGCACCAGCGTTCTGCTGCGGCGGCTGAAACAGAAGGAGAGCCTCGTGGCGGAGGTGACGGAAAAGGGCGAAGTGACAGTCGAGGGCCAGTTCGTGGGCCGATTGGAGGGCTTCCGGTTTACCCTCGACAAAGCGGCGACCGGGGACGAGGCGAGGACCCTGCGGCAGGCTGCCGTCGCAGCGCTAAAGCCGCAGTTTCATCTCATGGCCGACCGGCTTTACAACGCCCCGGACACCGAGCTCGACTTTACCGAGCAGGGCGGCCTGATGTGGGGCAGTCATGCTGTCGGTCGGCTGGCAAAGGGCGCGGAGGCCCTGCGTCCCGTGCCGCTCGCCTTTGTGGATGACGAAGCGGGGGCGGAGGTGGCCGAGAAGGTGCAGCGGCGTTTGCAGCACTTTATCGACCGCAAGATTGCGACGCTCTTTGAGCCGCTCCTGGCGTTGCAGAAGGACGACGCACTGACGGGGCTGGCACGGGGCTTTGCGTTTCAACTGGTCGAGGCTCTGGGCGTTCTTCCGCGCGCGGGACAGGTTTCCGCCGACGTCAAGGCCCTTGAACAGGCCGACCGGGGTCTGCTGCGCAAACACGGTGTGCGGTTCGGGCAGTTTACGGTCTTCGTCCCGCTTCTGCTTAAGCCTGCGCCGACGCGGCTCCGGCTCGTCCTTTGGGCGCTGTGGTCGGGGCTCGACGAATTCCCAGAGAGCCCGCCCCCCGGGTTGGTCACCGTTCCGACGCCGAAGGGAGCGCCCGACGGCTACGACGCCGTGTCCGGCTATCGTGCGGCAGGCGCGCGCTCTGTCCGCATCGACATGCTGGAGCGTTTGGCTGACCAGATCCGCGGCGAGGACACGCGCTCCGGGTTCGAGGCCAAGCCCGACATGCTATCGATCACCGGCATGACGCTGGAGCAGTTTGCGGATCTGATGCAGGGCCTTGGCTATAAGGCTGCGCGGGGCGAGCGGGTCAAGGTCAAGCCCGCCGCATCTTCGCCCCCCGCGACGCAGAGTAAGGCAGAACTCGCTGAGCCATCCCCCTCTCCGACGGGCAATCCTGCCGAAGAGGATGATCAGACCGCCTTGGCCGAGGTGGACGCGGCCGCCGTGGACAACGCCGCGCAGAGCGCGGCAGGTGTCGCGCAACAGGCGGTGGACATCGCTCTTGCCCCTGCTGAGCCGGTTGCGATGGCGCAATCCGCCGATGATGCAGCCACATTGCAGACAGCGGCTTCGGCGCAGACAGAGTCTCCGACGCACGATGCCCCCGCCCCGGATCTGCCGGACGGGGCGAGCGAAGCTGCGCCGCAGGACGCCACCGGCCCATCCGAGGAGGGCGCTTCTGACGGATCCGACCCGGTCACCGATGGCACGCCACACGCCGATCCACATCCTGTCGCGCAGGATACCGCCGAGGCACCTGGCGACGGGGCCGAGGTGCCGCAGGAGATGGAGGTTTTCTACACGTTCACCTGGGCGCCGCGGCGCTCGGGCGGCGGCGGTGGTGGCGCGCGGCACGGCCGCGACCGGGGGCGCGGTGAGGCGGGCACGGGCGGCCCCCGTGACAAACGTCCTGCAAAGAGTGCCAAGGGGGGCAAAGCGAAAGGCGACAGTGCAAAGGGCCGTGGCCAGAAGACCGGCCAGCGGGATGGCAAGGCAAAGACCTATGAGGCACGCCCACCCAAACCGCGCGAAAAGGCGATCGACCCGGACAACCCATTTGCCGCAGCCCTGATGGGCCTGCGGGACAAGTCCTGACACCGCCAAAGGAGACGGAAGCGCCAAAAGGCGCCGGTGAGCTTCTTCCGGAGAGCGGGGCGCAGGCGACGGATAGCCGCCACGCGCCGTTGCGCGAGGGGACGGAGCGCCTCGACAAGTGGTTGTGGTACACGCGGTTCTTCAAGACACGCGGCCTCGCTGCCAAGGTCGTGTCAGAAGGGAAAGTGCGGGTGGATGCAGTCCGTGTCTCCAAGCCGTCCCGTACTGTCGGCTGCGGCGATACGCTCACCTTCCTGCAAGCCGGGCGCGTGCGTGTGGTTCGAATCACCGGGTTGCCTGTGTGGCGTGGGCCTGCGCCGGAGGCGCAGAGCTGCTACACGGATCTGACGCCGGAGGCCGACCAGAGCGATGCGGGGGGCTCCGGTCTCGCCACCGACGCGGCTGCGCCCGGTGGCGCCCGGGCCCGCGCCGGACCGCGGCCCACAAAGAAAAACCGTCGCAATCTGCCGGATTTGTGATCTCGGTCAGTTGCAGCCGCCCCCCGCGTGGCGTAGCTGACCTCGGACCGTTGGAGATGTGCATGACTTACGTCGTTACAGAGAACTGCATAGCCTGCAAATACACGGATTGTGTCGAGGTCTGCCCCGTAGACTGTTTCTACGAAGGGGAGAACATGCTGGTGATCCATCCCGACGAGTGCATCGATTGCGGCGTATGCGAGCCAGAATGTCCGGCAGATGCGATTCGCCCCGATACCGAGCCCGACATGGAGCAGTGGGTGGAGTTCAACCGCAAGTACTCGGAGATGTGGCCGGTGATCATCACCAAAAAGGATGCGCTCCCGGAGGCCGAGGAACTTGATGGTAAGCCCGGCAAGATGGACCTCTTCTCGGAGGTGGCCGGCGAAGGCGGCTAGCCGCGCGTCCGCACCGCGGTGCGCCCAAGGCCCCTGCAGACGCCTGTCGTCCGCTCGCCTGGCCTGGCGCCGCTTGGGGGAGACGTAGCGTCTCGTCTGGCCAGGCCCTAGGAATCACCGGCATTTTGTGCTATGTATTGCACGCTATGGTGAAGATGACCTGACGCTGCCGACGAGGGCTGCAGCACTGCCCGTCGGCAGAACTCCCGCCCGCAACAGAAACCCGCTCCGAAAGTTTGCGCTTTCGGTGGCGGTTTTTGCGGCTTCAAAGCAGGGCTTTTGAGGAACACGCATGACGAAAAACAAGAAGCTCGACTTCCGCCCCAACGACTATGTCGTCTACCCCGCGCACGGGGTCGGCCAGATCATTTCGATCGAAGAGCAGGAAATCGCCGGCATCTCGCTGGAACTCTTTGTGATCAACTTCGACAAGGACAAGATGACCCTCCGGGTGCCGACGCACAAGGCGACCGAAGTGGGCATGCGCGGCCTGTCCTCGCCAGATGTCGTCTCCAAGGCAATGACGACGCTGAAGGGCAAGGCCAAAGTCAAGCGGGCCATGTGGTCTCGCCGGGCGCAGGAATATGAACAGAAGATCAATTCGGGCGACCTGATCGCGATTGCTGAGGTGGTGCGGGATCTGCACCGGACAGACGATCAGCGTGAGCAGAGCTATTCGGAGCGTCAGCTCTACGAGGCCGCGCTGGACCGCCTGACCCGCGAAGTCGCCGCCGTGTCCGGCACGGAAGAGCCTGACGCACAGGCCCGGATCGACGAAGTGTTGGTGGCCCGAGCGGCCGCCTGACCCCGCGCAGACGGGACAAGAACAAAGGGCTGCCCGGCGGGCAGCCTTTTTTTTGCGCTGACAGCGCGCGGTCGGGCAGGCGGCGTGCATGCCGTTGCGCGATGCGACGTTCTTGGCTGGCGGACCTGCGGCGCGGGGCGGGACATGCCAGCGTACGCATGCAGCCGGGGCGATGCATCGCGCAGCTCTCGCGCTGTCGTCACTCCTTGGGGCGCAGGAGCCGCGCGCGCGCGGCGGCCGCGATGTCGCGTCCGGCGTCAGTCCCGAAATGCGGCGTGTGCGAGAGCCCCTCAACCGCGCGCGCATGCTCTTCTGTCAGCCGTCGACGGGTTGCCTCGCCGACCTCGAGGCTCTCGACCGCCACACATTCGGCAAAGAGCATTTCATGGTGATCCAGCACGAGGGTGACGTAGTCGACGAAGCCACCCTCACGCGTGAAGACGACAGTGTCGTCGACCAGATCTCCCGCTCGTATCAACAGCTCGGCGGTGTCTGTCAGGCGGTCGTCGCCACGCTGGTAGACGAGGAGGCGCTGGTGACGGCTCAGGATCAGGTCGCCCGGGTTCCCCATCGTCTCGGCCGCGATGACAACCGGCGCGTCCGGACCGACAGCGCGCAGTGTCTGCATCAGCACCATCCGTAACGGCTGTGGGCCGTTGTCGCGCGTCAGCACACGGTCGCCGTCGCGCAAGTGCTCCACGGTCCGCTGGGTGCCATCTGCAAGCGTGATCCGCGTGCCTGCGGCAAAGCCGAAGGGCGCGACGTCCGTCAGACGCAGCGCGTCGGCGGGCAGGTCCTCGCTCAGGGCGAGACCAGCGAGCATGTACTCCATGTCCCCCTGCAACGGCCCAAGGGGAAAGAGCAGGCACGGCGGTACGGCATCCTCGGGGCGGAGCGCCATCGCGTCGACGGAATGCCCGTTGGTCGCGAGAAACGTCAGACGGGCGGCGAGCGTGAGCGTGGCGCCGGAGGTTCCGACCGCGCTTGTCTCGGCGATCCTCGTCCGGCCGTTCGGGCCGGACAGGATGGCAACGGACCGGGCCACCGTGCCGTCGTTGCGATCCTGGTTCAGCGTAAGTCTTTGCGCGGTCGCTCCGAGGCGAAGACGGTACATGTCGCCAAGTGCCAGATCTTCGACAACGGTGATCCCGTCGCCCTGGTTGGCGCCGGCGACGGCACGCAGGTCTTGTCCGTCGTACACGGACACCGCGTAGGCCGCGCCACGGGTCGGTGTCGCCATGGGTGTCTCCTGACTGCCGGGCCATCGCAATGGCTTTGGAGCAGTGTGATACCGCGCACAGCCTTGAGCAAGGTTCGGTGGGCCTCTTGCTGCCCGGCGCTGTCATTGGCGCGCGTTCCGGTAGCGGCGGCTGTGCAGGCGCACTAAGGAGCGCCTCTGCCCGGGGTCGTGCATGCCGTGGGGGCTGCCGGCAACACCCTGGCAGAGCGCGCGGTGCCGGTTGCGTGGCTTTCGGAGCGCTCGGAGCGGTGATAAGGGGCAGGGAACGGCTCGGCCGGATCGGGCACCGATCTGGGGCGCGTGGCCCAAAAGGGAGAATTGAGAGCATGGATCTGGGGATCTCGGGCAAAAAAGCGCTGGTATGTGCATCCTCGAAAGGGCTCGGACGCGGCTGCGCGGAGGCGCTGGCGGCCGCGGGTGTCGACCTGGTGATGAACGCACGTGGCGTCGAGGCGCTGGAGGCGACAGCTTCGGAAATACGGGCCGCGCATGGCGTCGAGGTCCTGACGGTGGCCGCGGACGTGACCTCCGACGCAGGGCGTGCGGCTGTGTTGGCAGCGGCCGAAGGGGCCGACATTTTGGTGACGAATGCGGGTGGGCCCCCGCCGGGCGTCTGGTCGGACTGGGATCGTGACGCATTCATCGCCGCACTCGATGCCAACATGCTGACGCCGATCGCTCTGATGAAGGCACTCTTGCCCGGCATGATCGAAAAAGGGTGGGGGCGCGTCGTCAACATTACGTCTCAATCGGTCAAGGCGCCGATCCCGGCGCTGGGCCTGTCGAATTCGGCCCGAGCGGGACTGACGGGCTATGTCGCGGGTACGGCGCGACAGGTGGCGCAACACGGGGTGACGATCAACAACCTGCTGCCGGGCATCCATGCGACGGATCGGGCGGTGAGCCTTGATACGGGTGTTGCGACGCGCGAAGGGATCGACCTCGCGCAGGCGCGTGCCAACCGGGAGGCGACGATCCCTGTCCGGCGCTACGGCACATCCGAGGAGTTTGGTGCGGCCTGTGCTTTTCTGTGTTCGCAGCACGCTGGGTTCATCGTCGCCCAGAACCTGCTTGCGGACGGGGGCGCGACGAACGCGACGATCTAGTTCGGTGCCGCCCGGCGGGTCTTCGCTGCGGCCCGAGCCCGAGTGTTGGGCGGCGGGCCGCAGCGACCCTCCGGGGGCGGTATTTTGAGCAAAGAGAAGCAGGCCTGTGGAGCGTCCGGTCTGGACGCGCTAGGGATGATCAAGACGACGAGAGGGAGAGCGTGATGCCGGTCAAGAATCGATTTGCCGAGATGTTGCCAGAGATCACCGAGTGGCGGCGCGATATCCATGCCAATCCGGAGCTTGGGTTTGAGACGCACCGGACAGCGGCGCTGGTGGCCGAGAAGCTGCGGGCGTTCGGGGTGGACGAGGTGGTAACGGGGATCGGGCAGACCGGTGTTGTGGGGGTGATCCGGGGACGGTCTCTGGAGAGCGGCCGCGTGATCGGGCTCCGCGCGGATATGGATGCCTTGCCGATGACAGAGATTACGGGCGCACCCTATGCGTCGCAGACCGCCGGGGCGATGCATGCCTGCGGTCACGACGGACATACCGCGATGCTGCTCGGGGCGGCGCGGTATCTGGCGGAGACGCGGAACTTCGATGGCACTGCAATTGTGATCTTTCAGCCCGCCGAGGAGGGCGAAGGCGGCGGGCGCGCCATGGTCGAAGACGGGGTCATGGAGCGTTTTGGCATTCAGGAAGTCTACGGGATGCACAATTGGCCGGGCCAGCCGGTGGGCAGCTTTGCGATCCGCACGGGGCCGTTCTTTGCGGCGGCCGACATCTTTGAGATCGACGTGGAGGGGCGGGGTGGTCATGCCGCCAAGCCGCACGACACTATAGATACCACTCTGATGGCGTCACAGATCGTGGTGGCGTTGCAATCGATCGTATCGCGCAACGCGGATCCCGTGGAGCAGGTGGTGGTATCGGTCACGTCCTTTGAGACTGAATCGAAGGCCCATAACGTGATCCCGGAGCGCGTGCGTCTGCGGGGGACAGTGCGGACCCTGTCTGAGGCGGCGCGCGATATGGCGGAAGCGCGTCTCGAGGCGATCGCGACGGGCACGGCGGTGGCATTCGGCGGCCGCGCGGATGTGCGCTACAAGCGGAACTATCCGGTCACGGTCAATGCGCCGGAGCAGACGGACTTTGCCCGCGACGTCGCGCGCGCTGTGGCCGGAGAAGTTGGTGAAGCGGCTGTGACCATGGGGGGCGAGGACTTTTCGTTCATGCTGAACGAGCGGCCCGGCGCCTACATTCTCGTTGGCAACGGGGACACGGCGATGGTGCACAACCCGGCCTATGACTTCAACGACGAGACGATCCCCGCAGGGTGCTCCTACTGGGCGGAGGTCGTCGAACGGCGCATGCCGGCGGCTTGAGGCGCCATCGGGGGCACCAGCATAGGCGGAACTGATCCGGGACGCGGGTGCGCGTTTCTGCGCGTATGAGGGAGAGCCCATGACGCGGGCCACAGTGGTGTGCATCAAATGGGGAACGCTCTTCGGAGCGGAATACGTCAACCGGCTCTTTTCGGGCGTGCGGCGGAACCTCTCTGGGCCGGTGCGGTTCCTTTGCATGACGGAGCATGCCGAGGGGCTGCATCCCGACGTTGAGGTGCTGCGCTTGCCGGTGGAGCCCTTTCAGGCCGAGATGGCGGCGGCCCTGGCGGTGGCGAACCGCCAGGGTGCGATGCGGAAGGTGAGCCTGTTTCGGCCCGACTTGATCGACGGTCTTGTGGGGCCTGTGCTGGGGTTTGACCTTGATGTGGTGATCACAGGGTCGCTCGACGAGATCCTGGCGTTCGCACCCGGCAAGGTCGCGATGCGGGCGGATTGGGTGGAGGCCCGGCGTGGCAGGCCAACGGGGCATGGCTCTGTCTTCCGGTATGATCCGTCATTGCACCCCTGGCTCTACACCACCCTGGCGGAGGCGCCCGCGGCGAGTGTGGCGCAAGCGCGGGGCTCGGAGCAGCGCTACACATCGACCCTGGCGCAGGCAAAAGGGGCGTTCGCGTATCTGCCGCCGGACCAGGTGGTCAGCTTCAAGCACGATTGTCTGAGGTGGCCACCCACGAGTTACGTGGCGCCGCCGCGCTTGCCGCCGACTGCGCGCGTCGTGTGTTTCCATGGGCGTCCCAAGATGGAGGAAGCGGTTTCGGGGTGGCACGGCAATGTGTTGCGCCACGCGCTGCCCTCCCAGTGGCTCAAGGAGCACTGGATTGATCGGGCGCGCGCGGATCTCGGGGAGGCTTGGGCCTGAGCTCAAACCGGGACACGGCGTCATCGGGCGCTCTTGCCGCGGTGCAATCCTGTATCTTGTTCGACGATTTCGCGGCAGCGTTGTCCGTGGGCGCCGTTGTCCCTCAGGACAGCAGACGTTCGGCAAGCGCTGGGAGCGCGGCGTAGTCTGACAGGAACGCGTCGGGCGCGAGATCCGCGACGCCGGGTTGGCCCATGGTGTTGCCTGGCCCGAACGTCACGAGAACGATGGGCGCACCTGCGGCCCGGGCGGTGTCGCGATCGGTGACCGTGTCCCCGACAAGAAGCCCCCGACCCGCCGTGCCGCCCGCGCGCTCCACGGCCGCGTGAAACGGCGCGGGATCGGGCTTGCGGACAGGGAGGGTGTCTGCGCCGATGAGGGCGTCGAATGTCGCCAGGACGCCCATCTTCTCGAGCAGAATCCGCGCGAGCCCCTCCGGCTTGTTGGTGCAGATGCCAACGGCGAAGCCGCGGGTCTTGAGCACGTGGACGGCTTCCATTGCGCCGGGATAGAGCGTTGTGTGCGTGTCGATCGCCTCGGCGTAGGCGTCCAGAAGGATCGGATAGAAGCGATCCACCACCGCCTCATCGGCGCGTCCGAGGCGCTCCAACCCAAGGCGCAGCATCGCGCGTCCCCCGCGCAGCGCCGTCGCCGCGTCCGCTTGCGGATCCAGCAAGCGCGGATGCTCGAGCTGGGCAAAGCAGGCGTTGGCGGCGGCGATGAGATCGCCCGACGTGTCGGCGAGTGTGCCGTCGAGATCGAAGATCACACTGCGCATGGCTGTCCTTTCCGGGCCATTTGGGCCAGTGTCGGGGACTGCCGCCCCCAAGAAGTGCTCCTTTGCGCCGCATGTGTGCGGCACGCTGCTGAAACACGCCGAAACGCCGTTTGACCGCGCGCGCTCTTGCGACACGCGCGGCACCGGGTATTACGGTCCGCAAAGAACGGCAAGGGCGCGTCGGACAGCGCAGGGCATTTGGCGGCAGTAGCCCCAGGGCGGGCAGGGACAGGCTTCATGGACGTTCAACTGGTGATCCTCGCCGCGGGGCAGGGCACGCGCATGCAATCGGATCTGCCCAAGGTGTTGCATGAGGTTGGCCATGCGCCGCTCTTGCACCATGCGCTTCGCGCCGGGCAGGCGTTGGATCCGGAGCACATTGTCGTTGTGGCAGGCCATGGCGGCGACGCGGTGGCCGCCGCAGCGCAGCAGGTGCAGGCCGACGTGCGCGCGGTGCCTCAGGCGCAAAGGCTCGGCACGGCCCATGCTGTCGCGCAGGCGCTGCCCGCGCTTGACGGTGCAGGTGGCGCAACGCTCGTGCTTTATGGCGACACACCGCTGATCCGGCCCGAGACAATGCGGGCGATGGTGGGCGGGCTGACCCGGCATGCGGTGATGGTGCTCGGCTTCGAAGCGCAGGACCCGACGGGATACGGCCGCCTCATTACGCATGGTGACGTTTTGGAGCGTATCGTTGAACACAGGGACGCCTCCGAGATGGAGCGTGGCGTGGCGCTCTGTAATTCCGGTGTGATCGCCTGTGAGACGGAGCTGTTGCGCCGGCTCGTGCCGATGATTGGCAATGACAATGCCAAGGGTGAGTATTACCTGACGGATCTTCCGGGCCTTGCGCGCGCAGAGGGGCTGAGCTGCGGTTATGCGAGCTGTCCCGAGAACGAGACGCTGGGGGTGAATTCACGCGCCGATCTGGCGCGCGCCGAAGCTGCGTTTCAGGCGCGTGCACGGGCGGCCGCGCTGGGCGATGGTGTGACACTCACTGCCCCGGACACGGTGTATTTCGCGTGGGACACGGTTTTGGGGCGCGACGTGAGCGTGGAACCCCACGTCGTGTTTGGCCCCGGTGTAACGATAGAGACCAGCGCACGGGTGCGCGCGTTCTCGCATCTCGAAGGATGCCATGTTTCGGCGGGGGCGATCGTGGGGCCCTATGCCCGGCTGCGC
>JBCCYI010000044.1:0-23543 GCA_039189975.1 Pseudomonadota bacterium
CCGAGGAGGCGGCGATCTCGTCCCAGAACTCGGAGGCATCGGAGACGACGGTGCCCCATTCCTCGGCCGGGATCGACGTCAGTTCCATCTTCTCACCGGTGGTCCGCAGCAGGGCCTCACCGCCCCAGTACCAGACGGCACGGTAGTAGTGCGACTGGTCGATGGTGGACCGGTAGAGCTGCTGGAGATGCGGCGGCACCTTGTTCCAGCTCTCGGTATTGGCGAAGTAGGAGCCGAACCACGCACCCGTGACGGAGTTTGTCAGCGCGTAGTTGCAGACGTCCGCCCAGCCGACCTCGTAGGCTTCGGTGAAGCCGCACCAGGCCACACCATCGAGCTCACCGGTCCGCATGGCGACTTCGACGTCGTCCCAGGGCACGGTCACGGGGATGAGGCCGTAGCGGCTGAGGAACCGGCCGGCGGTCGGCACGCCGAAGACGCGCAGGCCGCGCATATCGTCGAGCGAGCGGATCGGCTTGTCGACCGTAAAGACGTGGAGCGGGTCCCAGGCGCCGGAGGAGAGCCAGGTGACGTTGTCGACCTCGGAATAGGCCTCGTTCCAGATGTCGCCGAGGCCCCAGTACGTGAACATCGAGGCCACATCGAGCGAGTAGCGCGTAGCAAAGGGAAAGTAGCCCCCGAAGACGGAGATATCGACGGGCGAGGCCATGGTCGCTTCGTCCGACTGCACGGCATCGAGCGTGCCGTTCTGCATGGCGCGGAAGAGCTCACCCGTCGGCACCAGCTGGTCGGCGTAGTAGAGCTCGATCTCCATCTCGCCATTCGCCGCGGCGTTGAACGCGTCGACCTGCGGCTTGATCACGTGTGCGCCGAGGGGGGCGCCGGAATAGGTCTGCAGACGCCAGCGGATCGGGGCTTGCGCCTTGACGATGGCCGGGGCGGCGAGCACGCCTGTGGCCGCAGCCGCCGTGCCGAAGCCCGCCTTCTTCATGAAGTCGCGGCGCGTGGCCAGGATCTTCTCCGACGGGGACAGCAGTTTCTTTGGATCAGACATGAACGTCTCCTCTGTTGAAGTCAGTGACGGCCTCTCGCGGGCCTTGTGCTCGCAGCCTCGGCGGCGGCAGGACGGGTCAGGCCCGTCCGGCTTGAAACGATCTGTGGCCTCACAGTAGCGAAGGGTGCGCGGCGCTGCGTCATGCGCGTCACCTCACACTCAGGGCAGAGGGCAGCCACAGCGCCAGTTGCGGGAACGCCATGACGAGGGCGATGGTGGCAGCCATCATCAGAACGAAGGGCCAGATGGAGCGGTAGATGTCCATCAGCTTGATCTCAGGCGGCGCCAGGGACCGCATGAGGAAGAGGTTATAGCCGAAGGGCGGCGTGATGTAGGCGATCTGGCAGGTCATCGTGTAGAGGATGCCGAACCAGATGAGCTGGTTGTCGAACCCCAGATCGAGGAGCTTCACAAGCGGCACGTAGAGTGGGGCGACGATCACGAGCATCGCGGTATCGTCGAGGAACATGCCCATCAGGATGAAGCTGAGCTGCATCATGATGATGACCTGCCAGGGCGTCAGATCCCACTGGCCGATGAAGAGGGTCTCGATGGCGCGCGCAGCCCCCAGCCCGTCGAAGACCGCGCCAAAGGCGAGGGCGGCGAGGATCAGCCAGAGGAACATACAGGAGATCGAGAGCGTCTTCTTCGCGGTCTCGTGCAGCAGGGTGAACGACATCCGGCCCTTGAAGATCGCCGCGAGGGTGGCGGCCGTGGCGCCCACGGCGGAGCTCTCGACAAGGCTGGTGACGCCCATGACGAAGAGGCCCGTCATGATGAAGAAGATCAGGAAGGGCAGGATGCCGAACCGCAGAAGGGAGAGCTTCTCGCGGAGCGGCATGTTCAGATCTTCGTCCGACAGTTGAGGGGCGAGGTGCGGTTGCGCCTTGCAGCGCAGATAGATGTAGAGCCCGAAGAACGTGGCCATCAGCAGGCCCGGGATCACACCGGCAAGCCAAAGCTGGCTCACTGGCTCGCGCGCGATCATTCCGTAGAGGACGAGCACCACCGAGGGCGGCACGAGGATCCCGAGGGAGGAGCCCCCTTGGACGACGCCCGTGATCAGGATCTTGTCGTACCCGCGGCGCAGCATCTCCGGCAGCGCGATGGTCGCGCCAATGGCCATGCCGGCCACGGAGAGGCCGTTCATTGCGGAAATGATGACCATCAGGAGGATCGTGCCGATGGCAAGCCCGCCCGCCATGCTCCCGAACCAGACGTGGAGCATCCGGTAAAGATCTTCGGCGATGCCGCTCTCCGACAGGATGTAGCCCATGTAGATGAACAAGGGCAGCGTCAGCATCGGGAACCAGTTGAAGAGCTTGAACGCCTGGCTGAACGGGATCTCGATCCCGCCCGTCCCGTAAAGCATCAGCACCATGCCGGAGGCGACAAACCCGATCGCCGCGAAGACGCGCTGCCCCGTCAGGAGCAGCGTCATCATGGAGGCGAACATCAGAAGGGCGGTGAGCTCTTCGGTCACGTCAGATGCTCCCCGCGCAGGAGCGCCCAGTTCTTGAAGATCAGCGAGATCGTTTGCAGCAGCATCAGGATGATGCACCCCACCATGAGCGCCTTGATCGGGATCATCGAGGGGTTCCACATCGAGAACCGCCGCTCATTCGTGTCAATCGCGTATTCGAGCGAGGAGACCGAGCCAAAGAGCAGGACCGAGAGGTAGAAGAGCAGGCAGACCATCGTCACGAGGTCCATCCGGGCTTTACCGGCGTCCGACAGGTTGTCGTAGAACAGGTCCATGCGGACATGGTTGTTGTTCTTCAGCGTCATCGCCCCGCCCATGAAGTAATAGGCGGCGAGCGTGAACTGCGCGGCTTCGATGGCCCAGTGGACGGGAATGTCGATGATATTGCGTGTAACCGCGTCCATCAGCAGGATCGCGATCATCAGGAAAATCAGGTACATGGCGACAAGGCCGACATAGTCCGACAGGCGGTCCACCACCCGCACATACGTTCTTATGGTTTGCGGCATAGTCCCCCGATCTTCCTTCAGCACCGAACCTCGAAACGCGCGCGCTCCAGGGCGCGGGCCAGGTCCCCCTGTGGTGCCTGATCGCACACAAGCACATCAATCTCGTCAAGTCGACAAACCGCGAAAGTGGCGCGTTGATCGAATTTCTCATGATGCGCCACAACGATCACCCGTTGAGCATGCGCGATCATCGCGTGAGCAACCTGCGCTTCGTCCGGGTCTGCATCCATGCCGCCGGAGGTCGAATGGAGAGCGGCCACGCCCAGCACCGCGTGATCGGCCCGGAACTGTGCGATTTGCGCAATAGCCATCGGGCCCACCGCCTCGGCATTGTCAGCCGACCAGGCCCCGCCCAGGACAAAGATCCGCTGGTGCGCCTCTCCCTGAGCCATGCGCTCGGCGATGCGGAAGGAATTTGTGACCGCCGTCAGCCCGTCGATGGCCGAGAGGGTCTCGGCGCAGGCGAGCGTTGTCGTACCCGTGTCGATGAAGATCGTATCCCCGGGGCCGATCACTTGCGTCAGCGTCCGGGCAATGGCGGCCTTCCCGGGGGCATTGGCGTAGCGGCGCAGCTCGAAGCTGTCCTCGGACGCCGCACGGATACGGCGCGCCCCGCCGCGCACCTTGTGCAGGGCGCCTGTGCTGGCAAGCGCATGCAAATCCCGCCGGATCGTTTCGGCCGAAACGGCGAAGCGGGACGCAAGCGCCTCGACCGACGCTTCCCCATCGGCGCGCACGATCTCCAGAATCCGGGCCTCGCGTTCTTTTGGCTTCATGGCTCCCCCGCTGTGGGAGAGTCTTCGGCAGAAGAGACCGTGTCAACGAGTTTCTTGGCACTTTCCGCCTGATTCCACGCATATCGCTCCCAAAATTGACTGTGCGGGCACACCATGCGAGGATCGAGTCAGCGCAGAAACTTGGAGCGCCCGCATGCAGGACCGGTTGGCCCAAGGGGCAGACCCTTACGACGTGATCGTCATCGGCGGCGGCGTGATCGGCTGTGCGCTGGCACGGCGCTTCGCGCTCGAAGGCGCCCGTGTAGCCCTTCTGGAACGTGCGGCGGACCTTCTCGACGGCGCGTCCAAGGGCAACAGCGCGATCCTGCACACCGGATTTGATGCGCCACCAGGATCGCTTGAGGCGGCCTGCGTTGCCGCTGGCTACCGTGAATATCTGGAGATCCACGACCGCCTCGGCCTGCCGGTGATCCGTTCTGGCGCGCTCGTCGTCGCCTGGACCGAGACGCAGGAGAGCCGCCTGCCCGCGCTCATGGAGCAGGCGCGCGCCAACGGGGTCGACGATGTGGTTCCGTTCAGCCGAGCGGAAACCTTGGAGCTGGAGCCCCACCTCTCGCCCGATCTGCGCGCCAGCTTCCGCGTGCCGGGCGAGTTTCTGATCGACGCGTGGTCTGCCCCCCTGGCCTATCTGGGCCAAGCGGTGGCCCTTGGCGCGCATGTGTTGCGCGGCTGCGAGGTGCAGGGCGGCGCCCACGCACAGGGCCTCTGGCAGCTCGAGACCACGCTGGGAAAGGTATCCGGACGGCTCGTGATCAACGCCGCGGGGCTCTTTGGGGACCGTCTGGACGCCGCCCTTCTGGGAGAGCAGCATTTCACCATTCGCCCCCGCAAGGGACAGTTCATCGTCTATGACAAGCCCGCAGCGGCTCTGACCGGTCATATTCTGCTTCCGGTTCCGACTGAGGTCACGAAAGGCGTCGTGGTCTGCCGTACGGCCTGGGGCAATCTGCTGGTCGGCCCCACCGCCGAAGAGCAGGAGGCACGCGATTGCGCCACACTGGACGCGACGGCACTCGACGCCCTGCGCCGGCGCGGCGAGGAGATCCTGCCTGACCTGAGGGACCATGACGTGACCGCTGTCTACGCGGGTCTGCGTCCCGCCACAGAGTTCAAAGACTACCAGATCCGTGTCCATGCGGGCGGCAGCTACATCACTGCGGGGGGGATCCGGTCCACGGGGCTGAGCTCGGCGCTGGGCACCGCAGCGCATATCCATGGGCTCGCACGCGATGCGGGGCACCGTTGGGCGGCTCCTGCGGAGATCCCCTGGCCGAAGGTGCCCAACATCTCCGTTGCCGCGCCACGCGACTGGGCGCGCCCGGGCAACGGCGGGATCGTCTGCCATTGCGAGCAGGTGACACGGCGCGAGATCGAGGTGGCCCTCAGCGGCCCCCTGCCCGCCCGCAGCCTCGCCGGACTTAAGCGCCGCACGCGGGTCACAATGGGCCGCTGCCAGGGATTTCACTGTTCCGGGCCTCTGGCGGAGCTGACGGAGGGGGCGTTCGACACGCCCATGGCCCCCCGTGCCTGAGGCGAGATCGCGCGCAGGATCGACCACGTGAGGGGTGGCGTGACCGACGCGCCAGGCGACGCCGATGTCGTGATTGTGGGCGCCGGGCCGGCCGGGCTCTCGGCTGCGGCGGAACTGTGCCGTCACAGGGTCGGAAGGGTCCTGGTGCTCGACCGCGAGCCGGCTGCCGGGGGTGTACCGCGTTTCTGTGGACATTCGCCCTACGGCCTGCGCGAGTTTCGCCGCCCAATGCGAGGCCCGGCCTATGCGCGCGCCCTTGCCGCGCGGGCCCGCGCGGCGGGCGCGGAGATCCGGACTGGGACCACCGTCACCGCGCTGGCGCGTGGCCCGCGCTTGACCGTCAGCTCCGACGCTGGCGTTTTTGAGATCTCGGCCCGGCGCGTTCTGCTTGCGACGGGAGCGCGCGAGACAACCCGCGCGGGTCGGCTGATTGGCGGGACCAAACCGGGCGGCGTACTGACCACGGGCGGCCTGCAGGGGCTTGTCTACGGCGCGCGACGGCGCCCGTTTCAACGGCCCGTGATCTTGGGAACGGAGCTTGTCTCCTTTTCGTGCTTGCTGACCTGTCGCCACGCCGGGATACGCCCGGTGGCGATGGTCGAGCCTGGCGCGCGGATCACCGCGCGTCATCCCTCGCATCTCTTGCCACGCGCGCTCGGCGTGCCGCTTCGGCTGGGAACGGACCTGTTGGCCATCGAGGGCGACGCCCGCGTCGAGCGGGTCGTCTTGGCCACGCCGCAGGGGGACCAGGCGCTGGAGGCGGACGGGGTGATCGTGACGGGCCGCTTCCGCCCCGAGGCGACGCTCGTGCGGCTTGGCGGGCTCACCTACGACCGGGCGACAGGCGGGCCGGAGATCGACGATTATGGACGCACGTCGGACCCAGCCATCTTTGCGGCGGGCAATCTGCTGCGCCCGATCGAAACGGCGGGCTGGTGCTGGGCGGAAGGTCGCGCGATAGCACGGGCGATCGTGCGCAGCCTGACCCATCCCGCGCCCACGGGCGAAGCGCGCCGCGTGACCCGGGCGGGCCGATCGCTGGCCTATGCCATACCGCAGCGGATCACCGGCGGCGCGGAGCCCGCGCTCGACCGGCTCCAAATGCGGGTGCAGCGTGCGGTCTGGGGCCGCCTGTCATTGCGCGTGAATGGACACGAGATGGCGGGGCGCTCGATCTCGGCACTCCCGGAGCGCCGCCTGCTCCTGCCGCTCCCGGATGCACGTGGTCATCCCGAAGTCGCCGTGGACCCGCTGACATGACCATTCTGGCTATCGACCAAGGCACCACAAGCACCCGCGCCGTTTCGGTGAGCCCAGAGGGGCAAACCACGATACGGTGCGTTGTCGAGCATCGGCAGATCTACCCGCGTCCCGGTTGGGTCGAGCATGATCCCGAGGAGCTCACCGCCAACCTCGAGACCTGCCTGGAGGCGGGCTCCGGCGCGCGGGCCGTGGGGCTCGACAATCAGGGCGAGAGCTGTCTCGCGTGGGATGCCGCAACGGGCAAGCCGCTCTCGCCCGTCATCGTCTGGCAGGACGAGCGCACCCTGGCCGAGACCGAACGGCTGCGGAGCGACGGCGCCGAAGCGCTGACCCTGGCGCGGGCAGGCCTGCCGCTTGACCCCTATTTCTCGGCCTCCAAGCTCGCCTGGCTCTTCCGGAACGTCCCAGACGCGCCAAGCCTCGCCCGCGCCGGCCGCCTGCGTTTGGGTACCACTGATGCCTTCTTTCGGCAGCGGCTGACGGGGCACTGCGCGACGGACCCGACGACCGCGTCGCGCACCGCGCTTATGGACCTCGCCAGTTGTCAGTGGGACGCAGAGCTCTGCGCGCTCTTTGGCGTTCCACTCGATTGCCTGCCGGAGATCGCACCGACGACCGGCAGGCTCGGCGAGATCGGGGGAATGCCGCTCACGGCCTCGGTCGTCGACCAACAGGCCGCGCTCCGCGGCCATGGCTGCACAGAGGCCGGCGCGGCAAAGTTCACCTTTGGCACCGGCGCCTTCGCGCTCGCCGTTTGTGGCGAGAGCCTGCCGCAGGCGGGCAGCGGCCCACTGCCGACGGTGGCGTGGGCTCAGGCCGGCACGCGCCCAACCTACGCACTCGACGGTGGCGTTTACGCAGCGGCGGCGGCGGTCAACTGGGCCCGAGCCCTGGGGCTTTTTTCGGACTTTGACGCGATCTCACAATTCGACTCCGCTCCGGCCGTCTCACGCGGGCTTGTCTTCGTGCCCGCGCTTGCCGGGCTCGCGTGTCCCCATTGGGATCGGCGCGCCAAAGGCGCCTGGCTCGGCATGGCGCTCGACACCGGCAAACGCGATCTGGTGCAGGCGGTGCTGGAGGGCGTGGCGTTTCGCGCCGCCGAGGTCATCGACGCCTTCGCCGCGCTGCACCCGCTGGACGGCCCGCTCTCGATCGACGGCGGCATGACGCGGAACCCCTGGTTCTGCCAGTTTCTGAGCGATGCGCTGGGGCGGGAGGTGGCGGTCTCGGACGAGCCGGAGCGCACCGCGCTGGGCACCGCCCATCTCGCCGCGCACGGGGCCGGGATCGCGATGGCGCTGCCGCGTGCGGACAAAAGGATCACCCCGCGGCCGATGCCCGATGCCTGGCGCGCGCGCTTTGCCCAGGCGCGCGGGATGGTCCAGGATTTCGGCGCGGGAAGCGGCGCCTGAGGCAAGACCTGCGCCACCGGTGTGGGCGCCAGGACGCCATGGCCGGCTCGCGTGCGTCTGCGCGGTGCGCAGGATCCGGGTGAAAGCTCGCCCACTAACCCCATGCTCCGATGGGGTTTTCTCGCTTGCGTGCGCGAAGCCATCGGCGCGAAACGCCGCTCACAACGGGCCCGCTCGCGAAAGCGGATGTTGCGACTAAAAAATGGGCACCGAATCATTTTTTGGGCAACTAATCGCATCGGAACGCCGTCCCCAGCGTCACTTTCCCTTGTGACCCTCGCCCGGATCGCCCACGCTGCGACCAGGCGCACGCAACCTAAAGGACGTGGGCCATCCTGACACGGAGGGAAGAAAATGATTCACAGCAGATGGGCGACCGCTGCCCTGCTCGCCATGAGCATGGCCGTCGGCGGCGCCGCGACAACCGCGCAAGAATACGGCGGCACCCTGGTCTATATCGTGCAACCGGAGCCTCCGTCGCTGGCGTCCTTCCTGTCGACCTCGGGGCCGATCGGCCTCGTGGCGCCGAAGATCTACGAAGGGCTGCTTGACTACGATCCCGACCTCAACATCGTTCCGGCGCTGGCCGAGAGCTTTGACGTGAGCGAAGACGGCAAGACAGTGACGTTCAACCTCCAGCAGGGGGTGACGTGGCACGACGGGGAGCCGTTTACCTCCGCCGACGTGCAGTTCACCGTGATGGAGATCCTGAGCAAGGTGCACCCGCGCGGGCCGAACTCGTTCCGCGAGGTCGTCTCGATCGACACGCCGGACGCGCACACCGCCGTCTTCAACCTCGCCAACCCGGCGCCCTACATGCTGCGCGCCCTCTCGGCCTACGAGAGCCCGATTGTCCCGAAGCACCTTCTCGAAGGTCAGGACCCGCGCAACTCGGATCTGGCGAACAACCCGGTCGGCACCGGCCCGTTCAAGTTCGTCGAGTGGCAGAAGGGCCAGTACATCCGCCTCGACAAGAACGAGGACTATTGGAAGGAGGGCCTGCCCTACCTTGACCGCATCGTCGGCCGCTTCATCCCCGACGCCTCCACCCGCACCGCGGCGATGGAGAACGAGGAGGTGATGTACGGTGCGTTCGGCGCGATCCCGAACATCGACGCGGTGCGCCTGCGCGACACCGACGGCTTCTCGGTCACGACCGACGGCTACAAGATGATCAACCCGATGGCGCTGATCGAGTTCAACACCACGACCGAGCCCTTCAACAACCCTGCGATCCGCAAGGCGGTGTCGATGGCGCTCGACCGGGAGTTCCTGATCGACAACATCTGGTTTGGCTACGGCCAGCCGGCCTCTTCGGCGCTGTCGAGCAACTTTGCGGCGACCGGCCTCTACAAGGAGGGCCTGCCGAACTACGCGCCCAACGCCAAGACCGACGCCGCCATCGCGCTCCTCGATGAGGCGGGCTTTGCGCCCGATGCGGACGGCGTGCGCGCAACCGCGACGCTGGACCTCATCCCCTATGGCGAAGACTGGCGCCGGGAGGGCGAGTACATGAAGCAGGCGCTGTCGGAGATCGGGGTCGAGCTCGACCTGCGCTATGAGGACGTGCCGACCTGGCTGAAGCGGATCTATGCCGATTACGACTTCTCCATGAACGTCAACTACTTCTACCAGCTTCCTGACCCGGTGCTGGGCGTGCACCGTCACTACGGCACGGACCAGATCCGTCAGGGCACGCATTTCGTGAACTCGTCGCGCTACTCCAACCCGGAGCTTGACGCGCTGCTTTCGGCCGGTGCGCAGGAAGCGGATGCTGGCAAGCGCTCGGAGATCTACGGCCAGATCCAGGAGATCCTCGCCGCAGAGCAGCCCGTGGCGAACCTCTTCGAGATGGAGTTCCTCACGGTCTACAACGACAAGCTGAAAGATCACGCGACCTCAGCGCTGGGCGCCTATGGCTCCTTCGCCGAAGCCTGGCTGGACGATTGATCTGAGGGGCACGCCCCGAGCCGTACGGCACTGAGAAAAGCGGGCGCACCGGCCACATCGGCCGGTGCCTCGCGCTTTAAGAACAACAGAGGTGGGAGAGCGCGACGTGTCACATTTTGCCCGTCGGATGCGGTATGTGGTCAAACGGCTGTTGCAGGCCATTCCGATCGTCCTGGCGATCATCGTGATGAACTTCTTCCTGTTGCAGCTCGCCGAGGGCGACGCGGTCGACGTGCTGGCCGGGGAGGCCGGCTCCGCCACGCCGGAATACATGGCCGAGCTGCGGGCGAAGTTCGGGCTCGATCAGCCGCTGCCCGTGCAGCTCGCCGTCTACCTCAAGAACGTGATGGTCTTCGACCTGGGCTACTCGTTCCGCCACGAGATGCCGGTGAGCGAGCTGATCGTGGACCGGATGGTGGCGACGCTCCTTCTGATGGTCTCAACGATCGTGCTCGCCGTGGGCTTCGGGATCGTTCTCGGCCTGATCGCAGCGGTCAGCCTGAACACCTGGAAGGACACGGCGATCTCGATCTTTGCGCTCATCACCTATGCCACCCCGCTCTTCTGGGTCGGCCTGATGCTGATCGTGGTGTTCTCGCTCAACCTTGGATGGTTCCCGACCTCCGGGATGGAGAATGTCGCGATGTTCTACGAGGGCTGGGACCGCGTAAGAAACATCGCCCACCACCTCGTGCTCCCCACGATCACGCTCTCGCTCTTTTACCTCGCGCTCTACACCCGCCTGATGCGCGCCTCTATGCTCGAACAGGCGGGACAGGATTACGTGACGACCGCCCGCGCCAAGGGCGTGACGGAGAACAGGATCATGTTCGTCCACGTGCTGCGCAACGCGCTCTTGCCCGTGGTCACCATGGCGGGCGTTCAGGTGGGCGCGCTGATCGGCGGTTCGGTGATCGTTGAGTCGGTCTTTGCCTGGCCCGGCCTCGGGATGCTCGCCTTCGAGGCGCTCTTCGCGCGTGACCTCAATCTCCTGCTCGGGATCTTCCTGCTCTCGGCGCTCCTCGTTGTCGCGGTGAACCTGGTGGTGGACCTGATCTACTCGTCCCTCGATCCGCGTATCGAGGTGGAGTGAGCCATGGCCTTTTGGAAGCTCTTCATCCGCAACCGTGGGGCCGTGATCGGCCTAGTGATCCTCGCCCTCATCACGCTGATGGCAGCCACCGCCGGATATTTCTTTCCCGAGGACCCCTTCAGCCTTGCCGGCACGCCGATGTCGGGCCCTGGTGAAAACGGGTTCCTGCTGGGCTCCGATAGCCTCGGCCGCGACGTGGCGGCGGGCATTGCCCATGGCGCCAAGACGTCGCTCCTGATCGGGCTGATGGCGACCATCGTCGCGGTGTGCCTCGGCATCGTCATGGGCGCGCTCGCGGGCTATTATGGCGGCGTGATCGACGCGCTGCTGATGCGCCTGACGGAGATGTTCCAGACGATCCCGTCCTTCATCTTTGCCATCCTGCTGGTTGCGATCATGAAACCCTCGATCGAGAGCATCGTCATCGCCATCGCGGTCGTCTCCTGGCCCGCGGTGGCGCGGCTGGTGCGGGGCGAGTTCCTGTCGCTCCGCAACCGCGAGTTCGTACAGGCCTGCCACACGATCGGCATGTCGGACGTGCGCATCATGCTGGGGGAGATCCTGCCCAACTGCCTCTCGCCGATCATCGTGATCGGCTCGCTGATGGTCGCCACCGCGATCCTGATCGAGAGCGGGCTGGCGTTCCTCGGCCTGGGCGATCCCAACATCATGAGCTGGGGCTTTCAGATCGGCGCGGGGCGGACGCTGCTGCGCTCGGCCTGGTGGGTCTGCACCTTCCCGGGCATCGCCATCCTGCTCACCGTGCTCGCGATCAACCTCGTGGGCGAAGGCATGAACGACGCGCTGAACCCGCGCCTGAGGGAGCGGACATGACCGAACTTCTCGACATCACCAACCTGCACGTCGCCCTGCCGCCCGAGAGCCAGCGGCCCTACGCCGTCGAGGCGCTCGATCTGCACCTGAAGCCCAACGAGATCCTCTGCGTCGTGGGCGAGAGCGGCTCGGGCAAGTCGCTCACCGCGCGCGCGGTGATGGGGCTCCTGCCCAAGCCGCGGGTGAAGATCGCCAAGGGCAGCGTGCTCTTTCAGGGCGAGGACCTGGCCACGGCCAGCGACGACCGGCTGCGCCAGATCCGCGGCTCCGAGATCTCGATGATCTTCCAGGAGCCGATGACGGCGCTGAACCCGGTGATGACCATCGGCAACCAGATCGACGAGGTCTTCCGCTTTCACGAAAAGATGCCCGCCAAGGAGCGGCGTGCCCGCGCGCTGGGGCTTTTGGAAGACGTGCAACTGCCCGACCCCGAGCAGTCGCTCAAGGCCTACCCGCACGAGCTTTCCGGTGGCCAGCGGCAACGCGCGATGATTGCAATGGCGCTGGCGCTCGACCCCAAGATCCTCATCGCCGATGAGCCGACGACCGCGCTCGACGTCACGACGCAAGCGCAGGTCCTCAAGCTCATCAAGGAGATGCAGGCCGCCCACGGGACGGGCGTCCTCTTCATCACCCACGATTTCGGCGTCGTGGCCGACATCGCCGACCGCGTGATGGTGATGCAGAACGGGCTGGTCGTTGAGACCGGCACGACCGATCAGGTGCTCCGCCGCCCGACGCACCCTTACACGCAGGCCCTCATTGGCGCCGTGCCCGATCTGGTGCCGCGCCCGCCCCGCCCCCGCTCGTCCGAGACGGTGCTGCAGGTCAACCACCTGGAGAAGACCTACCGCAGCGGCGGCGGTCTCTTCGGCGGCAAGGCGCGGGTGGTCCATGCCGCGAACGACGTGACCCTCGATCTGGCCAAGGGCGAGACCCTCGGGATCGTGGGCGAGAGCGGCTCCGGCAAGTCGACCGTCGCGCGCTGCATCGTCCGGCTGAACGATGCCGAGGCCGGCGAGATCCTGCTCGACGGAACGGACCTGCGCCCCCTGGGGCGGGCGGCGATGCGCCCCTTCCGGTCCAAGATCCAGATGGTATTTCAGGACCCCTTCGCCTCGCTCAACCCGCGCACCCGCGTCGGCAAGATCATCGCGCAGGGCCCTGAGATGTATGGCAAAAGCCCCGAGGAGGCCCGCAAGCGCACGCTCGAACTCCTGGAGATCGTCGGCCTCGATGCCGGCGCGTTCGACCGTTTCCCGCATGAGTTTTCCGGCGGCCAGCGCCAGCGGATCGGCATCGCTCGCGCGCTTGCCCTGGAGCCGCAGATCCTGGTGGCGGACGAGCCCGTCTCCGCGCTGGACGTCTCGATCCAGGCCCAGATACTGCGGCTTCTCGACGAGATCCGCGACCAGATGAACCTCTCGATGGTCTTCATCACGCACGATCTGCGCGTGGCCGCCCAGGTCTGTGACCGGATCGCGGTGATGCAGCGCGGCGAGGTGATCGAGGTGGGCCCGACGGGCGAGCTCTTCGCCAATCCACAGGCCGACTACACCCGCGAGCTCCTAGCCGCCGTGCCTGGCAAGGACTGGTTTGCCGCCGGTGCCGAACCGGCCCAGGCGCAAGCGACGTGAGCTTGCGCCCGCACCGCCTAGGAGGGATCTGTTCCCGCGCGTACGCCGCCTGACGGGAACCGTCAGGCCGCGCCGGTCCGCTCCTCGTGGACGGATCGGCGCGTCCCCGCTCAAAGCCGTCGCGCCGAGCTGGCACCGCACGCATTGCTGCCTCTCAGTGCCGATCACGTTGCCAGATCGCCGCGAAACATGGGCCGCCTGGCCTTTGCCTCTCGCGCACCGCTGGGGCATAACCTCGGCACACGCAGCACGCACGCGGGAGCGGAACCATGGCGGATGGAAGCGGACGACGGTCCTACCTCACAACCAGTCACTGGGGCGCGTTCGAAGTCGAGGTCGAGGGCGACCGCATTGTGTACACGCGACCCTTCGCCAAGGATCCGGACCCCTCGCCCATCGCCGAGGCCATCCCGGCTGCCGTCCATCACAAAACCCGGGTCGCCCGACCCTCCGTCCGTCGTGGTTGGCTCGAGCACCGCGAGCGCAGCGGGCGCGGCTCAGACGCGTTTGTCGAGCTACCATGGGACGAAGCGCTGGATATCGCCGCCCAAGAGATCGACCGCATTCGCAAGACACACGGCAACGAGGCGATCTTCGGCGGCTCCTACGGCTGGGCCTCAGCCGGGCGCTTCCACCATGCGCAAAGCCAGGTGCACCGGTTTCTGAACACGATCGGCGGCTACGTGAGCGCCTTTGGCAGCTACTCCACCGGATGCGCGCAAGCGATCATGCCCCACGTCTTCGGCCACGCCTTCAAGGTTCTGCAATACGACAACCAGGACGATTGGAAGACGATCCACGACCACACAGACACGCTGGTGATGTTCGGTGGGATCAATCGCAAGAACGCCCAGGTGAGCATGGGCGGCATCACTGAGCACGACACGGGCACCTGGCTCGATCGTTGCGTCGCCAAGGGGACGTATTGCGTCAACATCGGGCCACAGCGTTCCGACGCGCCCGAAGGCTGCGCGTGGCTTCCCGTCCGTCCCGGAGCAGACACCGCGCTGATGCTCGCGCTGGCTTACGTGCTGGACACCGAAGGGCTGGCGGACGCCCGCTTTCTGGAGCGCTATACAACCGGGTTCGCGCGCTTCCGCGCCTACCTGCACGGCGACACAGATGGCACCGCCAAGACGCCGGACTGGGCCAGCCCCCTCTGCGGCGTACCGGCAAACGAGATCCGGGATCTCGGGCGGCGCATGGCCACCACGCGTACGTTCGTCACGGTCGCCTGGTCGCTCCAGCGGGCCGAGCACGGAGAGCAGCCCTTCTGGATGTCCGCTGTGCTGGCCGCAATGCTGGGGCAGATCGGCCTGCCCGGCGGTGGCGTCGGCTACGGGTATGGCGCCATCGGTGGGGTCGGGCGGGCGCTCGCACCGCTGCGCGGCATGACCTTTGCCCAGGGGCAGAACCCGATTTCGACCTTCATTCCCGTCGCGCGGATGGCGGACATGCTGCGCAACCCCGGCCAGAGTTACGCTTTCAACGGGCAGGAGCGGCGCTATCCTGATATCCGCCTTGTCTACTGGGCGGGTGGCAACCCCTACCACCATCATCAGGACCTCAACGCCCTGCATGAGGCCTGGCAACGTCCCGAGACGATCATCGTCAACGAGCCGTGGTGGACGGCGACGGCAAAGCGGGCGGACATCGTGTTCCCGGTCACCACCCCCTACGAGCGCGACGACATCGGACGGTCCAATCTCGACGATTTCCTCTTTTATATGCCCCAACTTGTACCGCCCGTGGGCGGCGCGCGCGACGATTTCGATGTGTTCTCGGGGCTGGCCGCACGGTTGGGCGCCGGGGAGGCATTCACCGAGGCACGGACGTCCACCGAGTGGATCGACCATCTCTACACCGCGTTCCGCACCCAGGCCGCTGCGGAGGGCGTCGAGCTGCCGGAGCTTGACACACTTCAGGAGCAGGGCTGGATCCGCCTGCCCATCCTTCAGAGTGGTCCGCGTGAGACCTTTCTGACGCGGTTTCGGGCGGATCCCGAGGCCCATCCGTTGCCGACGCCCTCCGGCAGGATCGAGATCTTTTCCGAGACGATCGAAGGGTTTGGCTATGCCGATTGCCCAGGCCACCCTGTTTGGTTGCCGCCTACGGAGTGGCTCGGCTCCGCGACACCGGCCACGCCGTTACATCTGGTGTCGCCGCAGCCGGGCGATAAGCTGCACAGCCAGCTTGAAGCCGCGCTGGCGGACACGCCGGGCGCCCGGCCCGTCCCCATCGTCCTGCATCCCGAGGATGCAGAAACGCGTGGAATCGCTGCGGGGGATTTTGTCCGTGTCTTCAACGCGCGAGGGGAGACCCGAGCCCGCGCTCAGCTCTCAGACGGGATCCTGCGGGGCGTCGTGGCCCTGCCGACCGGCGCCTGGTACGGCGATCCTGGCCAGAACATCGACCCTCATGGCAATCCGAACGTCCTGACCCGGGATCAAGGCACGTCGCGGCTCGGCCAGGGTTGCAGCGCACACACCGCGCTTGTCGAGGTGGCGCCGCTCTGAAGGCAGGCGGTCACATAGAAGAAATGCGCGATGCTCCAGAGCCAGGGGTAACGCCGTGCCGTGCCAGTGCCCCCTTTTGCGAGGATAGGCGCCGCGCGCGTTGAGGCCTCGCCCGCGACCGGCCGGATGCGCGCGCCACCGCTCCTGCAAGGCTCCCGCCCCACCCGCCGGCCGGGCGACAGAGTGGCGGCGCGCGGCGCGGCCCACCCATGATGGAGATCCTGGTCAGGTCAGGTCGGGTCGGCGACGTCCGGAGGCGGTCCTGCCTCTTCGAGCGTCGCGCCCGCGGCCAGCAGGATGTCCTCGCGGTATCGCCCTGCGACAAGCTGAACGCCGTTTGGGATGCCATCGGCGCTTTGCGTGGCCACGGCGAGCGCGGGCATGCCCAGTACCGGCAACCCGCGCTGCGTCAACTGCGCTTCGTAGACGCGCTCGAAATCCGCCTCAGAGCGTACGTCCAACTGCTGGGAGAACGGCAACTCCCCCGAGACGGGACAAATCACAAGCGGATACTCCGCCAGAAAGAGATCCCAGGCGCGCATCAAACTCGCGCGTTCGCGCAACGCGGACATAAGCGTCGAGAGGTCCGGCGGGCCAACGTCCTCGGTCATTCTGGAGTAGACAAAGAGCGCGTCCTCGTCGCCCTCCTCCGCGAGCATCTTGCCCACCGCGAAGTCCGTCTCGGCCATCCACAGAATCGTGTTGATCCGGGCCGCGGGGCGGAGCGGGGGGAGCGCGCAGGCCTCCACGTCCCAGCCTGCCGCCTCCAGAACGCGGGCGGCGGCGGTCAGCGCGGCGCACACCTGCGGAGCCACGGTCATGCCATCAGGCGAGAGGCAGAGCGCGGCACGCTTCACGAAGGCCTCCCCTGCGAGCGGCGTCGCGACATGCCAGGGGTCCCGCTTGTCGGGCCGCGCCATAACACCCAGCGCAAGCCCGAGATCGGATATGCGCCGTGCAATGGGGCCCGAGACGGCCATGACCTGCGCGCCAATGTAGCGATCACCCGCCGTCTGATTGAGAGCGGCCACACGGCCGAGGCTTGGGCGCAGCCCGTGTACGCCACAGGCGTAGGCCGGGTAACGGATCGAGCCGGCGATATCCGTGCCATGGGCAATCGGGCAGATCCCGGCCGCAACCGCCGCCGCCGCGCCCCCCGAAGAGCCTCCGGGCGTTAGCCGACGATCCCTGGGGTTGAGTGTCTGGCCATGCAGGTTGTTCTTGGTGAACCAGCGCAGGGAAAAGGCCGGCGTGTTTGTCCGGCCGACGAACACGGCATCAGCTGCGCGCATATGCGCCACAAAAGGGCTGTCCTGGGCTGCAATCGCGTCACGCTGCAATGTCAGCCCGTTGGTCGTCGCCCAGCCGGCCTGGTCGACGTTGACCTTGATGGCAGCGGGCACCCCAGCGAGCGGTCCCACGTCCTCGCCCGCAGTGACGCGCCGGTCAATCGCGTCGGCCGTGCGCAGCGCTCCCTCAGCGTCCTCTTGCACGACCGCGTTGATCGCCGGGTTGACCTGTGCCGCGCGGGCAAGATGCGCCTCGGCGACGTCGCGCGCAGAAAAGGCGCGCTGGCGGACCCCCCCGGCGATCTCGGTTGCGGACAAGCGGTAGAGGTCAGTCACGGGGCGTCACTTTCTGCTGGAATCTGTCGTGGTAAGAGGTGTCGGCAATCAGGGTGGGAATCAACTCCCTAAGGCGCGGTTTTCGGCCGATCCCATGACGCAGGGGCGTCCTTGCGTCAAAGGCTGTGCGTTGATCCGCGCACGGGCGCGCCGCGTGCGCGGCAATGCCCTCTGTATCTCCGCGTGCCCAGCGCGCGTCCCGGTTCTGCCGCATTTTCGAACGCCAATCGCGCTATCCGCCCTGCATTGTTGACAGTGTTTCACCCGGAGGAACCCCATGTCTGATCTCGGCGCCGATCGTGCAGGCTCCCTGGGCCGGGGGCAGCTTGCGACACCGGGCTTGGTGCATTCCTCCGCCGCAATGCTGCTGGTGGTAGCGCTCGTGGCGACGGCCGTGCGCTTTACAATCGTGGGTTTGGGCCTTGAAACACTAGATCGCCAAGCCTACCCCGACGATACGTACTATGTGCTGACGATCGCACGGAACATGGCGTTGGGTATTGGGCCCTCCGTCGACGGCACCACCCTGACAACCGGGTTTCAGCCGCTCATCGCCCTGTTCTTGACGCCCGTATTCTGGCTGACGGACGACCCGCACACGGCAGCCTATGCCGCCGGCGCGCTCAGTGCGGTCTTTGGCGTCACGGCCGTGGCGCTCGCCGCCCGCCTGACCTTGGCGCTGACGGGGTCTGCGCTGGCCGGGCTTGGCGTGGGATTAGTGGCCGCGACCGGACCGGTCTTTGTCCTGACCCATCTCAACGGTTTGGAAACCTCGCTTGCGGCAACGGCTTTTCTGGCGACGGTGACGCTGACGGCGGAGACGGCGCGGGGTGCATCCAGAAAACGCTACATGGCCATCGGCGCCCTCGCCGGGCTGGCGATCCTGGCGCGTATCGACAGCGTCGTTCTGTTGGTGCCGCTGGCGGCCTGGGGCGTGATCGCACATGGCTGGCGGGCGATTGGCTCCGTCACGGGCGCGATGGCGCTGGTCGTGGCGCCCTGGGTGGCGGTGTGCCTGGTTGTCAGCGGGACACTGATTCCGGAGAGTGGTGGTGCAGTCCAAACTCTTGCGGCGGCCTATGAGATCGCTCCCTGGACCATGGTGGCCGGCGGGGCGCTGGTGCTGTCCGGTCTGGTGCCGGGGCAATTGCTGGCGTTGGGCAAAGGCGGCGGGACGGAGACTTTCATCGCGGCGTATATGGTCTGGGCCATTCTGCTCGCAACGCTCGTCCGTTCCGCCTGGCGACGCCAGTACTCGCTGGCCACGGCGCTCTCCCTCTCGGCGATCCTGCTGTTTCTGGCCTACACGACGAAGCTTGGGGCATTCTGGTTCTTCGAGCGGTACTTTGCCCCGATCTTCGTGCTGGCGCTGATCCTCGGCGCGGTCCTCTTTTGCGAGATGTCTCGCAACGGGCGCGGCCTCGCCTTGGGCCGTTGGCGGGTCGGAGCAGGGTCGATCGGGGGTCTTCTCGCGGTTTTCTTTTCCGGCACGGGGCTTGTGTTCACCACGGCCTATGCGATCAGCCCGCATTCCATCGAGCGGGCGTACTCCCCCCCTATGGCCTACAGCGCGGCCGCGCACAGCTTCTTCCCGGACCTTCCCGCGGGCGCAAGGCTTGGCGCGTTCCAAAGCGGGGCGCTGGCGTATTTTGCGCCAGACGGGCTTGAGGTCGTCAATCTTGATGGGGTGGTGAACGGTGCAGCCGCCGAGGCGTTCCGCACCCGCACGATGTGCGCCTATCTCGCTACGGAAGGGATCACGCACTTTCTGGACTGGGAGGGCAACCATGGCTTTCTGATGGACGCGCGCGGCGAAGGCTCTGAGATCCGCCTGACCCTCATGCGTCGCGACGTCGTCGTGCCTGGGCAAAACCCCCTTTTCCTGTGGGAGGTTGCGCTCGACTGCGCATAGACCCGGGGGGGACGCGCCGCTAGCGACCAGAGGACGTCTTGCCCTCTGGAGGCGCAGGAAGGGCGCCGAAGTCCAGCAGGATGCGCTGAAGGTCGTCGATCCGCACGGGCTTTGAGAGGTGCGCATCCATGCCGGCTGCCAAACACTCGTCGATATGCTCGACAAGGGTATGAGCCGTGACCGCTACAATCGGGGTTCGTTCCAGCGACAGCTCGGCTTCGAGGGCACGTAGTCTGCGCGTCGTCTCCAACCCATCGGTCGGTTGCATCAGCACATCCATCAGAACCAGCGCGAAGTCCTGTGGCTGCTCCTCAAATTTACCAATCGCGGCTTCCCCGGTTTCCACAAAGCAGTGCCCGACCCCAAAGTTCTCCAGCAATTGCCCTAGGATAAAGGCGTTGGTGCGATTGTCCTCAACACAAAGCACCTTGGGTACGACGGGCGCCGGCTCTGCGTGGGGCGCCTTGCGCACTTCGACGGGAAAAACCACCCGCGCGGTGGTCCCCTGCCCTTCCGCGCTCTCCAAGGAGACCTGGCCCTGCATGGCTTGTGTGATCTGCTGGACAATGGACAACCCCAGCCCCATGCCAGCGCCCGTGTCGCCATAGCTCTCTCCGCCGCGGAAGAAGGGCTCCAGCGCACGGTCTCTGACTTCGGCCGGCATGCCTTTGCCAGTGTCCCGCACGACAAGCTCGAGCGTGTCACTGGGGCCGTCGGTAAAACGCAACGCCACGGTCACGTGGCTTTCGCCGGCGTGGCGCAACGCATTGCCGATCAGGTTCGACAGAATCTGCCGAAAACGCGAGGCATCAAGCTTTACCTGCACGCCCGGCGGCAATTGCGGCTCCAGCGACATCGTGATGCCCAGCCGATGCGCGGAGGGCTCAAAGACAGCGAGCGTGCGGCGAACCAAGGGGATAGGGTCGAGCCATGCGGGTTCGAGCGCCATGGGCTGAGACCAGGAGCGAGAGATGTCGGTGACATCCTCGATCAGCGACAGGAGTGTCTCATTGGCATCGTTGATGATGCCGATAAGCGGTTCAAGCTCGGGCGAGAGCCGCCGCAACTGAAGCAGCTGAACCGCCCCGAGCGAAGCGTTGAGCGGCGTGCGCAGCTCATGCCCGACCTGGCTGAGAAAGCGGGTTCGCGCCTGATTGGCGGCTTCCGCTTCCTCCTTGGCGGCGCGCAGGCTCTCTGCCATCCGCCGTTCCTCGGAGATGTCAAAGATCGCGCCACGCATCCAGAGCGCATCGTCGGTCGGCTCTGCAACCGTCACGATGTCCCGGATCCAGATGTAATGACCGTCTGCGTGGCGCATCCGGTATTCCATCGAATGGTCCATGCCCGCCTGAGTCTGCTGAAAGCAGAAGTCAAAGGCGATGGGCTGATCGTCGGGATGGATCAGGCTGGCCCAGAACCCTTGCCGGTACCAGTCGCTGACCGGATAGCCAAAGAGCACTTCGGCGAACGGCGACACGTAGGTGAACTCCACCGGCGGCAGGCGTGCTTCCCACATGATGACCTGTGCGCTGCCCAGCACGCGCGAAATAATGTCCTGCTCTTGCTCGAAGGATGTGTCCATGGTCTTCGGCCCGCTCTCGCCAGGGTGCAGGCGCAAAGGGAGCCGCCTCCGGCGTATCGTATCGCGCCTCGTCACGATTACCAGTCAGACATAGGCCGAGCCCGGCGTGTTTCCGTACCGAGCTCCCGGAAAGAGCGGCGCGCGCGTGCCTTTGCTCGCATCGCGCGGACAGCCCTGGCGTCTTCCCGTCGCGCCACGAAGCCTGTCGCTGAGCCCGCCGGGCGCTGTTTCAGAAGGTCTGAAACGTGAGGGTGGTGAGCGAACGCTCGATCTCGGGCACGTCGAGCAGGCGCTCGTTGATGTAGCGCCCCACATCTTCGCCGTCGGGGATGTAGATCTTGAGCAGAAGGTCATAGTCCCCGGACGTGGAATAAAGCTCCGAGTGGATCTCCTTCAGCACGATGGCGTCGGCGACCCGATACGTCGCGCCCGGCTTGCACCGCAGTTGCACAAAGACACATACAGACATCCGTCGCCCCCTCTCGATCCAGGCCAGACCGTAGGGCCAGCCCGCGCGCACCGCAAGCGCCACACTCCGACGGCCGGCGCACCGGACCCTCTTTCGCCAGGCTGGGCGGAGGTGTAGAGACGCGGCGCAGTCCAACCGGAGGCCCCCATGCGCCAGGCCCGTATCGAACGCTCCACCGCCGAGACGCAGATTGCCGTTGAGATCAACCTCGACGGCACGGGCGCCTACGACAACCGCACGGGTGTCGGGTTCTTCGATCACATGCTGGACCAGCTCGCCCGCCACGCGCTGATCGACATGACCATCCGCGCGACGGGCGATCTGCACATCGACGACCATCATACGGTCGAGGACACCGGCATCGCGCTCGGCCAGGCCCTGGCCCAGGCGCTTGGGGACAAACGTGGGATTCGGCGCTACGGCTCGTGTCTGCTGCCGATGGATGACGCGCTGGTGCGCGCCGCGCTGGACCTTTCGGCCCGCCCTTTTCTGGTGTGGCATGTCCCGTTCGAGGCGCAGAAGATCGGGACCTTTGATACCGAGCTTGTGAGGGAGTTCTTTCAGGCACTCTCGACCCATGGGGGGATCACGCTGCATGTCGAGCGGCTGGCGGGGATCAACGCGCACCATGTCGCGGAGGCGACGTTCAAGGCCGTGGCGCGCGCCTTGCGCGATGCGGTCGAGACGGACCCGCGCAAGGCCGACGCCGTCCCCTCGACCAAGGGGAGCCTCTGAGCGCCGATGACCACCGTTCTGATCGACTATGACAGCGGCAATCTGCACTCCGCCGAAAAGGCCTTTCAGCGGATGGCACTCGAAGTGAACGCGGGCGCGGTGATCGTCTCGTCCAAACCCGAGGATGTCGCGGCGGCCGAGCGCATTGTGCTTCCCGGAGACGGGGCGTTTCCCGCCTGCAAGCGTGCGCTGGACGGGGCCGGAGGGCTTTGCGAGGCTTTGATTGAGGCGGTGGAGATGAAGGGGCGGCCTTTTCTCGGGATCTGCGTCGGCATGCAGCTTATGGCGCGTCAGGGACACGAATACGAAACGGTCAAAGGTTTGGGCTGGATAGACGGAGAGGTCGTGCCGATTGCGCCCCAAGACCCGTCGCTCAAGGTTCCGCACATGGGGTGGAATGACCTTGTGCTGACCGCCGCCCATCCTGTGCTTGACGGGATCGAAACGGGCGCGCATGCCTATTTCGTCCACTCCTTTCACATGCAGGTCGCGTCGGCAGGGCAACTGCTGGCGACCGCGGAGTACGGCGCCCCCATCACCGCGATCGTGAGCGAGGGCACGAAGGTTGGAATGCAGTTCCACCCCGAAAAGAGCCAGGCATCCGGGCTCCGGATGATCGCGAACTTCCTGAGATGGCGCCCCTAGGGCACCGGGACCAGCTCAAAACCACGCCCTTCAGCGAGCCTTTGCGTGCTCTCTCGTTTCGCCCTGACCCAGCCCTATGCTCTGCATGCGCATCTGTGAACGGGCCCGGAAAGCCACGTGATCCTGCGGTTTGAGCCGCCGCGACCGCCGCGTCGCCTGTCGCGCCAGTCTCAGCGGGTTCCCTGTGCTTGACGGGTTCGACAACGGTGTTTCGGAGCGGTCTTCTCCATGACAGTCCCGGCCGCATCCGCGCGTCTGGCAACGTCCGACGACGCCGACGTCTCGCATGACCGAAAAGGTCGGCCATCCGCGCCGAACCCATCATGAGAAAGCCCCCCCCAAGAGGTCCCGCCCACGCGACCAGCGTGCAATCACGACAATACTCACAGCGCCGGCCCGCCCGTTTTCGACAGAAGCTACGACGACGCAAGCGCCCATAGCCCCGTCCGTCGGTCATTGCGTCTAAGGTTTTAGGATGCGCGACCGCCGGCGCCGACAGGCGCCGGCCCCCGAAACGCGCGGGCCGGTGCGCGCG
>JBCCYI010000045.1:0-23515 GCA_039189975.1 Pseudomonadota bacterium
CGAAACCTTACCCGTAGTCATTGTTGGTGTAGGTCACCTCTACTTAGTTCATGCACTATTCGAGCAGGATTTCCGCCAGGACAGCGACCTGACGCGCATCCGAGGGGGCCGTGCGAAAGAAGAGACCATTGTCTTCAGCAGCGGTCAGCGCCGGCGAGGTGGCCGAGGGCGAGATCATCACCATGCCGTTCGGCACCGCCACGTTCGCCAGAACCGCGCCCGTCACGCCTGAGCAATCGGCACCCATGATGCCCTTGACCCCGTCGGACGTGATCAGCCGCTCGGCGGCGGCCGTTGCGGCGGCGCTGTCGACGCAGGTGCTGTCAGCGCGCACGGAGGAAACGGTCTTGCCGTCCATCAGGAGGCCGGACTCGGTGATTTCGGCCATCGCCATTTCGGCGCCCGCGGCCATGGCCGGGGTGAGCGATTCGATGGGGCCGGTGAAGCCGAGGATGACACCCAGCTTGATGTCGTGACCATCGGCAAGAGCCGGCGCAGCGGCGAGCACGGCAGCGCTCGCGAGCAGCATCTTCTTCATTTGCGATCTCCCTGAGTGTTATGATTCTGGCGCCGGAACCTAAACGGCGATGGCCCTATTGGAAAGCGCTTCCGCGTTGTGCTGTCGACGCCAAGCGGTGCGTCGACACCCTAGAGGTCTTCCAGCGAGACCAAACGGGACGGGGTCGGCACGGCCTGCATGGCGAGGTCGGCTTCATGCTCCACCCAATCGCGGAACGCGGCGACCTGCGGCCGGGCGCCATTGGCCTGCGGAAAGACGACGCGGTATCGCGCACCCATGGTCAGACCAAGCTCGAACGGGGCAACGAGGCGCCCTTCGGCCAGGTCGCCCGCGGCCAACGAGGAGCGTCCAAGCACGACCCCTGTGCCCGCGAGTGCGGCGTCGAGCGCATGGTCGGCCTGGCTGAACCGTGGCCCGGAGCGCGGCGCCGGACCCAGACCGCTGAGACGGAACCACGTCGACCATGTCAGATCCGGCAAGAGGTTCGTCAGGTCGTCCTGGTGCAGGAGGGTGGCGTGCTGAAGGTCGGCGGGCGTGCGGATCTTCTCGGCCAGCGCGGGCGCCATCATGGGGGACATCCAGTCCGACAGGATGGGCCGGGCATAAAACCCCGGTGCCGTGTCAAAGCCGAAGCGGATGGCGACGTCGACCTGATCGCGCTCGAAATCGGCGAGCTTGAGGGAGGCGGCGAAGCGCAGCTCGATCTCCGGGTGCTTTGAGGCGAAGTCGAAGAGGCGCGGCGCGAGCCATTTGGCGGTGAAGGCCGGACCAGCGGTGACGGTGAGCGTCGTTGTGTCGGTCACACGCAGGGCGGCGCGCCAGGCGGCGGCCAGCGCGCCAAAGCCGTCGCTGAGCCCCGGCGCGAGGGCGCGGCCCGCTTCCGTCAGTTCGACGGCGCGGTTGAGCCTGCGAAAGACGGGGCGCCCAAGGTGATCCTCGAGGGACTTGATCTGAAACGAGAGCGCGGCAGGTGTCACGCCCAGCTCGTCGGCGGCCTTGGCGAAGGAGAGGTGCCGCGCCGCAGCTTCAAAGGCACGCAGGGCTGTCAGGGGGGGGAGTCGACTCGGCATTTCACACAAGTAATTCTTATCTGAATGGATGGAAAGTCTCGTTTGTAAAGCGCTGTGAAGGCGCGCATATCTAGCTTCATCAAAGTCACCTGATCCGAGAGGACCCCGAACATGATCATGACCGCCCCGACCGCCCGTCACCGCGCCGCCATCGAAGCCGCGCACAAGGCACGCGCCAACGCTTTCGGCGATCTCACCCGCCGTCTCTTTGTGCCCGCACGGTCACCTGACACGGATACGATCTAAGCCGCGGCGACCGGCACGCGTAGCCGGCGCATCTGCAGTGCTGACCGATCCCCCCCTTGAACCGACGGCGTCCCCTATATGTGTAAGGGGACGCCGTCTTCGTTTTGGAGGTTCGTATGCGCCTGACGCTCTTTGCCCTCGCACCTGTTCTTGCAACTGCCCTCGTTCTGGTCACCGGGGGGCCCCGCGCTGGCGTCGCACAAGAGGTGCGGGCAACAGCGGCGGGCGCCGTTGAGATAGTGCCCGTGGTCACGGGGCTCGATGTGCCCTGGGCGATCGGGTTTCTGCCCGGCGGGGAGATGCTGATCACCGAACGCGATGGCGCGCTCCTGCACATCGCTGCGGATGGCGCCCGTCAGCGCGTGGCAGGGGTGCCGGACGTGGCCGCCGACGGGCAGGGCGGCCTGCTCGACGTGCTGGTGCCGCGCGATTTTTCGCAAACGCGTGAGATTTACCTGACGTTTTCGCGACCCCAGGGACGTCATGCCGGAACAGCCCTGGCGCGGGGGATCCTCTCGCGGGACGGGGCGCGCCTGACGGAGGTTGAGACGCTTTGGGAGATGGAGCGCGGCTCCAGCGGCGGCCGTCATTTCGGCTCGCGCGTCGTGGAGGGGCGGGACGGGCTGCTCTATGTCACGACCGGGGATCGGGGTGACAGGCCATCGGCCCAGGATCTTGGCAACGAGAACGGGTCGGTCATTCGCCTGACGCGCGCGGGCCAGGTGCCGGCCTCGAACCCTTTCGTGGGGCAGGAGGGCGCACAACCCGAGATCTACACCTATGGCCACCGCAACCCGCAGGGCGCGGCGCTGGACGGGCAGGGGAAGCTCTGGACGGTCGAGCATGGCGCGCGGGGCGGTGACGAGATCAACCTGATCGAAGCGGGTACGAACTACGGCTGGCCGGTGATCTCCTACGGGCGTCACTATTCCGGGTTTCGCATCGGTGAGGGCACCGCGGCGCCGGGTATGGCGCAGCCGAAGCATTATTGGGATCCGTCCATCGCCCCTTCCGGGATGACTTTTGTGGGCGACACGATGTTTGCGGAGTGGGACGGCGACATTCTGGTCGGCTCGCTCAATTCCGATCTGATCTCGCGGCTGGAGGTGCGCGGGACCCGGGTGCGCGAGGTGGAGCGGATCTCGACGCCGGAGACCCTGCGTATCCGCGATGTGCGCGTTGGCCCCGACGGCGCGGTGTGGTTCCTGTCGGAAGGAAACGGCGCGCTCTACCGCATGCGCGTGGCAACGGGCGGATAGGCGGCGTGCGAGGGCGCCGAACGGTTGATGCTTGCGCGCGTGTGTGGCCTGATGCGCGGACGCAATCGGAGCCGCACAATGTCTCGCTTTAGCCCCCTTCTTGGAGCCGTGTTCGCCGTTGGTCTTGCTGCGGCTGTGCCCGCGCAGACGACAGCGGGAGCGGACGCCGCGCCCTTGCCGATCTTCGATACGCCCCAGGATATGCGCGCAGAGCTCGACAGGCTGATGCGCGACAGGGATTTCATTGCGCTCGTGAGCCGGTTTTCGCCCCCCGCGCTGATGTCATTGGGGCGGGTCCGGGTGCTGGAAGATCGCTACAAGTCGGCGCTCGCGCCATTCGAAGACTCAGGGCACCTCATCCTCGAAACTCCCGCAGAGCACATCACCCGCGAGGTCATCGCGTATTGGGAGGGGGAGGTTTATGTCTATGTCTATCTGCTGACCCACCAGCGCAACGATGGCGTGCGCGTTCTCGACTTTCAGGTCTCCGGCGATATCCGCGCGATCAAGGAGTGGTGGTAGCGGCACCGCTGGGGGCATTGGCGCCCCGCTCGCGGTAGGGCGTTGTCTCATAGCGCGCGCGGTAGCACTTGGAAAAGTGCGACGGTGAGGTAAAGCCGCAGGCAAGCGCGACATTGATCACCGACATATCGGTTTGAAGCAGCAGGTTGCGGGCCTTTTGCAGACGCAGCTCCATGTAGTAGCGCTTGGGCGACCTGTTAAGATACCGCCGGAAGAGGCGCTCGAGCTGGCGCGTGGAGAGCCCGACGTCGCGGGCCAGAAGGGCAGGCGAGATCGGCTCCTCGATGTTTTGCTCCATCACCTGGATTACCTGGCCGAGCTTGGGGTGGCGGACGCCGATCCGCGAGGGGATCGAAAGGCGCTGCGTGTCCTGGTCTGTCCGGATCGAGGAGTAAATCAACTGGTCGGCGACCAGGCCCGCCAGCTCCTCCCCATGATCCGACGCGATCAGCTTGAGCATCAGGTCAATCGAGGCGGTGCCTCCCGCGGTGGAGATCCGGTTGCCATCAATGACAAAGACGGATTTCGTGAGCGTCACCTCCGGGAATTCCTCGGCAAAGCTGTCCTGGTTTTCCCAGTGGATCGTGGCGCGCTTGTCGTCCATCAGGCCGGCGCGGGCGAGGGAATAGCCGGCCGTGCAGAGGCCGCCGACGGTCACGCCCCGGCGCGCCTCGCGGCGCAGCCAGCTGACGAGGCGCTTGGTGGTGGCGGACTGAATGTCGATCCCGCCGCAAAGCATGATCGTATCGTCGCGGTTGGCCTCCTGAAGATCTCCGTCGACGCCGAATTCCACACCGTTGGAGCTGCGCACGGGGCTGCCGTCCTCTCCGAGAATGCGCCAGGAATAGAGCTCCCGCCCCGCCATGCGATTGGCGATGCGCAGGGGTTCGATGGCGCAGGCAAAGCAGAGCATCGTGAACTGGTCGAGCAGCACGAACACGAAGTGGCGCGGTTTGGTGGCGCGCGGGTCCGTTGCGGCGTGCTGCGGGCGGTCGACTGTATTGGAAAAGGATGAATGTGCCATGGTTCTGCTGTTGCGCGTGCGTTCCTCACAGGGCCAAATTCGGAGGCGCTTCGCAAGGGGCATTCTGCGCCGGATGTTGCTTCTGGATCAATTGCACGTGCCCGCGGCGACGGGTGCCGGCGGTTCGCGGCCAAGCCGCGTCGTTTTGCCGTGGCGGCCCGGACGGCGAGGGGCTATAGAGCGCTCCGCGTAGAAACCAAATGGACAGAGGAGCGACCCATGTCTGCCGCAGCGCACGCCACTCCCTCGACCTGGACCAAATCCGCCTGGCGGACCAAGCCCCGGGTGCAGATGCCGGACTATCCGGACACGGAGGCTTTGAACGCGGTTGAGGCGCAGCTTGGGAAGTATCCGCCGCTGGTCTTTGCGGGCGAGGCGCGCCGGTTGCGCACGGAGCTGGCGAAGGCCGGGCGGGGCGAGGCGTTCCTGCTGCAGGGCGGCGATTGCGCCGAGAGCTTTGCCGAGTTCTCCGCCGACACGATCCGCGACACCTTCAAGGTGATGCTGCAGATGGCAGTTGTCCTGACCTACGGCGCGAAAGTGCCGGTGGTGAAGGTGGGCCGGATGGCGGGGCAGTTTGCCAAGCCGCGCTCGGCCCCGACCGAAACGGTCGACGGTGTGGAGCTGCCGTCCTACCGCGGGGATATCATCAACGATCTGCCCTTCACGGAGGAGGCGCGGATCCCGCGTCCCGAGAAGATGCTGCAGGCCTACACCCAGGCCGCGGCCTCGCTGAACCTCTTGCGTGCCTTTTCGACCGGGGGCTTTGCCGACATCCACCGCGTGCACGCGTTCACGACGGGGTTTGCCGCCGAGGACAAGGCACAGGCCTACCGCGAGGTGTCGGGGCGGATTTCGGACGCACTCGACTTCATGAGTGCCGCAGGGATCAGCGCCGAGCAGGTCGAGAACCTGTCAACCGTGCATTTTTACACGTCGCATGAGGCGTTGCTGCTCGAGTACGAGGAGGCACTCACACGGGTTGATTCGACGACCGGTCAGACGATTGCGGGCTCCGGCCACATGATCTGGATCGGCGACCGGACGCGTCAGCCCGATGGCGCGCATGTCGAGTTCTGCCGCGGCGTTTCGAACCCGATTGGCCTCAAGTGCGGACCGTCGATGACGGCCGACGACCTCAAGAGTCTGATGGCGACGCTGAACCCCGGCAACGAAGAGGGACGGCTGACGCTGATCTCCCGCTTCGGCGCCGGTAAAGTGGCCGAGCACCTGCCGCGTCTCATCGAGACGGTGAAGAGCGAGGGCGCGAATGTCGTCTGGGTCTGCGATCCGATGCATGGCAACACGATCAAGTCGGGCTCGGGCTACAAGACCCGTCCGTTCGAGCGGGTGCTGAGCGAGGTGCGCGAGTTCTTCGGCGCCCATCGCGATGCCGGCACCATGCCGGGCGGTGTGCATTTCGAGATGACCGGGCAGGACGTGACGGAATGCACCGGCGGTCTGCAGGCCGTGTCGGACGAAAACCTCTCGGACCGGTACCACACGGCATGCGACCCGCGTCTGAATGCGACGCAATCGCTTGAGCTGGCGTTTCTTGTCGCCGAAGAGCTGTCGGACCGTCGCGACAGGGCCCGCGCGGCGGGCTGAACCGAGCCGGGACACGTGTGACGGGCGGGGCATTGCTCCGCCCGGCGCGTCTCTGGGCTGCGGTGGATGCCTTCGGCGACGGTATTTTCAGCAAGAAGAAAGAAGCGGTGCGCGAGGTTTCGTCGCTTGGCGTTCGCTTGGGGCGGGCCTAGGGTCGTTGTTACGGGAGGTGACGATGATCTTCATGCGCGTCTTGCTTTTGGTGTGTGTCGCGGGGGCGGCACAGGCACAGGATACGGATCTGGAGCTGGTGTTGCTCGCGGATGCGTCGGGCTCCATCGACAGCCGCGAATACCAGCTGCAGCGCGAAGGCTATGCCACGGCCATCACGGACCCGCAGGTGCTCGATGCGATTGCGAATACGGCGTACGGTTCGATCGCAGTGACATATGTGGAATGGGCGTCGAACCAGGTGGTGGTCGCGGACTGGACGCGGATCGCGACGGCCGAACAGGCGAAGCTGTTTGCGGCGCAGGTCCTGGCGCCACCGCGGCGAGCCATCGGGCGCAACGCGATTGGCGCGGCATTGCTCAAGGGCCTTGAGTTGATGGAGACGAACGAAGCCGTCGGGTGGCGCCGAGTGATCGACTTTTCGGGCGACAGCTTGCGGAACTATTCGGGACCGGGGATTGCCGAGGCACGCGCGGAGGTTCTGGAGGCGGGCGTGACGATCAACGCTTTGCCGATCCTGCGACCCGGAGATCCGGGACGCGCACAAGGGGGGCTGGAAGCGCTTTATGCCGAGCACATCATCGGCGGTCAGAACGCGTTCGTCGTGACTGCGGACACGCGCGCGTCCTTTGCCGAGGCCATCAAGCGCAAGCTCATACTCGAGATTTCAGGCCAATTGCCGGCTCAGCGGATTGCGGGACGAGAGGTGGCGCCGTAGCCCTCTGTCGTCCGGATCGGCGTATCGTCAAGAAGGCCGTCAGTCGTTGTTGGAAACGACGTAGAGTTTCGGTCGGCCGTCCGCGCGCGGCGGGCGCGGGGCCGCCGTGGGCGTCTCCTGGCTCGAGGGGCGCGCCTTTGGTGCGAAGGGAGCAGGCGCCTCGGCCATCTCGCGCAGCGCAGGCTTGGTCGACTGGCCCGGCCGCGGTTTCACGCCTGGCGCCACCGTCCGGGGCCCGCGCGACCATCCCCCGATGCGGCGATCTCCCGCGTGCTGCGGCCCTGCGGCGGACACCACCTGGGTGTCGGTAATCTCGAAGCGACGCGGCGTTCGCCCGGTGGCGCCGCGCGTCACCATACAGCCCAACGCACGGCTGACATCACCAAAGTCGCTCTTGAGCGGCAGCAGAAGGAGGCGACCCTCCATCTCAGGCCGTCCGATACTTGTTTCGGCTTGCAGGCTCAGACGCACCACCGCCGGATCGTCGAACGCGTGTTCCAACCCGTCCGAAAGGGTGCGCCGCGCATCCGGTGTAAAGAACGCGCTGAGCGGCATACCGCGGACTTCCATCCCCATGAGGTCACTCAGATGCATACCCGCGACGCGAAACCGCGCCATACCAGGGGCGATGCGTTCCACGATGAAGGCACAGTCGAGCACGTCTTCGATGTGGCGCGGGTCAACCTCGGAGCGCGCTGGAACAAGGCGCGATCCGCGCAGGTCCTGCCAATACCGCTCCAGCTGGGTCAGGGCCGGAAACCGCAGGTCGTCGCCAAACGTGTGCAGCGCGACCACGTCGCCTGCGTCCTTCGGACGCTTCTGTTCGTCCCGGCTCACACCGGGGCCCTCGCCATGATCGCTCATTGCGACCTCCTTGCCTGACATCCAAGAGCCTCGCGCCGCTGGCGGATGCTCCCATCGTGACGCCCCAGCCAAACCGCGGCAGATGGTGCGGACTGGCCCTGCTCAGGTGGCCTTTGCCCCGTCACGAGACCTGCGGTTCGGTTACCCTGCAGTTAATATGACAGGCTTTGATCAGATTGTCTGAAAAATGCGTTCTCATCGTTAACGTGCTGCGGTCTTGGAGAGAACCGCGGCCGCAACAGGCACCGTCCGCGCGCCCGCCCATGCCGGATCGGGGTTGACCGCACCGCCGCCTTTAGCCCACCACGCAACAGCGCAACCGATGGGGAGAACGACATGTCGGACAGACGCGGGCTCTTGATGATCCTGTCTTCACCCTCAGGCGCTGGGAAATCCACACTCGCGCGGCGCCTCATGGCCTGGGATCCGACACTGACATTCTCCGTCTCCGCCACGACGCGCGCGCCCCGGCCGGGAGAGCATGACGGCGAGCACTACCACTTCTACTCCGAGGCCCGGTTCAAGCAGATGGTGGCCGAGGGCGAGATGCTGGAGCACGCTTTCGTCTTTGGAAATTTCTACGGCTCGCCCGCCGAACCAGTCCGCGCGACGATCGCACGCGGGTGCGACGTACTCTTCGACGTCGATTGGCAGGGGGCACAGCAGATCCGCAACTCGGACCTCGGGCGTCACACGCTATCGATCTTCATCCTGCCCCCGTCCATTGCGGAGCTGCGTCGCCGTCTTGTCGCGCGCGCTCAGGACCGTGCGGACGTCATCTCCAAACGAATGCAAAAGAGTTGGGACGAAATCAGCCACTGGGACGGCTACGATTACGTATTGGTGAACGATGACCTCGACGATACCGAGGTCAAGCTGCGCACGATCGTGGCGGCCGAGCGCTTGCGCCGCGCACAACAACCGAGCCTGGGCGACCACGTCCGCCGCCTGCAAACGGAATTCGAGGAGACGTCATGACCCTCTACAGTCTCGACGGTGTCGCACCCCAATATGCCGACACAGCGTGGATCGCCCCCAATGCCACCCTCATCGGAAAGGTTGAGCTGGGCGAAGCGTCCAGCATCTGGTTCAACGCGGTGCTGCGGGGCGATAACGAATGGATCAGCGTTGGCGCGGGCTCGAATGTGCAGGAGCATGCGGTGTGCCACACCGATATGGGCTTCCCCCTCAACATCGGCGTCGATTGTACGATCGGGCACCGGGCCATGCTCCACGGCTGCACCATAGGTGATGGTAGTTTAATCGGAATGGGCGCGACTATTCTCAACGGGGCAAGGATCGGACGCAACTGCCTGATTGGCGCCTGCGCGCTCATCACTGAGGGCAAGGAAATACCCGACGGCTCCCTCGTCATGGGCAGCCCCGGAAGAGTTGTCCGGCCCCTCACACCCGACCAGCTCGATGGACTGCAGCGCAGCGCCGAGGGCTATCGCCAAAATGCCATCCGCTTCGCTTCGGGGCTCGCCCCGCTCTGAGCGCACCGGCACCCTTCTTCTTGCTGAAAATACCGTCGCCGAAGGCTGCGCTGCCCCTCCAAGACAAAACAGGATCGAATGATGCGCAACGCACATAACGGGCCCCCTCAACCCGGGCGCCGCGCGCCCTGGCCATCCAGTGCGAGTCGCCCTGTCGCGAGCCCTTTGCACCCCAGCGTGGTCTATGCAGCAGACAGCCCCGATGCGCTCGACGCACAATACGAAGGGCGGCTCGAGGGGTGGACCTACGCGCGCGAGGGACACCCCAACGCCGCCGTGGCGGCTGCGATGATTGACGACCTCGAAGGGGTCGCGGGCGGCATCATGACCGGGTCCGGCATGGCGGCCGTCAGTGCGGCGATGCTGGCTCTGGTTCAGGCGGGCGACCATGTTCTCGGGGGCGATCAGCTCTACGGCCGGTCACTGCGGCTCTTGCGCGAGGATCTGCCGCGTCTGGGTGTCGCCACCTCTCTGGCTGACATGACCGATGTGGATGCGGTGCGCGCGGCGTTGCGCCCCGAGACCAAGGCACTGCTCCTCGAGGTTGTGGCCAACCCGACCATTCGTGTCGCGGACGTTACGCCGATTGCGGAGCTCTGCCGTTCGGCCGGCGTTGCGCTCGTGATCGACAACACGTTTACCACACCGCGCGGCTTTCAGGCCTTTGAGCACGGTGCGGAGGTTGTACTTCACTCCGTCACGAAACTGCTTGCCGGGCACTCGGACGCCACGCTGGGCTGGGTTGCGGCCCGGGATCCGGCGTGCGCGGCTCGGATCGAGACGGCCGTCGCGACCTGGGGTCTGACCCCTTCGCCCTTCGATTGCTGGCTCGCCGAGCGCGGTCTGCACAGCTTTGCGTTGCGCTATGACCGGGCCGAGGCGACGGCGCGTGCGCTCGCCGATGCGTTGGCGCAGATGCCGGGCGTGGCGCGGGTTCTCTATCCCACGCGTGACGATCATCCCGATGCCGCACGCGCCGCGGCACTGCTGGGAGCGCGCGGTGGCAACATGGTCAGCTTCGAGGTGGCCGGAGCACGGGCTGCGGCCAACGCGCTGGTTGCCGCAATGCCGGCGCTTCCCTTTGCGCCGACGCTTGGGGATGTGGGCACGACCCTGTCACATCCTGCGACGTCGTCCCACCGCGGGCTGAGCGAGGCGGAGCGGCAGGCGATCGGTGTTTCCCAAGGGTTCTTTCGGGTCTCTGTGGGGCTCGAAGAGCCTGATCATCTGATCGCGGAGTTCCAGGCCGGTGTCGCCGCCGCGCAACGCGCAGCGGGATCTTAGGCTCTTCTGTTCTGCTGGAACGCTGCAACGCAGACTTATCCGTCGTCGGGGCGCGCCCGGACCCTACCAGGCGAGCGCGGTGAGCTCGATGAGGTCAAGGTCAATCGACGGGCATGTCACCTTGATCTCGCGGAGCACGATCTCCGGGCGGGGCAGGGGCGGCGTCACGATCCGGTAGGGATTGGAGAACTGGATGCGTTCCAAGAGCCGCGCCACCTCGATCCCGTCGCCCCCACGCCAGAAAAGCGGCGACAGCACCGCGTCAACCTCCTCTCCCGCGCTCAGGTCGCTCTCAAGACCGGAAAGCGTCCGGGTGGTCAGAAGGCTGTCGGCCGCGTTGCTCGAAAAGACCTCCAGCCACGCGCTGCTCGGAATTCGTTCCAGAAACGCGTGCGGTCCGACCCACGCCACATTGGCCCCACAGACGGGCTGCGGTCCTAACGGGCGTGCATCGCTAAAGTAACGGCGGCTAGACATTCTGTGACCGTACCTCACCTCATGGATGAAACAATAGCAAGACACTCCCGCATTGTGCGAGTTAAGTTGAGGTTGCCATTTGGACGCATCGTCGCGACCAATCGTGCTCGATCGAGAGAATCAGACTGATCCGATTCTTGTCGTGCCAGTCAGAAGGCGCCTTGCGATGTTCACCCAAGCCACGGCTTCGATCCTGGCGTCGATGCCATTGGCCTGTGTGCTGATCGGGCAGGACGCGCGAATCCTGTCGATGAACGCGCCGGCCGAAGAGCTCTTGGGCGCGAACGTCGTGGGGCGCCATCATGTGACGGTCCTGCGTCAGCCCGCCCTGCTGGAGGCGATCGAACAAGCCCTGCACGGCGATATCCCACAGAAAACACGGTATAATTCTCTCTCAGAGGAAAGCGACTCGGTGTATCGCGTGACGGTGTCGCCGGTGGCGGGCGAGACGGGAGAAGCGATCTTGGTCGTCTTCGAGGATGTCACCGATGTCGAACGGGCGGGCGAGATGCGGCGCGATTTCGTGGCCAACGTGACCCATGAACTCAAGACGCCGCTCACGGCGCTCTTGGGCTTCGTGGAAACGTTGCGCGGCGCAGCGCGGGACGACGCGGAAGCACGCGACCGCTTCCTGGGGATCATGGAGCGGGAGGGCGAGCGGATGAACCGGCTGATCAATGATCTTCTTTCGCTGAGCCGTGTGGAAAGCTCTGAACGGCGCCGTCCCACGGAACGTGTCCGAATCGACGAGCTGATCATTTCGACGATGTCGGCGCTGCGGCCTCTCGCGGAGCAGGTCGGTGTGACGCTACGGCACCGAATCGAGGGCGATGGCGAGGATTTGACCGCCCCATGCGATCCCGATCAGCTGACGCAGGTGTTCTCCAATCTGATCGAGAACGCGATCAAATACGGCGGCACAGGGGAGATCGTGGACATTCGGATCACCGCACAGCCGCGCGAAATCGCCTTTCGCGGGCCTGCGGTCAGGGTCGACGTGATCGATTATGGTGAGGGGTTTGACCCGCTGCACATCCCAAGGCTGACGGAGCGATTTTATCGCGTGGATGCGCATCGGTCGCGCGAGAAGGGCGGGACGGGACTGGGCCTCGCCATCGCCAAGCACATCGTCAACCGTCACCGGGGCCGATTGAGAATCGAAAGCACACCGGGCGAGGGGTCGATGTTTACGGTTTTGTTGGCCGCCGGGGCCTGACACGCCCGTCTTCGCCGAGTCCGCCACCGTTTGAGGGCCGTGCCCGGCATGACGTGGCGCCATAGAGCGGGCAAAGACGGGCTACGGCCCGGATCGTCATATTACTGTTACAAAACCTACACAAAAGCCCAACGCGGTGGGCTTAGGTGGCGCGCCATGGGGGTGTCGGAGCACGAAGGGCCGATGCCGCTGCCAATCAAACGCATGGAGAATGCACATGTCTTTCGTAAAGCTGACCGTCTCGGTTGCTGCTGTTGCGGCCGTTACCGCGACTTCCGCTTTCGCCCGCGACAACGTTCAGGTTGCTGGCTCTTCGACGGTTCTGCCCTACGCGTCCATCGTTGCCGAAGCCTTTGGCGAGAACACCGACTTTCCGACACCCGTCGTTGAATCGGGCGGCTCCTCGGCCGGCCTCAAGCGCTTCTGCGAAGGTGTCGGCGCCAACACGATCGACGTCGCCAATGCCTCCCGTGCGATCCGCGCCGGTGAGGTCGAAGCCTGTGCCGCCAACGGTGTGACCGACATCATCGAGGTCCGCATCGGCTACGACGGCATCGTCTTCGCGAGCCAGATCGACGGCCCGGCCTTCACCGCCTTCACCGAAGAGCACTGGTACAAGGCGCTGGCCGCGCAGCACTTCGTTGACGGGGCGCTCGTCGACAATGCCTTCACCATGTGGAACGAGATCGACCCGGCGCTGCCGGAAGCCGAGATCCAGGCCTTTATCCCCGGCACCAAGCACGGCACGCGTGAAGTGTTTGAGGAGAAGGTCCTTCTGGTGGGCTGCGAGCAGTTCGGCGCCTTCGAGGCGATGGAAGCTGCGATGGACGAAGACGCCGCCGAGGATGCGTGCATGTCCGTGCGCACCGACGGTCGCTCCGTTGATATCGACGGCGACTACACCGAGACGCTCGCGCGCATCGACGCCAACACCAATGGCGTGGGCGTGTTCGGACTGGCGTTCTACGAAAACAACCAGGACAAGCTGAAGGTCGCCACCATGTCGGGTGTTGCGCCGTCCACCGAGACGATCTCGACCGGGGAATACCCCGTTTCGCGTCCGCTCTTCTTCTACGTCAAGAAGGCGCATATCGGCGTGATTCCGGGCCTGAAGGAATACGCGCAGTTCTTCGTGGCGAACGAAGTGGCCGGCCCGAACGGCCCGCTGGCCCAGTACGGCCTCGTTTCTGATCCCGAGCTGTCCAAGACACAGCAGATGATCCAGGACGAGCAGACCATGGGCTCCGGCTCCTAACCAGGCTTCGCCGGGCGCTGGCCCGGCCTGTCGTCGGGGGGCGTACGTCCCCCCGACGATGCGACGCGCCCTCGCGGCAGAGGGACACACGAGACAGGGCATGGCGCCTTTGTTTCGAATCATTCACGCCAATAGAGGTGACCGATGCCGGTGCTCTGGATCGTCCTTGCCGTCTTTGCGCTGGGGGGGATCGGGTTTGCGATGGCCCGTGCCCGCGCCGTAGCGAGCGCAGGCGGGGATACACGCAAGCTGCATTCCCTGCCCAACTATTATGGGTGGACGGCCATTCTGGCGACGGTGGTGCCGTCGCTTCTGGCTCTGGCGGCATGGCTGCTGATCGCGCCAATCGCGATCGAAGGACGCATCGCCCAAACGCTGCCCGAGAGCGCAATCGCCGAAGGGTCCTCGCGCGGGCTGGTGATGGCGGAGGTGCGGCGCACGGCCGATGGGCTCACTGCGGCCGTTGCGGCCGGGGCGCTGACGGACGACGTGGCACGCAACGCCCGGGCGGATTTCACCGACATGACGGCCCGGCTGCGCGACGCGGGCCAGATCGTGACCAACCAGATCACGGCGCCTGTCCTGCGGGCCGCGCAGGAGTTGCGACAGGCCTCCGAGCGGTCGGCCAACACGATGGCGGTGGTCGTGCTGGTTCTCGCGATCGCCGGATTTGCCCTTTCGATCACGCGGGCCTCCAAGGACTTTCGCGCGCGCAACGTCGTGGAGATTGGGATCAAGATCCTGCTGATCCTGGCCTCGACCATCGCGATCCTCACGACGCTTGGCATCGTCCTGTCCATGCTCTTTGAGACGTTCCGGTTTTTCGATGCCTACCCCTGGCAGGAGTTCTTTTTCTCGCTGTCTTGGTCGCCGGACTTTCGGGGGAATTCCGAGCTTGGCATCCTGCCGCTGCTTTGGGGCACGCTCTACATCTCCCTCGTAGCGCTGCTGGTGGCGGTGCCTATCGGGCTCTATGCGGCGATCTACATGTCGGAATACGCATCGCCGCGGGTGCGGGCATTTGCCAAGCCGCTCATCGAGGTGCTCGCGGGCATTCCGACGATCGTCTATGGCCTCTTTGCCCTGATCACCGTTGGGCCGGCGCTGCGCGACTACTTCGCCGAGCCGCTGGGGCTGGGCTCGTCCTCCTCCTCGGTGATGACGGCGGGGCTGGTGATGGGCATCATGCTCATCCCCTTTGTCTCGTCGCTGTCGGACGACATCATCAACGCAGTGCCGCAATCCATGCGGGACGGCTCGCTCGGGCTTGGCGCCACACAGTCGGAAACGATCCGGCAGGTGATCGTGCCCGCAGCGCTGCCGGGGATCGTCGGAGCCGTGCTGCTGGCGGCCTCGCGCGCCATTGGGGAGACGATGATCGTCGTCCTTGGGGCAGGGGCGGCGGCGGCGCAGTTCACCTCTGTCGGCGAGGTCGTGAACCCGTTTGAGGCCATGACGACCGTGACGGTGAAGATCGTCTCGCAACTCACGGGCGACACGGACTTTTCCAGCCCGGAGACGCTGGTCGCCTTCGCTCTGGGGCTGACGCTTTTCGTGATCACGCTCGCGCTCAATGTGCTGGCCCTCTACATCGTGCGCAAATATCGGGAGCAGTACGAATGACCGACGCAACCGTCACTGCGATCCCGAGCCCGGCCAGCAAGCCGCGCTCCTCTCTCCTGCTGCCGGACGCGCGCACAAAGAAGCGCAACGCCGCGGAAGCGCGATTCCGCCTCCTGGGTGCGATTGCGGTATGTCTTGGGGTGCTGGCGCTGGTTGGCTTGCTGACGTCGATCCTGCTCAACGGTCTTTCGGCCTTTCGGCAGGCGAAGATCGAGGTGCCGGTTGTCCTGACACAGGTGCAGGTGGACGAGGCCGAGGCGGCGCTCATGAAGACCGGCGCCTATCGCGGAATCATTGCCGGAGCGCTGGAGGGCGCCCTTGCCGAGGCCGGACTCGACGCGGCGGCCGCGGGCGTCGACCCGGTGGACCTGATCTCCGGGGAGGCGCCCGCCACCCTGCGCAACTGGGTGCTCTCTCACCCGGATCGGATCGGCGAGGAGGTCCAGCTTGAGATCCTCGCCAATGGCCGGATTGACGGATATTACAAGGGTCGCGTGACGATGGCCTCGGCGGAGCTCGACGGCAATGTCACGCCCGAACAGCTCGCCTTTGCGGACCAGATGAAGGACGCGGGCCTGTTGAGTGTCGGCTTCAACTGGGGCTTCCTCACGCTGCCGGATGCCTCCGAGAACCGGCCGGAAGCCGCGGGATTGGGCGTGGCGATCCTGGGATCGGCCTACATGATGCTCGTGGTGCTGGGGCTTGCGCTGCCGATCGGTGTCGCGGCGTCGATCTACCTGGAGGAATTTGCGCCGAAGAACTGGATCACGGACCTCATCGAGGTCAACATCTCAAACCTCGCGGCGGTGCCTTCCAGTGTTTTTGGTATCCTCGGCCTGGCGATTTTCATCAACTTTGCTGGTTTGACACAATCCGCGCCGATTGTCGGCGGGCTGGAGCTGACGCTCATGAACCTGCCAACGATCATCATCGCCACGCGCGCCTCGCTGAAGTCCGTGCCCCCGTCGATCCGAGATGCGGCTCTGGGCGTCGGGGCCTCCAAGATGCAGGCGGTGTTTCACCATGTGCTGCCGTTGGCCGCGCCCGGCATCCTGACCGGCACGATCATCGGCCTCGCGCAGGCTCTGGGTGAAACCGCGCCGCTTCTGCTGATCGGCATGGTCGACTTTGTCCGCGAATATCCCGCCGGCCCGCCGGAAGGTTTCTTTGATCCCGCCTCGGCGCTGCCCGTGCAGGTCTACAATTGGACGCAACGCGCGGACCCGGCCTTTGTCGAGCGCGCGTCTGGGGCGATCATCGTCTTGCTGATCTTCCTCTTTATGATGAACCTGCTGGCGATCTTCCTGCGCCGGCGTTTCGAACGCCGCTGGTAAGGAGCCGATCTATGAACGACATGAGACCTCTGGAGCGCATCGTGAGCACCGACACTGTTAAAATCTCGGCCCGCAAGTGTCAGGTGTATTACGGCGACACCCATGCGATCAAAGACGTGGACGTCGACATTCTCGACAAGACCGTCACAGCTTTCATCGGGCCTTCGGGCTGCGGCAAGTCCACCTTTCTGCGGTGCCTGAACCGCATGAATGACACGATCGACGTGGCCCGTGTCGAGGGCGACATCAAGATCGACGGGGAGGACATCTACGACCCCCAGGTCGACCCCGTGCAGCTGCGCGCGAAGGTTGGCATGGTGTTCCAGAAGCCCAATCCGTTTCCGAAGTCGATCTACGACAATGTCGCCTATGGCCCCAAGATCCATGGGCTTGCCCGGTCCAAGGCCGAGCTTGACGAAATCGTCGAGAAGGCGCTGCGCCGGGGTGCGATCTGGGATGAAGTCAAGGACCGGCTTAATGCGCCGGGCACGGGGCTGTCGGGGGGCCAGCAGCAGCGCCTGTGCATCGCGCGTGCCATCGCCACGGAGCCTGAGGTCCTGCTGATGGATGAGCCCTGCTCTGCGCTCGACCCGATTGCGACAGCCCAGGTCGAGGAACTGATCGACGAGCTGCGGCGGAATTACTCCGTCGTGATCGTGACCCATTCCATGCAACAGGCCGCGCGCGTGAGCCAGCGCACGGCGTTTTTCCACCTCGGTCACCTCGTCGAATACGACGAGACGGGGACCATTTTCACCAAGCCGGGCGACCCCAGGACCGAGTCCTACATCACGGGCCGGATCGGCTAGGCCGGGAGATTTTCTCATGAACGATCCACATATTGTCTCCGCCTACGATCGGGATCTTGAGGCTATCCAGGCCCAGATCATGAAAATGGGCGGCTTGGTCGAGGCTGCCATCGTCGGCGCCGCCGAGTGCCTGGAGCGCCACGATCTGGAGCTGGCCGAGCGCGTGCGCCGAGGCGACGCCGCGATCGACGGGCTGGAGCAACTGATCAACGAGGAATGCGCGCGCACCATCGCCCTGCGCCAGCCGGCGGCCGGTGACCTACGCACGATCCTGACGGTGATGAAGATTGCCCATAGCCTCGAACGTATGGGGGATTACGCCAAGAACATCGCCAAGCGCACGGGAGTTCTGGCCCAGATGCATCCGATTGACGGGGCAGGGGGCTCGATCCGGCGCATGGCGCGCCAGGTGGAGCTTATGCTCAAAGACGGGCTCGACGCCTACATTCAGAAGGACGCGGAGCTGGCCGAGGACATCCGTCACCGTGATAGCGACGTGGATCAGATGTACAATTCGCTCTTCCGCAACTTCCTTACCCATATGATGGAAGACCCGCGCAACATCACCGCCTGCATGCATCTGCATTTCATCGCGAAGAACATCGAGCGTATGGGTGATCACGTGACCAGCATCGCCGAGCAAGTGATCTATCTTGTGGAGGGCGAGATGCCGTCCGACGAACGCCCCAAGCGTGACAGGACCTCGCTCGTGGCGACGGAGACGGGCCAATGAGCCCAACCGAACAGCCCACGGTTTTGGTTGTCGAGGACGAGCCGGCGCAGCGCGAAGTCCTTGCCTATAACCTCGAAGCCGAGGGCTTTGGCGTGGCCCGTGCCGAGAACGGCGAAGAGGCGCTGCTGATGGTCGACGAATGCGCGCCCGACATCATCGTGCTTGACTGGATGTTGCCCAGCGTTTCTGGGATCGAGGTGTGCCGCCGTCTCAAAATGCGCTCTGATACGCGCAATGTGCCGATCATAATGCTCTCGGCGCGGTCCGAAGAGGTGGACCGGGTGCGTGGCCTCGAAACGGGGGCTGACGATTATGTAGTCAAGCCCTACTCGGTCGTGGAGCTGATGGCGCGGATCCGTGCCCAATTGCGCCGGACGCGGCCGTCGACGGTGGGTCAGCGTCTGGAGTTCGATGACATCGTGCTCGACGCTGAGACCTACCGTGTGTATCGCGACGACAAGCCGCTCAAGCTTGGTCCCACGGAGTTTCGCCTGCTCTCCACGTTCATGGAGAAGCCGGGACGCGTTTGGTCCCGCGAGCAGCTGCTCGACCGGGTCTGGGGCCGCGACATTTACGTCGATACCCGCACCGTTGATGTGCACATCGGACGGTTGCGCAAGGCTTTGTGCTCCCATGGCGGGGAGGACCCCGTCCGTACGGTGCGCGGCGCGGGCTACGCCCTTGGCTGATTGGTGCCTTGGGCTGATCGGAGCCCTGGGCTGATCGGGCGCGTGATCGACCTTTGAGCGGTTTGCGTCCTGAGAGGAACGCCACGCATCCGCTCTCAACGTAGCCGGAGCCGCTGCCGGGTCTAGCCGCGCATACGGGCGCCGTCGGGATCGAAGAGCGGGGCCGATGCGATTCGGGCGGGGGTCATCTCACCGAGGATCTCGATCTCGACCGCGGTGCCCGGCTGGGCGTGCGCCCGCGGCACCAACCCCAGAGCGACGGAGGTGTCTGACCAGTGGGCGTAGCCGCCGGAGGTGCAGACGCCCTGGACCGCGCCGTCGAGCCAGATCGGCTCATCTGCGACGACGTCGGCGTCACCTGCGTCGACGAGGAACGGCGCGAGGATGCGCCGAGGCGGCGTGGCGCGCTCGATCTCGGCGATATCGCGGCCAATGAAGGCAGTGTTTTTCTTAAAGGAGATGAAACGGTCGAGACCGGTTTCGGCGGCCGTGTAGTCTGGCGAGAACTCGCGCAGCCAGGAGCCGAAGAACTTGTCGAGGCGCAGGGACATCATCGCGCGCATGCCGAAGGGACGTAGGCCGAGGTCGGCACCGGCTTCGGTCAGCGAATGGTAAAGCGCGCGCTGGGAGAGGGGGTCGCAGTAGATCTCGTAGCCGAGGTCGCCGGTGTAGCTGAGGCGTTGGACGATGCAGGAGGTCAGACCGATCGTCGTGCGCCGGACGTCCATGAAGCGCATCGCGGCGACGTCCGGAGGGGCGACGCGGGCAAAGAGGTCGCGCGCGCGGGGGCCGGCGATCTGGAAGCCGGTGCGGGCGTCGGAGATGTTCTCGATCTGGACGCCTTTGGTCGCGTGGGCTTCGAACCAGCGCAGGTGGTAATCTTGCGCGCCGTAGCTGGCGGTGAGCTGGAACTCCTCCTGGGCCAGGCAGGAGATCGTGAAGTCGCCGATAAGGCGGCCGTTGGGGGCGAGCATCGGCGTGAGCGAGACGCGGCCGGGGGCAGGCACGCGACCGGCCATGACCCTGTCGAGCCAGTCGCGCGCCGCGGGGCCGGTGACGCGGAACTTGCCGAAGTTGTGCACTTCGTTGAGGCCGACGCCGGTGCGCACGGCGTGGACTTCGGCGCGCGTGGCCTCCCAGGCGTTGGAGCGGCGGAAGGTGGGTGTCTCGTAGCGGGGGTCGCCGGGCAGGGCGAAGTAGTTGGGCACTTCGAGCCCGAACTGCGCGCCGAAGACAGCGCCTTTCTCGGCCCAGATGTCGTGCATCGGGGTCGTGCGGAAGGGGCGGGCGGCGGGCAGCTCCTCGTTAGGGTAGGTGACGGAGAAGCGGCGCTGGTAGTTCTCGATCACCTTGGGGATTGTGTAGCCGGGCGTTGTCCAATGGCCGAAGCGGGAAACGTCGAGGCCGAAGGTGTTGCGGTCGGGCTGCCCCTCGATCATCCATTGCGCGAGCGTCAGGCCGACGCCGCCGCCCTGGCTGAACCCGGCCATGACCGCGCAGGCGGCCCAGTAATTGCGCGTGCCGGAGACGGGGCCGACGAGCGGATTGCCGTCGGGCGCGAAGGTGAAGGGGCCGTGGATGACGCGCTTGACGCCAGCGCGTTCAAGGACGGGGAAGCGGCGATGGGCGAAGGCGACGCTGTCCTCGATCTTCTCGAAATGGTCGTTGAGGAGCTCGTGGCCGAAGTCCCAGGGCGTGCCGTCGACGGCCCAGGGCTCGCAGGGCTGTTCGTAGAACCCGATGCAGAGGCCGCGACCCTCCTGGCGCAGGTAGCTCTCGCCGCCGGGGTCCATGACATGGGGGAATTCGGCACTGCGCTCGTAGATCTCGGGGATGTCGTCGGTGACGAGGTATTGGTGCGCCATGGGCATGAGCGGGTGATAGACACCCGCCATCGCGCCGACCTCGCGGGCCCAGAGACCCGCGGCATTGACGATGTGTTCGGCGTGGATGGTGCCCTTGCCCGTCTCAACGTCCCAGGTGCCGTCGGGGCGTTGGGAGAGACGCTCGACCTTGCAGTGCAGCGCGATCTCGGCGCCCCCGAGCCGGGCCGCTTTGGCGTAGGCGTGGGTGGTGCCGGAGGGATCGAGGTGACCGTCGAGCGGGTCGTAGAGGGCGCCGAGGATGCCGTCTGTGTTGACCAGTTCGGCGCGGGCGCGGATCTCGGAAGGGCCGAGGATCTCGGTCTCGAGGCCCATATAGCGATGTTTGGCGCGCTCGGCCTTGAGCATGTCGAAGCGTTCAGGGGTGTCGGCCAGCGTGATGCCGCCGACATGGTGCAGGCCGCAGGAGAGGCCTGTGATCTCCTCCAATTCGCGGTAGAGGCGGATCGTGTAGCCCTGCAGGGCGGCCATGTTGGTGTCGCCATTGAGGGTGTGAAAGCCGCCTGCCGCGTGCCAGGTGGAGCCGGAGGTCAGCTCCGAGCGCTCCACCAGCATGACGTCGGACCAGCCGAGCTTGGTCAGGTGATAGAGCACCGAACAGCCGACAACGCCGCCGCCGATGACGCAGACTTGTGTGGTGGTCTTCATGGCTCCTCCGCTGCTCGCTCGTCTTTGAAGAGAACAGGTCGCAGGGGAGGGCTCGCTGCAATGCGACCGATCGTGTCGGGTTCGAGCCTTGGATCTGGTGCGGCGCGCGCTGCGAGGTGGCGGACGATGGGAATATACGTTCGCACGCCTGGCAGACGCAGCCGGGCAGACATCTGGACGAGTGCCCTTGGGCCGTGTCAGGCTGTGGGGCTGGCGCCCTTGCGGCGGCGTAGGGCGGCGAGACCGCCGAGGCCGGCCATCAGCAACCACGCCCCTGCGGGCAGCGGCATGACGGCAATTGGGTCTTCGGGGAGCGGCGGCACGAATTGGTCGGTCTGGCCGCTGGCGAGCACGCCGGAGAGGTCGGCGCCCGATCCCTCGAAGACAAAGCCGAAGACGGTCGCCCCGGCGTCGATCCCCCAGGCGTCGAGGTCGAACCCCGCGACGCCCATCTGCTGGCCGCCACCGATCTCGGTCGTATCGATGTTCATGCCGAGGGGTGCGAAGGTCGCGCTTGACATGGACAGCGCGTCGGACAGGACGAGACCCTCCGATGTGCGGCCAAGGATGAGGGAGAGCGCGAAACTGTCGTTGCGGCCCCGCTCGAAGAGCACGATCTCGGGCACATCGTCGGCGCCATCGGCATTGTCGGTGATCCCGTTGCTGAAGATGACCTCGTAGCTATGCGCGGCACCGCCCTCGCCGTCGGTCATCTCCGAGAGCGAGAGGGAGCTGAAGACCTCCAGAAGGCCCGCGTTCTGGATGGTGGGATCGGTGGTTTCCTTGACCGTGTCGGGCTGGCCGAGGGTCGCCATCGGGTTGGGGTCGCCGTCGTCGCCGGTATCGTTGTCGCCCCACTCCACGTTGACCTGGCCCGCGCCGGAGAGGACGGTCACCGATTGCGCGGCCTTGAAGTTGGTCGTCCCGGTGAAGGAGGTGCCAGCGAAGGTCAGCGTGTTGAGGTACACATCGTCGGTGAAGGTGGGGCGGCTGTCGCCCGTGCCGGAGTTCACGCCGATCTGGATGTTCGTGCCGGGGGCGACGGCGCCCGCGGTCTTGTCGGGGACATCGACGCTCATGAAGGTCGGCAAGAGCGGACTGGCGCTGGCGAGGCCGGGGGCGAGGCAGAGCAGAGCGGCAAGGGCCGCGGCGGAAACAGGGATATTCGTCATGGTCGGACCGTCACAGTGAATCAACGGTCGAGCTATCGGGCCAGATTCGGGCGCCAACATGGCAAACGTTTCGTTAATTCTGGGCTTTGATCCGGGGCGCCCCAGTCCCTCGCGTCAGGATTGCCAGTCGGGCGGACGCTTCTCGAGAAACGCCTGGATCCCCTCGTCCGTGTCGCGCCAGAGCATGTTTTCCACCATAACGGCGGCGGTATGCTCGTAGGCCTCGGCCAGGGGCATTTCGAGCTGCTCGTAAAAGGCGCGCTTGCCGATCTTGACCGCCCCGGTGAGCTTCGAGGCGACGAGGTCGGCCAGGGCGGCTGTCTCGTCGCGCAGCGCCTCAACGGGCACGACCCGGTTCACAAGGCCCAGGGCCTGCGCCTCGGAGGCGTCGGCAAAACCGCCGGTGACGAGCATCTCAAAGGTCTTCTTAGGGCCGACATTGCGCGAAAGCGCCACCATCGGCGTCGAGCAAAAAAGTCCGATGTTGACCCCGTTGACCCCAAAGCGCGTGCCCTCGGCGGCGACAGCCATGTCGCAGGAGGCGACGAGCTGGCACCCGGCGGCTGTGGCGATGCCGTGAACTTCGGCGACAACGGGCTGGGGCAGGGCGCGGATCGCCTGCATCAGTGCCCCGCAGCGGGAGAAGAGGTCGGCGAAATAGGCCTGTCCGCCGTCGTCCGACTGGCGCCCGGTCTGCATCTCGCGCAGGTCATGCCCGGCGCAAAACGCCTTGCCCGCGCCGCGCAAGACGACCACGCGGATCTGCGGATCACCAGCGATCTGTGCAAGCGCCGTTCCGTTCGTCGCGTTCGATGGCGTAGAGTCGCTGGACCTCGGCGAGCTTCAGCGCCGCCGACGTCTGGCCCGTCTCGACGCGACGCAGGAGGGTTCGCA
>JBCCYI010000046.1:0-22989 GCA_039189975.1 Pseudomonadota bacterium
CGGGTGGCGACCTTGTCGATCTCGTCGAGAAACACGATGCCATTCTGCTCGACCGCTTCTAGCGCGCGGGTTTTGACCTGCTCGTCGTCGAGGAGCTTGTCCGCCTCCTCCGAAATCAGCACGTCGTAGCTGTCGGCGACCCGCATCTTGCGCTTGGTGGTCCGCCCGCCGAAGGCCTTGCCGAAGAGGTCGCCGAGGTTCATCCCGCCCATGCCGCCGCCCGGTTGGCCCGGGATCTCGAACATCGGCATCTGCGGTGCGGGCTCGGCCACCTCCAGCTCGATCTCGTAATCGTCGAGCTCGCCGCGCTTGAGCTTGCCACGGAACATCTCGCGGGTCTGCTCGCGTGCTTCCGTCCCTGCAATGGCCTCGATCACCCGGTCCTCGGCGTTGCCCAGGGCGCGGGCCTTGACGTCTTCGCGCATATGCTCGCGGGTCATCGCAATCGCGGCGTCGACCAGATCGCGAATGATCTGCTCCACGTCCCGGCCGACATAGCCGACCTCGGTGAACTTCGTCGCCTCGACCTTGATGAAGGGCGCGCGGGCAAGCTTGGCCAGACGCCGCGAGATCTCCGTTTTGCCGACGCCCGTGGGCCCGATCATGAGGATGTTCTTGGGGTAGACCTCGTCGCGCAGGTCCGCCCCGAGCTGCCGCCGCCGCCAGCGGGAGCGCAGCGCGACGGCCACGGCCCGCTTGGCGTCCTTCTGCCCGATGATGAAACGGTCGAGCTCCGAGACGATCTCGCGCGGGGTCAGGTCGGTCATGCGGGGGTGCTTTCTGTAATCAGGGTCCAGGGGGGCAAGCGGGACTTGCCGGGGAACGCGGGCAGCGCGCGCATCAGCCCGCCGCGCATCCGCTCCCAAAACGCGCCAAGGAGGACGAGCCCGAGGCCGAGCAGCAGGATCGCGAGCATCGCCTGATCCTCCAGCACGCCGATGGAGAGCGCCACGACGTAGCCCACGCCCGCCACGAGGAACGACCGCCGGTCGATCACCACGGCCAGCAGCGCGAGGAACGCGAGGAACCCGACGAGGATCAGTTGTGCCATGGCCGTCCCTTCGGTGAAGAGCGTCAGCGCAACGGTGTTCACGATGGCCGGCGCCGCGATCACATGGAGCCAGAAGCCCGTCTGCGCGCGGCGGGTGACGCGGTGGGGGTCGGACATGTCGAACGAGAGCGCAATGGCGAAGCCGAGGAGGCCTAGCACGATCGTGAGGATCGCGAAGGGGCCATCGGCCGTCAGCAGAAAGATCTCCTGGGGTTCGGGCAAGGCAGCGCCGCGCAGGATCAGCGCCGCACCCGCCGTCGCAAACACCCCGATCGCCACGAGCGCCATGGCAAAGGGAATGCGGAACGCGATGTACCACACCACCATCGCAACGGTTGCGATGCTGCCCGTGGTCACGGCGCGTTCCTGAAAGCTGTAGCCCCATTGCCAGCCGAGGCTTGACCCGAGCTGCATCGCCGCCAGCCCGAACATGATCGTCAGCGCGATGGAGGGGGCGATCATCCGCCGCTTCAGCGTGAAGTATCCAGCGAGCGCGGCGGAGGTCGCCATTGTCACGCCAGCGTAGAAGGCAAAACCCTGGCCGGAGGGGCCGAGCGAGGTCATGGCGGAGATCCCGGTGATCCCCATCCAGCCTGCGTAGAGGATGACGAGGCCGACCACGATGAAGATTTCGTTGAACCCTTTGAAGAGCTCAAAAGGTTCGTCGAGCCCCGCCGTCTTTTCCCGCACGCCCTGCCGCTGCTCGGAGAGCGCGAGGACAGAGGCCGCCTGCGCTTCCGAGATCATGCCCGCCGCGACGGCGGCGCGCAGGTCGTCCCGGTTGAGGCTCATGGGGCGATCCGCTCGACCGTGAGATTGCCGTTGGTGTAGACGCAGATGTCCGCTGCGATGGCCATCGCCCTGCGCGCGATCTCTTCGGCGCCAAGCTCCGTCTCCATCAGCCCGCGCGCGGCGGCGAGAGCGAAGTTCCCGCCCGAGCCGATGGCGGCGATGCCGTGTTCAGGCTCCAGCACATCGCCCGCGCCGGTCACGACCAGAAGGTCCGTGCCATCCGTTACGATCAGCATGGCTTCGAGATTTTGAAGTTACTTGTCAGACCGCCAGTCCATGGCGAGCTCGACGCAGGCGCGCTGCAGCTGGCCCGGGGTCGCCTCCAGCTTTGCCTCCAGCCGCTCCAGCAGCGTGAAGGCATCCGCCGTCGACCCGGCAAACCCGGCGACCACATCGCGCCCGCCCGGCGACAGCCTGCGGACCTTGCGGGCGGTGCCCTTGATCACCGTCTGGCCCAGGCTCACCTGCCCGTCGCCCGCGACGACCACCTCACCCCCGCGCCGCACGCCGACGATCGTGGTGCCGTGCCAGCCGGGAAAGTCTGTCTCTGCCATGCGATCCTCCGTTCGGCCGCTATATGGCGTGCCCTCCGGGTTCGCACAACCGTTGCGCGCGGGATGCCGTTCGGGCAGCGGACGCGAAAAAGGGCGCCGAGGCGCCCTTCCTAACAGTTCCGTACCGCGTCGGCCCGGGGCTCAGATCGCGCCTTCGATCCAGCTTTGCAGGGCAGCCTTGGGGGCGGCGCCGGTCTTGTTGGAGACAACTTCGCCGTCCTTGAAGAGAAACAGCGCCGGGATGCCGCGCACGTTGAGCGAGGCGGCGGCCTGCATGTTCTCGTCGACGTTGACCTTCACGATCTTGACCTTGCCTTCCATCTCTTCGGAAAGCTCCTCGAGCGCGGGGCCGATCTGCTTGCAGGGGCCACACCACTCCGCCCAGAAATCCACCACGACGGGGATGTCGGAGTTCTTCACTTCGGTGTCGAAGCTGTCGTCGGTCACGGCTTGGGTTGCCATTGGGGCCTCCTGGGGCTGGCGCAAAACGTTGGAGCGGGAACGTAAGTAGGCCCCTCGTGCACGTCAAGAACCCTGGGCAGTCACGGGCGCGTGTGTGGCTCCGGGCGCGGATGGTCCGGGGCCGCGTTTGCGCGGTGCAAAGCCGCGTCGACGAGCTGCGAGGGCAGGCGCATCAGCGTTGCAGATCGAGTCCATAGAAGTGCCGTTTCGATCTGATGGTCCGGGAAGACTTGCGACAAGGCGCTGGCGTAGGCGCCCATTTGGCGCAAGAGGCCTTCGGGCACGTCGTCCGGGCGATTGGGCACTGCGCGGTTGGTCTTGAAGTCGACGGCCAGCACATGTCCGGGTGAGACGATCAAACGGTCGAGTTGACCGTGTACCCGTGCGCCACCCAGCGCTGGCAGAGCGGCCGTGATCCCGATTTCCGCCTGGCTGTCGCGGGCAAAGAGGGGCGCAAGCTCTGGTGTGCCCAGAAGGGTGCGCACTTCGTCAAGGTCCTCTGGTGGGCATGTCTCGGGGGCAAGGAGCGCGTCCGCGAAGGCGGACCAATGCGCGTGTTCGACATCCGGCAGATGCTCCAGAAGGAGGTGGATGCGGGTGCCGCGCGCCAGGGCGTCGCCATCGGGCCCGTCGCCCTCGTCCGGGAGAACCTTGGCACCGCCAAGATCGGAGGGCGCGCGGCTTGTCGCAGGGCGTGCGGGTGGCGTGACGGGCCCGAAGGTCCAGTCCGGCAGCGCGGGCGCCTTATCCGGCGGTTGGGCCGCGATCGTGCGGGGGGCGGTGTCTTCGGGCCAGACCGGGCTCTGAAGCCGGAGAGCACCGTCCTCCAGCGTCTCGGCTCCGGCAGCGCTCAGCCCCTCGGCCACCTGGCCGTACCAGCTTTCCGAGGGCGCGCGTCCGATGTCTCCGGCGGCGGCAACGATGAGCCATTGTTCCGCCCGTGTCATCGCGACGTAGAGCAGGCGGCGTGCCTCGTCCTTGCGGCGGTCGATCGTGTCCTGGCGGAGGCGAGACAGGTGATTTGGCGAGGCGTCCTTGCGGATTGACCAGAGCGCGGCACCGTCGTCGTCGGTCAGAAACGCGTCCGAAAGCCGGTCCTGCTGGGTCTGCTTGGCCGTGTCGGGCAGGATCACAATGGGCGCCTCGAGCCCCTTTGCGCCGTGCACCGTCATCACCCTCAGCTTCGCTCCCCGCCCCTCGGCGCGCCGTTTGATCTGTGCCGACGAGGCTTCCTGGAGCGCCAGAAAACCGGTGAGGCTGGGGATCTCCGAGCGTTCGTAGGCAAGCGCGCGCGTGAGAAGCGCGTCGATCCCGTCGGTCGCCTCGGGCCCCAGCCGCGCGACGAGCTTGCGCCGTCCGTCATGCCCGACGAGGATTCGTTCGATCAGCTCGTAGGGGCGCAGGTAATCCGACGCGTCGCGCAGATCGGCGAGCATGTCATGCGTTTCGGGAAACTCCGCCTTGCGGGCCCGCAAGGCGGCCCAGAGATGCGTCTCCTCCCGGCCTTGCGCGAGGTCGTAGAGCGCACTTTCGGACCACCCGCAAAGTGGAGAACGTAAGACTGTCGCAAGCGCGAGCGAATCTTCGGGCAGGTCAAGGAAAGCCAGCATGGCGCAGATGTCCTTTACGGCCAGCTCCTCGGTCAGCTTCAGGACATCCGCGCCAGCCACATCGAGCCCGACTTCCTTGCAGGCCCGGATCACTTCGTGGAAGAGCGTGCCGCGGCTCTGCACCAGCACGAGGATGTCTCCCGCCGTGATTGGGCGCAATGCGCCGGCTGCGTCGGCGAGCTGGCCTTTGTCCACCATCGCACGCGCGGCCCGGGCCACCTGGGCGGCGAGCTGCGCGCGGTGAAGTTCGGGGCTGATCCGGTCGACAGGGTCGAACCACGCGCCGCTGTCGTCCTGTTCAGGGGGCGCGATGACGGGCCAGAGATCCACCCGGCCGGGCAGGTCGCTGCGGAACGCGCGGTGCAGGATGTCTCCGCCCAGACCGGCGCGATTTTCGGGCGGGAACGTTTCGTCGACCACGCGAAGGATCTCGGGAGCGGAGCGAAAGGAATACTCCAGCTCAAGTGCGTTCAGCCGGATGCCGATGCGCTCCAGCCGCTCGGCGAACCGGGCTTTCATCCGCAGGAAGCTCTCGGGCTCGGCGCCCTGAAACGAGTAGATCGACTGTTTCATATCACCGACGACGAAGATCGTCCGCGCGCCCGGCTCGGCACTGCCCTCGCCCGCGGTGAACTCCTGCGTCAGGAGCTGAATGACCCGCCATTGCGCGGGGCTGGTGTCCTGTGCTTCGTCGACCAGCACGTGGTCGATCCCGCCATCGAGCCGATAGAGCACCCAATCGGCGACGCTGCGGTCTTCGAGCAGCTCGGCGGTGCGGTCGATCAGGTCGTCGAAGTCGAGCAGCCCGCGCTCAGCCTTTGCGGCGGTGTAGGCCGGCAGGAAGATGGCGGCAAAGCGGTGGGCGATATGGGTCTTCCCGGCGGCGTCGAGGGCGCGGAGCCGGTCGACGGCGGTGCCCAGCGCGGTGGCCAGCGTGTCGAAGTCGTCGGTCAGCGGTCCCAGCGCGGTGCGCGCACCCTTCGTGAGGGCGCTTGGCTTGGGGTCGCTGCGTCCGGCGTAGAGGCTGGCCTTGCACAACGCGTCGAAATGGGCCGCGGCGCCTTCGTCGGCGGCGGCAGTCAGCAGGGCGCCGAGGGTCCGCATCGTGGGCGACTGTTCCGCGAGAACCGCCGCGATCTGACGCAGCGCATCGGCAGAAACGCCCGAGCTGGCGTCCTCGATCAGGGTCTTTGCCGTGTCGGTGGCGGACAGGCCGAAGCGCGCGCGGGTTGCTGCGAGGTCTGGTGCTTGGGCGAAGCCCGCGTGGTTCTGCCGGATCGCGCTGCAAAGCGGCGCGAAATCCGGGTCGGAGACGAGCGCCGCCATATCGAAGACGGTCTCCCGGTCGTGCCCCACAAGGTCCCGGAGGACGTCGATCTGCAAGCGCTCCGTAGCCGTGTCGTCCATCTCGCGAAAGCCGGGGCTGAGGCCGGCCTCGAGCGGGAAACGGCGCAGCACGCCGGCGCAAAACGAGTGGATCGTCTGGATCTTGAGGCCCCCGGGCGTCTCGATTGCGCGAGCAAAAAGGCGGCGGGCGCTGGCGAGTGTCGCACTGTCGGTCGTACCCCAAACGCCAAGGGTCGCGAGCTCGGTCCGCAGCTCGGCGTCCTCCGCCATCGACCAGGCGCCGAGGCGCTTGAACAGGCGGTTCTGCATCTCGCTCGCGGCGGCCTTCGTATAGGTCAGGCAAAGCACGTTTTGCGGCGGGGTGCCGCGCAACAGGAGCCGTGCGACCCTGTCTGTCAGCACCCGCGTCTTGCCCGATCCTGCGTTGGCCGACACCCAGGTGGAGGCGGTGGGGTCCGCGGCTTCGACCTGACGTTCGGTTGCGGCGTCCCGGTGCGGCTCTGTCATCGCATCGGTCCGACGTCTTCTGGCGTGGCGGGCTGGGTCAGATCCCATTCGCCGAGACGCGAGAGGTGGTCATAGTCTCCGGCGAACCGCATGCGTTCCGCGGCGCGCTGGGCGGTGTAGCCGCGCGCGGGATCGTCGTAGGACGCGATGAGCTGGCGGAGCCCGGCGAGCGCATCTTCGGGGGTGCGGGTGCCGTCCTCTTCGACGGGGATGGCTCTGTCGGCGCCGGACGCGCCCAGCGCGATGTAGCCCATGGCGCTCACGGGGGCTGGTGGCAGCGCGTCGAACGCACCGCGTTCCGCCATCGCGGCCTCCAGCGTCAGTTGCTTGTCGAACGCGCGGACCTGCTTGGCTGTTGGCGGCGCGCCCGATTTGTAATCGTGGATGGCGTAGGTGCCGTCGTGGCAGCGGTCGATCCTGTCGGGCTTGGCGCTCAGGGTGAACGCGGGCGTTTCGAGGCGCAGGCTTCCCTGACCTTCGACCAGGACAGGTGTGCCGCGGGCCAGCCGGTCCATCTCGCCGGTGATGATCCGATCGGCAACACTCATGAGCCGCGCGTGCCAGAGCGTCTGGATCGCGGGGTCGGCGCTCAACCGTGCCAGATGCTTGCGGGCGGCAGCGTCGAGCGCGGTGCGCGCTCGCGGGGGATTGTCGCGCCAGGTGTCGGCAGACGTGAGGAATGCCTCCATCACCTCGTGCAACGCAATCCCACGCTCGCGACTGTCGCCCGTCGGCAGAAGAGGTGCGAGTTTGCGCAGGTTCAGAATGTACTGGGAATAGATCGCATAGGGATCCCGGATGAGCGTCGTGATCCGCGTGACGAAGAGCGCTCTGGGCCGGACGGCGACGGGCGGGCGAGGTGCCGGGCGCCGCGCAGGGGGAACGAGCTGCGGCGGGGTCTCCAGGGCGAGAGCCTGATCGAGGAGAACGCGTCCACGCTCCTCCATTGCCCGAAACGCGGCCGCGCCGGACGGGCCAAGACCAGTGAGCAGCGTCGTCAGACGGTTGAGCCACCGCGACGGCACCGTTTCCGCTTCGGCGTCACGGACGGCGCGGCTCAGCAGCACTTGGGATGCCGCGATGGCTTGTTGGAAGTCATGGGCGGCCAGGCCGATCCGGCGTTCGGGCAACAAGAGGCCAGCCTCGCGGCGCATGGCGCGGTTGAGCCATGGGTCTGGCGGCGGCAGATCGGGCCACGTCCCGTCGTTGAGCCCGGCCAGGATCGCGAGATCGACACCCCCTGCCCGCGCTTCCAACGTGCCCCAGATCATGACATCGGGATGAGGTCGCCGCGGGTCCGTCACCGGGATACGGCTGAGGTGCGTGTGCAACAGATCGGCGTAGCGTCGGGGCTCGATCGGCGTGTCCAGCGCGCGCGACGCCCCTTCGAGCGCGCGCATGGCGTCGCGCGCGGCGAGGCCGGCAGGTTCGTCCCAGAGGGTGCCGGGCGCGGCGCCGGTAGAGCCGCCAGCAATATGTTCGGTGAGCTCAAGGTGTTGCGCCAGCATCTCCTGCAAGGGGCGCGGCGCGGGCGGAGCGTGATCCAGCAGGGTGGCGACCCAATCGGCCCAGGCGGCAAATCGCCCGTCCCGCGTTGCCCCAAAGGCGCGCAGGCGCTCGGCGTCGGGAGCGCTGACGGCGTGGTGCCTGAGGTGCATCTCGAGCTCGCGCGTGGCCAGAAGGTGCGGCCCACGACCATCGCCCCCGGCCGGGTCGGCACCGGTCGCCGCCAGCGGATGCTTGAGCAGGGAGATCAGGTCGGGCAGCGGCAGGGGACCAGCCATCATGCGCGCGGTTAAGCGCAGCAGCCGGCCGGGTGGTGTTTGCTGCAGCGGCGTGCCGGCACTGTCGTCGGGTTCTATCTGCCAGCGCTCCAGCATCGCTGCGACCTGGCGGGACAGGTCGCGGTCCGGGGTGATGAGGGCTGCACGCTGTCCGTCCGCCACTGCCCGGCGCAGGCGCAGGGCGATCGCGGCGGCCTCCAGCCGCGGGGACGGCGCGGCGAGGAGCGCGATGTTGGCTGTGGCCTGCTCAAGTGGGGGAAGGTCCGGCGCAGCGGTGCGCCAGCGGTCTGTCACCGGGGCGGGACAGAGCGCAAGGCTCAAGAGCCGGTTGCGGGCGGGGTCCGGCGCCCGGGACTGCGTCGTCCAGGGTCGGATGCGCCAAGGCTCCTGTTCGAGGCTGCGGGCGAGGATGTGGTAGCGGTATTGCGGATGGTCTTCGCCGTTGGCTTCGCCGTCCAGCGCCCGCCATTGCGTGTCGGGCATGTCAAAGTCGAACCCCGGCAGCACGATCGCCCCACCGGGAAGGGCTGCGACAGTGCGCATCAGCTGGCGGGTCGCCCCACGCGAACCGGTGGAGCCAGCGACGATGACCGGACCCTTCGGAGGCGTCTCGGCCCAGCGCATGACCAGCGCATCGACGATCCTGCGGCGGCGCGCCTCACCGCCCGGCAGGCGTGGGTCTGTCACCGCGATGTAATCGTAGGCCGCGCGCACAATCGCCCGCCCACGCTGCCAGTGTCGGGCGAACCGGTCCACATCGATTTGATCAAGGGTGTCGGCGCCGTGACCCTCCCCCTCCAGCTCGTCGATGAGGTCTGCCAGGCTGTGCGCGAGATCGAAGATCGCCGGTTTGGGTGCGAGGTCCTGCTGGCTGTCCGTCAGCGCGTCGAGCAATTGCGCGAGATGCAGGACGAGCGTGAGCCGCGGCATCGACGACGGCACATCCACCCCTCGCGCCAGGGGATCCAGCTCCGAGACGGCAAGGATGCGCGGCACCAGGCGCGGCGGCCCGGCATCAAAGCGTGAGCGCAGGAGCCGCGCCATGCGTCCGGCGTTGACGATGAGCGTCATGGACCCCCAAACCTCGGGCGAGGCGTCGGCGTAGCGCTCCTCAAGCCCCGCGATGACCGCGGTGGCGAAATCCGCACCGGGCGGCACACCAAAGAGGCCAGGGGGAAAGCTCTGCTCCGGGGTCATAGGGCGGACGCACGCAGCATGGTTTCCGCGGTCACGATGCCCGCCGGATGTCCGACATCGGCCCAGTGGCCAGGGTATTCCTCCCCGAAGAGCCGGCCCGCGTGGGCGATGTCGTCCCAGATCGCGTTCAGGGAGAAGGCCGTCTCTGGCCATTTGGCGACGAGATCGGTCTTGAGGATCTGCGCACCAGTATAGACCAGAGCGCCGCCGCGGTGCAGGCGCCCTTCCGCATCGACCATAAAGTCTCCTCCGCCCTCACGGCCCCAAACCCGGGCGCGTGGAACAGTCAATAGCAGCGCATCCATGTGGTCCGGCTTCCAAGCGTCGGCGAGGGTTCGCAGAGGGTTCGGACCGTTCCAGACCGCATCGCTGTTGAGTGTGAAGACAGGACCTTCGCCCAAAGCCGGCAGAGCGTTCTTCAGGCCGCCCCCGGTATCCAGAAGGTCTGGCGACTCGTGGGAGACAGTCACCGACGGACGAGAGGCCACATGCCGGACCACCTGATCGGCGCGGTAGTGGGCGTTGACCACACACGTCGGGACGGCGGCATCATCTGCGTGGTCGAGCGCGTGGTCGAGCAGGGCCTTCCCGGCGACTTCGATCAGTGGCTTTGGACGGTCCTTCGTGAGTTGCCCCATGCGTGTGCCGAAGCCCGCGGCGAAGATCATCACGGCGTCTGGCATGTTCCTGCCCTTTTCCTCAGATCCGAGAGCCAACGGTCCGTCGGCGGTGGCAGATGCGCCTCTGCCACGGCGCGGAGTGGCGCGCACACCGGATGCGCAAGATCACGCTGTAGATGCGCCCAGACCCGCGGGATAAGGCCGAGGTAGCCGGTTTTTGCATCGCGCAGCGACAGCCGGGCAAAAACCCCGAGGATCCGCAGGTTGCGCTGGGCACTAAGTGCGGCACAGGCTGCGGCAAAGCTGTCTTCGGCGTGACCCGTCAGGTCGATGTAGCGCCGCATCATGGCGGCCCGCGTTTCTGGTGTAACGTCGCGGCGTGCGTCGGCCAGCAGAGACACGACGTCGTAGCCCGGATGGCCCAGCGCGGCGTCCTGAAAGTCTAGCAGGCCGACCCGCGCCTGTCCGCTCCGCGTCGGGAGCCAGAGCAGGTTCTCGGCGTGGTAGTCGCGAAACACCATAACGCTCGTCTCGGGTGCGGCCCGCATGAGCACAGTATGGCAGGCGTCCGACAGCGCCTGCGGCGTCGCCGTCGACGCGGGCGCGTCTTGTCGCGCGGCGTACCATTCAATGGCCAAAGCGGCGAGTGGCGCCATCCTGTCCGGCCCGTAGAGCGGCAGGTCCCCGGGCGGCGGGATCCGGTGCAGGCATGCCAGGACGTCGATCGCGGCGGCATAGAGCGTCGGTTCGAGGGACAGGTCGGTCCGTGTGAGCCGTGCGAAGAGGTCGTCCCCAAGGTCTTCCAGCAGCAGCAATCCGTGGTCGAGGTCTTTGGCCAGGATCTGCGGCGTCGACAGCCCCGATGCCCGCAGGTGCTGTGCGATCCGCAAGAACGCGCGTGTGCTTTCGAGCTGTGTGGCGTCCGCGTCCATCAAGACAGCGGGCCCCCGCGAGGGATGGTCGAGCCGTTCATAGCGGCGCGACGACGCGTCGCCTGCGAGCGGTGTGCGCGCGGCCGTGCCCCAAGCGGCCTGGGCGAGGAAGGTCTCGATTTGCTCCGCGCGAGCCGTTTTTTCAAAGCGCTGCTCCTGGCGGGTCACAGAAACCCTCCTGCGCGCAACATAGCGGCGATCCGCTGGGACTCCGCGTCCGCCTCGGTCGCGAAGGAGACGCGTCTGCCGGATCCATCGACGCGCAGGCGCGCGCGGATCGCGTTGGGAGGCGCGTAATCGCCCAGCCGGTCTGGCCACTCGATCAGGCACAGCGCCATTCCAAACGCGTCCTCAAGGCCAAGCTCGGCGAGCTCGGAGGGATCGCTTAGACGATAGAGATCTGCGTGAACGATTTCGAGCCCGCCGAGGGCGTAGGATTGGACGAGCGTGTACGTGGGCGACGGGACGTCGGGTGCCGGAAGCCCGGCGCGGTGCGCCGCCGCCTGGATCAGCGCACGGGCAAGGTGGCTCTTGCCGGCGCCGATCGGGCCTTCCAGGAGCAATGTGTCACCTGCGCCGAGCGTGTCCGCGAGGCTGGCGCCAAGGCGGGTGGTCGCCGCCTCTTCCGCAAGAAAAATGCCGTCGACCGGCCTGGTGTCGGAGTGTTCGCCCACAACCCCAGAGTCTACGCGCCCGGTGTCGGGCTGCAAGCCTCCCCGCATCGTCCGGGCGTGCCGTGGCAGACGTGCAGGACGCGCGGACGCCAGACTCCTCGACTAGGCGCGCGTGACGGGTGAGCCGAGGGCCCCGGTCGCCCGCTGTTATGGCGATTTGGCGTCGGGCGGTACTGAGTGCTGCTGGCGTTTCGTCACGCGCGGCTTCGGGGGTGACGCGGCATTCCGGTTCAGCGCACCTGTGGGACGGAGCCTAGCCGTGGCGCGCTGGTTTAGGTACGGGGGGGACCGCCTCAGCGGTATCGGGCAGACGGTCTGCGACGTCGCTGTCTTGAGGCGACGGGACTTCCGGGGCAAGTGTGGCCTTGGAGACCGGTTGGTTAGAGAACCCGACGAGCAGCGCGTTGCCCGCCAGCGGTACGACGCGAACGTGCAGTCCGCGCCCATCGTTGCGACGCAAGAGACCAGACCAGGGCACGCGGTCCTCGGGGGTCCCTGTCCGGGTCATCAATCTATCCCAAAGCGGTGACGGCTGGGCAGCTTCGCGCCATTGGTCGGACGCTTCGGCGAGGGTGCGCGGGGCCATGAGCGTGTCCGGGATCGTCCCCCACAGCGCATCGTACGATGCGTTCGACAGGATGAGGTCGCGCGATGCCGAGAAGACGGCGATTGCCTCGTCCAGGCTGTCCACAACCGCTTGGCCGAGCTCCAACTCCGAACGAAAGCGGCGACTGAGCGAGATCTCGGAGGTGATATCCTCGATCAGAAAGGCGATGGCGCCGTCGGGATGCGGCCGTCCGGTCACGCGGAACGTCTGACCATCGGGCAACGCCCATGTTTCGATATGGGTGCCATTTGACGAAGCATGCTCAAGGTCGGAGATCTTACGACGCCAATCCCGGTAGTCCTTCGGCTCCGGCATTCGCCGCGCTTCGCGCAGCTGGTCGAGAAAGTCGAAGAGCGTGGGACGCCGACTGAGAAACAGCGGCTGAAGCTCCGTCAGGTCGGTCAGTGCGGGATTGAACATCGCGAGCCGCCTGTTGCGGTCGAACACAGCGAGCCCGATCGGCAGATGCGCGAAGGTTTTGGTGAGGGTCTGGATAAACTCACGCCGGCTGGCCTGGGCCCGTTCGAGAGCGTCGGCCGGGAGCGCAAAGACCATTTGGCCATCCTGCGCCCGCGTGCGGAATGCGGTGAAGTGCGTATCCCGCACAGTCAGTGGCCCAAGGTCACTGGGACAGTCCAGAGTGAGGCGAACGGGATCATCTGGGCTGGTCCCCTCTTCTTGGCGCCACGGGGCGTCTGGAAAGAGCTGTGGCAGCGGCCAGGAGAGCGTTTCGCTGTCCGGATCGCGGGCAAGGGCGCGCTCGATATAGGCCGAGTTCGCCCAGCGCACGGCGCCTGCCTGATCCTCTTTCCAGACGAGGAGCGGGGCGGAATCGACCGTTGCGCGCAGGTCTGCAAGCTCATCGTTGAGCGCATCGAGGGCAATTCCGTCGTGAGCGCGCGATCCGTCATGCGTCAGATCGTCGAGTTGGATGCGCGTCAGGCCGGCGCGCCACTCTGCGGTGAGCCGATGCTCCCCGCTGGTAGAGGGCAGCTCCACCCGAAGCCGTTGCCCAAGATCCGACAATTGGGCGCCGAGATCCGGAAACCGGGGCGACAGTGCTGCCATGAGGCGCTGCCATTCGTCCATCTGCTCGGGACCAAGCGACATGAGCCGCTTCGCCTCCGGCGTTGCGTCCACGAGTTCCTCATCTTCGAAGAGGAATGCGATCGCCTCTCCGCTGCGTTCAAACGGTGTCCAGGAGATGCGGCGCGGTGCTGGCATCCGGACAAGGATCAGCAGACCTGCGCAAGCGCAGGCCACTGCCGATCCGACGACCAAGAGCGCCATGACGACGTCGAAATTCTGCATCTGACCTCACAGGGGTTGCCCCAACAGCCAGGGCCCCAACTCGATTCTTAGTAAAATGAGTATTGAACAGATTGGTTAATCTGCTGTTAATTTTCGGAGGGAGGTGGCAGGTGTGGGCTATCCGACACGGATTGGTCGGTTTTCCCCGAGCGCCTGACTGCCACTGTCCGTTTCGACCACGATCTTGGGCAATGGCCATGTCACCTCAACAAGCGCTCCGCAGCGCTCGGGGCGGCGCGACGCTGGTTGGGCCGGGTCCGACCCGTTGTCGAAGGTCAGTTCCGCACCAGAGCGCTCAAGCAGTGTCTTGGCGATGAAGAGACCAAGCCCCATCCCTTCGTATTCCGGCCGCTCGCGGGGCTCCGGTCCTCCCTTGCGGGACCGCACGAAGGGATCGCCGATCCGACTGAGGACATGTGGCTGAAAGCCCTTTCCATCGTCGATGATCTTGATCGTCAGATGGGTATCGGACCATCGCGCATCGACCCACACCGTCTGACGCGAGAAGTCGACAGCGTTCTGGATCAGGTTCCGCAGCCCGTGAATCACCTCCGGTCGCCGGTAGATCGAGGGTTGGCGGCTTTCGCCCTTGCCCTGCGGCGCGATGTCGAAGCGGATGTCCTTGCCACGTTCGCGGTGGGGTTCGGCCGCTTCGCGGATGACGCTGTCGAGCGGCGCGCGGCGCATGTGCAGGTCATCCTTCCCGGCGCGACCCATGGAGCGCAGAATGTCCCGGCAGGCGTCAGCCTGATCCCGGATCAGCTCCGCGTCCTCGCGCAGGACGGGCATTTCCTGAAGCTCGTCAATGAGCTCGGCCGAGACCAGCTTGATCGTGGCCAGCGGCGTACCGAGCTCATGGGCCGCAGCGGCCACCACGCCACCAAGGTCCGTCAGCTTTTGCTCGCGCGCAAGCGCCAGCTGCGTGGCGAGCAACGCCTCCGACATGGTGCTGACTTCGGTCGAGACACGGCGGGCGTAAAGCGCGAGAAACGCAACGCCGATCACAATCGCCATCCAGAAGCCGAAGCGGAAGAAGTCCGGCATCTCCAGAAGCTCGCCCGTGTCGAGCCGCAAGGGAACATATGTGAAGGTCAGGAGGCTGACGAGCACCACCGCAACGATTGCCAGGATGGCGGCGGATTGCAGCCGCAGCGCCGTAGCCGCGATGGTGACCGGCGTCAGGATCAAGAGGGCAAAGGGATTGTTCAACCCACCCGTCAAGAAGAGAAGAAACGCCAATTGCGCAAGATCGAAGAGAAGCGTCAGAGTGGTCTCTTCTTCCGACAGGCGTTTGCTCTCGGGGTAGATGAAGATGGCCACCAGATTGGCCATGATGGCGGCGCCCACCGCGAGGTAGCACAGCCCGACATTGAGCTGAATGCCGAAATAGTGACGTGAAATCTCTATCGCGGCCAGTTGCCCGCCCACCGCAATCCATCGCAAAACGATCAGAGTGCGCAGGCGCACCCAGTGGCTGCGCGACATCTCGTCAAACATCGGTAGCGTTGGTTCGTCCATTCCCGTCCCTACGTTATGCCAAGACCATGGTTATCGCGCCCGGGCCCGCTCGCAAGCGTGGCAGAGCACCACAGAGGAGACTACAGATCATGCCTAGTCGTCTGGTGACGTATTCGGCGGGAGGTGTCGCGGTCGCGGCGCTTGCCGGTGTCGGGGTATTCTTTGCGCTGCAGGAGCGCGAAAGCGCTGCGGCGATGTGCAACGCAGGCACCGTCGCGGGCGACATGGGCGGTCCGTTCGAGCTCGTTTCGGAAACCGGCGAGACCGTCACCAGCGCGGACGTCATCACCGAGCCGGCGCTGATTTACTTCGGCTACACCTTCTGCCCGGATGTCTGCCCGCTCGACACAGTGCGCAATGCGGAGGCTGTCGAGATTCTCTCCGAGCGGGGCATGAGCGTAAAGCCGATCTTTGTCTCGATCGACCCCGCGCGGGATACGCCTGAGGTCGTCGATGACTTTACGGCGAATCTGCACCCGGACATGCTCGGCCTCACCGGAAGCGACGAACAGGTCCGTGCGGCGAGCCAGGCCTACCGGACGTACTTTAAGCGTCATGACGATGACGATGACGAGTACTACCTCGTGGATCATACGACCTTCAACTATCTGGTGATGCCCGGGGACGAGATGGTCGGCTTCTTTCGCCGGGAGCTTTCGGGCGGCCAGCTCGCTGACCAGGTGCAATGCGTCCTGGAAAACACGTCCTGAGGGAGTGATTCGTATCGACCAAGGTTCAATTTGACGCAGTGAAAGCGGCTCTCTAACGTTACTTTTGCAAAAAGACGGACGGGAGGGAATCTATGGCCGAAAGCGCGCATCAGGAGCTTGGCGAAGACAAGTCGCTGCTGATCGTTGACGACGATGAGCCGTTTCTGCGCCGCCTCGCGCGCGCCATGGAGAAGCGCGGGTTTGAGCCGGAACTCGCGCAATCCGTCACGGCCGGGCAGGCGATCGCAACGGCGCGGCCACCAGCCTATGCGGTTGTGGATCTGCGCCTCGAAGACGGCAATGGCCTCGACGTCGTCGAAACCATCCGCGAGCGTCGTCCGGAGAGCCGTGTCGTGGTGCTGACCGGCTATGGGGCGATTGCGACGGCCGTGGCCGCGGTCAAGATCGGCGCGACGGATTATCTGTCAAAGCCCGCCGATGCCAACGACATCACCGCAGCGCTCCTCTCTTCTGGTGACGAGCTGCCGCCGCCGCCCGACAATCCGATGTCCGCGGACCGGGTGCGTTGGGAGCATATCCAACGCGTTTACGAATTGTGCGACCGGAACGTGTCGGAGACGGCGCGCCGCCTCAACATGCACCGTCGGACACTCCAGCGGATCCTGGCCAAGCGTAGCCCGCGCTAGCGCACGAGATGCGGCGCGGTGCGGCGATGGCCGCTGTTGCAGCTTTGGCTCTCACCGCCTGCGCAGAGGCTGGGAGGCGCGACGCACCGCGCGCGCCCGCGCTGGATCTGTCGATCCAACCGGCGGCCGCGGGGCTGGACGTCGTCCCGACGGGGCAAGAGATTGGGTTCGGTCGATTTCGTCCGGGCGTCGTCGCGGCCGTGTCGCGCGTTCTTGGACGGGCGCCGGCCTCGTCCGTCCTGCGCGCCACGTGTGGACCAAGGCCGTTGACGGAGATCACCTGGCCGCGGGACGATCTTAGGCTCTATTTCGCAAGAGACTCCTTTGTTGGATGGGCCACGGCGTCGACCTCTGCCGGAGAGGCATGTCCCCCGGAGCGGTGAGGGTCGCACCACTTGGCGCTGACCTCTTCTTCAGAGACGGGCCAGCAGCGCGCCATGCCGCGTGGTGAACGCGGCTCGGGCTTCTGCCGGTGGCCGCAGCGTGATCCCCAGCCCGGCGACGACCTCCGGTTTCGGACGTCCGAAGAACTTGTCGGCTTCCTGGCGCGTGAAGCCGGCGATCTGGGTCGCTTCGAGCCACGCGCTCACCTTGTCGGCCCGTTTGATCAGGCGTTTGATGGTCTTCGGGATCGCCGCGGGCAGGCCGAAACGCAAGTGAATGGCCGCAGCCAAACGGTCGTCCAGCGCGCCATAGGCCTCGCCCACTGTCGTTTTTACTGGCGAGATCATGTCTCCGATCACGTATTCGGGTGCGTCGTGCAGCAGAGCTGCCAGCTGCCAGCGCGGCTCTGTCGTGCCCAATCGGGCGAAGATCGCCTCCACGAGTAGCGAGTGCTCGGCGACGGAGTAGGGCCAATCCCCCGCTGTCTGCCCGTTCCACCGCGCGACAAACGCAAGACCGTGAGCGATATCCTCGATCTCGATATCCATCGGCGTCGGGTCCAGCAGGTCGAGCCGGCGGCCCGAAAGCATGCGTTGCCAAGCGCGCGCCGGCATGAGCCTTCTCCTTTGGTTGGATGCTTGGGTAGAGCGGAACAGGAATTCGGGCAAGAGGCCACGGGCAACCTCGGTCAGGTCGCGCTCCAGGCTTTGACCCGTCTGCTCGTAATTTAAGTTCAATTGGCGCGGTTTATGCTTGACGCGTTGGCCCTGTCGGCCTCCTGTCCATGGCATACGTGGGTGGCGCAACCCGGCGACGTTGTCAGGCCAGGGGTGCAGTGCTACATCCGCGCGGACTCAGGAAATGTGGAGCTCTCCCGTGCCGAAGGATACGCCGGACTATATCGTCAAAGATCTCTCGCTCGCCGATTTTGGCCGCAAGGAGCTCGATATCGCAGAGACGGAAATGCCTGGTCTGATGGCGCTGCGGGAGGAATACGGAGAGGCCAAACCTCTCTCAGGTGCGCGCATCGCCGGGTCTTTGCATATGACGATCCAAACGGCTGTTCTGATTGAGACCCTTGTGGCGCTGGGTGCCGACGTGCGCTGGGCGTCGTGCAACATCTTCTCGACGCAGGATCACGCGGCCGCGGCCATCGCTGCTGGGGGGACGCCCGTCTTCGCCATCAAGGGCGAAACGTTGGAGGAGTATTGGGATTACGCCGACCGTATCTTCCAGTTCGAGGATGGCACGGCCAACATGATCCTCGACGATGGCGGGGATGCGACGCTCTACGTCTTGATGGGCGCCCGCGTTGAGGAAGGCGAAACCGACCTCATCTCCGTGCCAACCTCAGAGGAAGAGGAGGCGCTGTTCGCCCAGATCCGCAAACGGTTGGCTGCGAGCCCGGGATGGTTTGTGCGCCAGCGCGCTGCGATCCGGGGCGTGAGTGAAGAGACGACGACCGGCGTCATGCGGCTCTACAAGATGATGGAAAAGGGCCACCTGCCGTTCCCGGCGTTCAATGTGAATGACAGCGTCACGAAGTCGAAGTTCGACAATAAATACGGCTGCAAGGAATCCCTCGTCGACGGTATCCGGCGTGCGACCGATACGATGATGGCGGGCAAGACGGCAGTCGTTTGCGGCTATGGGGATGTCGGCAAGGGATCGGCAGCGTCATTGGCGGGTGCGGGCGCCCGAGTGATCGTGACGGAAGCCGACCCGATCTGCGCCTTGCAGGCTGCGATGGATGGCTTTCAGGTAACGACCCTGGAAGATGTCATCTCCAGTGCGGACATTTTTATCACGGCGACAGGCAACCGCGATGTGATCCGGCTCGAGCATCTGCGCGAGATGAAGGACATGGCGATTGTTGGGAACATTGGCCATTTCGACAATGAGATTCAGGTTGCTCAGCTCAAGAATCACAAATGGACGAATATCAAAGAGCAGGTCGACATGGTGGAGATGCCATCGGGAAACCGGATCATCTTGCTCAGTGAAGGGCGCTTGCTCAACCTGGGCAATGCGACGGGACATCCGTCCTTTGTGATGTCCGCGTCCTTTACCAACCAAGTGCTTGCGCAAATTGAGCTTTGGTCCAAGGCAGACCAGTACGACAATGCCGTCCATGTGCTACCAAAGCATTTGGATGAAAAAGTGGCGCGGCTGCATCTCGCCCGTATTGGCGTCAAACTTACCGAGCTAGATCCCGACCAGGCGTCCTATATTGGTATCACGCCAGAGGGCCCCTATAAGCCGGAGCACTACCGATACTAATCTGTGACCGATTTTTCGTACGAAAAATCGCGCCCGGACCGACGCTGGACGCGATGATGAGGTCGGTGCGTGTTGCGTTGTTGCCTCTCTGGCTACGGCTCGAGAGGCAGTCGCAGCTCGCCGGGGCCCGAGCTCTTTCCCGCTCAGAAGCGGACCAGTGCAACGAGACCTTCGGGTGCTTGCGTTCAGTCTTGAAGGGAGCGCAGGCAGCCAAGACACGTAATGCCCGCTCGCCATGCGCACCTCTTTATCGTGTCAGACCTCCCTAACGCACGAAAGGGGCTCAGGCCCAATACAGTCGATCGATGCGGATCTCCTGCGCGACATGCACGTCGTAGCCCATGAGGTCTTCTTTGCAATTGTTGTACATCGACCGCCAATAGGGTTGGATAATCACCCCTTCGTCTACCATGATCTGCTGTGCCTGAGCCATCAGCGCGCGGCGCGCTTCGAGGTCCGGCTCGCCCAGGGCCTGGGTGACGAGGGTGTCAAAATCGCCGTTGGCAAAGCTCGCTTCATTCCACGGCTCTCCCGAGCGGTAGGCAATTGCCAAGGTGGTGACGCCCAAAGCGCGGTGGTTCCAGTTGGTCACGGAGAAGGGGTAATCCGCCCAATTGTTCCAAAAGGAGCTCGACGGATAGACAGTCCGCTTGAGCGGTATGCCGGCATCGCGGATCTGTGCGCCAATGGCGTCCGCCGTATCGCGCCAAAATCCACCTTCAAGCGAGATCAAATCGTGCTCGTATTCGGCCTGCCCGGCTTCCGCCATGAGCGCGGCGGCTTGCTCCGGGTCGTAGGGGGCGGGGCCGATATCGGCATATTCGGGGTGAATCGGGCAGACGTGGTGGTTTTCGGCAACTTCGCCAAGGCCCGAATACCCGAGCTCTAGCACGGTGGCGTTGTTGACGGCGAGGGCAAGCGCCTTTCGCACACGAACGTCGTCATAGGGCGGCTGGGTTTGCTTGGGTCGTGCAAGAATGGTGCCCGCAGACACGACCTCGTTCTCGCGCCACCCGGCGATGTCGCGAAAGATAAAGACGAACTCCCCCTCGGTCGCGTGGACGGCATCGACTTCGTCGCTCTCCGCGGCATTGAAGAACGACGCGGGATCCACTCCGAAATCGGTGAAGTTAATCTCATCCATGAAGGCGCCGTTGTCCGCGTCCCACCAGCTGTGATCCGTATTGCGGACGAGCCTGCCCGCGACGCCCGGCGTATACTCGGCAGGCAGGTAGGGACCCGTGCCGATCGGCGTATCGAGCATGGTCTCTGCGTCAAACCCCTCGGGCACGATCGCGGCGGGATATTCCGCAAGGCTCGGGATGATCGAGATGTCCGGACCGGGCAGGTTCAGCCGCACGGTCAGGTCGTCGACCACCTCGATCACACCGGGAATAGCGCGGCTGGTGGCATCGTCGATCATGACACCGAAACGAGAGGCCATCGAATTGCCCTCAAAATCCCGTTCGCACATCCGTTCGATGTTGCGCGCGACGTCGGCGGCGGTGAAGGGGGTGCCGTTGTTCCACTGCACACCGGGTCGGACACGGAGTGTGTAAACGCTCGCGTCGTCGCTGACCTCCCAACTCTCCAGAAGCTTGGGCGTGATCGTGCCATCGTTTTCATATTGCGCGAGATACTCGAGCCAGCCCCTGGAAAAATTGGCCAGCATGTTGAAATCGAAGGTACGCGGATCCTTCATCGCGCGCAGCTCCCCCTGGATGCGGCAGCTGCCGCCTCGGGTCGGAGTGCCCTGCGCTTGCGCGGGCGCGCTGAGGCCCAGCATGGCATACGCTGTTGCGGCAGACGCACCGAAAGCGGTTGCTGTGGCGAGGAACTCTCGCCGCGAGAGCGTGTCGCCCGCGGCACGGGCTGTTTCGGCAGAACGGATAAGATGGCCCGGTAGGGGCGCACCGGAGGTTGAGCGGAACATGGGTCTGTCTCTCCTGTCAGGTAGAACTGCGCACGCGGCGACGATCTTGCCGACGTTGGGCGCCGGGCCGTCGTGGGAGTGCGCGCACAAAGGGTCCTTTCCACGCAATTGCATGACGGCCCTACTTTTCGTTCCTGTGCCAGAGGACTTCGAAACCGTAACGGAGCCGCGCGACGGCGCAAGCCTGCCCACGGATCTGCGACCACAGCGCGCGGGAAAGTGGCCTGCATCTCGCCATTCTGCCTTCTCTTGGGGCGCTCCGGCTCCCATTTGCTCTGCCGCGCGGCAGAAAGCGCGCGGCGCGGTGCCAGAATTACATCGTAATGACGGGAGCCGCTGTGTCGGACGTCAGCGCCTTGCTCTCGTCATAGGTCAGCTCCGCCCGGAGCGCCCGGAGCGCATGGTCGATCTCTTCGACCAACTGTTCCGCCGTGAGGGTGCCGTTGGCGTGCTCCGTGAGATTGGACGACATGCAGGCCAGCAGCGCAGTGACGTTCTGCAGTGCCTGTCCGGCGAGGAGCCGTTCCGTGCGCATGCGCTCAAACAGAACGCTTTCGCGCTCGGCTTCGCCAAAGAGGGGCGTCAGCCCCGGCGGGTTCTCCAGATCGTTTAACAGGATCTCGTGTAATGCACGCACCATTGTTCCTCGCACAGCAGCTTCCCCAAGGGGCAGCATAGCAAGCGAATCGTATTTTAGGCAAAGCTGAGGAAATGGATGGGTTAACGCCATGACGCGCTTGGACAGAGCGCAGAGGCTCTTTGTCAGCCTGTCTCCAGGAATGCGGGCGACGCGTCAGACGATCTCAGACTTCAGACCTTCCATGGAGAGCCCTTCCAGGCGCGGCATCAGGCTCAGGAGTTCCTGCGTATAGGGATGCTTCGGGGCCTCGAAAAGCTCATCGGTCGTGGAGACTTCGACGAGCTTGCCGTTCTTCATCACTCCGATGCGGTTGCACATCTGACGGACGACCGGGAGGTCGTGGCTGATGAAGAGCATCGTGAGGCCGAGGTGCTCCTGCAGGTCCTTCAAGATGTTGAGGATCTGCGCTTGGATCGACACGTCGAGCGCCGAGGTCGGCTCGTCGCAAATGAGAAAGCGCGGCTGCGTGGCGAGAGCGCGGGCGATCGAGATCCGCTGGCGCTGGCCGCCCGAGAACTCGTGCGGGTAGCGCCGCCCGGCCTCGGCGCCGCGGCCGACGCGCTCCAGGAGCTCGTCCACCCGGGCCTGCACGGCAGCACCTTCAAGGAGGCGGTGATGCAGGACGGGCTCCGCGATGATCGCGTCGACGCGCATGCGCGGGTTGAGGCTCGAAAACGGGTCCTGAAAGATCATTTGGATCTGGCGGCGATAGGCCTGCAGCTCCGCCCCGCTCTGGGCCGCCACATCCGTGCCGTCAAAGAGGATGCTGCCCCCATCGACCGCGTAGAGCGCGGCGATCATGCGCGCCACGGTCGACTTGCCGGAGCCGCTCTCGCCCACGAGGCCAAAGACCTCGCCATCCTGAATGTCGAAGCTGACGCTGTCGACCGCGGTGAACCATGTGCGCCGCGAGGGCAGCAGCGCGCGCTTCTCAAGGAACCGCTTGGTGATGCCCTGGACACTCAGCAGCGTCCCGGATTGAGACTTTTGCGGGGCCTTCCAGTTGCGTGCGAGATCCTCGATCTTGAACTCGATCTGGCGTCCGCCATAAGACAGCTGCGGGAAGCGGCGCACCCGCATCGTCGGGCGCGGGACGGCGGCGATGAGCGACTTGGTGTACTCGTGCTCCGGCGCGCCAAGAACGCGCTCCGTCGGCCCGCTCTCGACGACCTCGCCGCGATACATCACGGTGACCGTGTCGGTCGTGTCGGCGATGACGCCCATGTCGTGGGTGATCAGGATCACGCCCACCTGACGCTCGCGGGCTAGCTCCTTGATCAGATCGAGGATCTGCGCCTGGATCGACACATCGAGCGCGGTGGTCGGCTCGTCGGCGATGATGACCTCGGGCTCCGAGCAGAGCGCGAGCGCGATAACAACGCGCTGGCGCATGCCGCCGGAGAACTGGTGCGGGTATTGCTTGACGCGC